>JADFSP010000040.1 GCA_022560695.1 Pseudomonadota bacterium
GATCGGCGTGCTCATGGTGTTTGACCGCATCCTCGACATTGTGCGCACGAGCGTCAACGTATGGGGTGACTGCTCCTGCGCGACGGTCGTTGCAAGACTGGAGGGCGAGGAGACCAACGTCGCCGCCGTGCCGTCGCGGTAGGATGGCCCTCCTAAAATCGATCTCCAGCGCCTGCTGCCTAATCTTTGCGTGCAGTGCCTTGAGTTCTTCTGCCGACAGCTACTTGCTTGCCACGATCGGCCGATGAGACAATCACATCCTCGGCACAATCCAGGATTTGCCGGATGCTATAATACAGCGCCGGTGACAAGAAAAGGTTTGAGACTACGAGTCAGGTGAATGAAGGTTTCCGTCGTCGTCTGCACATATAACGCTCCGGAATTGCTCGATCTCGTTTTCTACGGAATGAGCCGTCAATCGCATTCACCGGACGAAATGTTTGTCGCCGACGATGGTTCGACGGACGACACGCGCAGACTGATTGCCTCCTGGGCCGAACGGCTGAGCTTCCCTGTTGATCACGTGTGGCATGTTGATCACGGCTATCGCAAAACTCGAATTGTCAACGAGGCCGTGCGTCGCTCCTCGGGGGATCATTTAATATTCCTCGATGGCGATACGATTCCTCATTCCCGTTGGGTAGAAGATCATGCGTTGGCTGCCGATGGCCTCCGTGTGCTGTGCGGCCGTCGTGTCAGACTCGGCCCCGAGATCACTTCGCAGATCACGCGTGAATGGGTGCTCGAGGGAAGGTTGGAGTCGTTGTGGGGTCCGGTCCCACGGAGTTGGTTACGCCGGGACACCAAGCGGTTTTTGCTGGGAATCCGCCTTGCAGCGGGTCTCGCGCGAATGTTTCACCCTCGGGCACGCAAACTCATGGGTGTCAATTTCAGCTTGCCGAAGGCCGTTTTCGAAGCCGTCAATGGCTACGATGAGTCCTATAGCAGAGCCTGGAGGGAGGACTACGATCTCGATCTGCGCTTGCAACGGGCCGGGTATCCTTATTACGCGTTACTCAACCGCGCGATTGTCTATCACCTAGACCATCCACAGAGGGAATTCAGCCCCGAGATCGAGGCGATTCATGGGGAACACGAGCGGGCATCAGACGTGCGTTGCGCAATCGGGCTCGATGCACCTTTCGATCCCAACGAGTGAGTCAGAGCCGTTGACTGGTACTCAAAGCGGTTGTGCCGCCAGCGTCTTTTGAAAAGTCTCACTAGCAAACAACAGGGTCAGGCCGCACCAGCCAACGATGCAGTAGTTCAGTTGGTCAAGGTATTTGTACAAGTCAGTGCGCATCACGTCAGGCAGCAGGCGCAAATGCGTTTCTACCGCGATTAGTCGCGGTGAATAACGCTTGAAGTCCAGCGATTTAATGACTTCGAAATCGTGCGCTTCGGCGTCCACCGATAACAGATCAATTTGTCTGCCCTGATACTTGGTCCCGTCCAGTATGTTGGTGAGCGTATCGACGCGCGTCTTCTTGCTGATATAGCCGCCACGGCTCTCGGCGAAATTCTTATCCAGCGAAATGGTCAGAGAATAAATGCCATCGGAAAAATATTCTGTCTCGCCGGTCTGGTTGCTGACGGCACAGGCGATATTGGTATCCCCGGAACGTGCCATATCGAAAGCCGCAATCTTTAGTGGGTCTATATCGATGTTCACGCCACGCCAACCTCTGCGGTAAAGTGCAAAGATATTGTTGTATTTCTTTGGGTGAAAACAGCCGACATCAACAAAAAAGCCGTCGTTCTTTTTGGGGTACAGGAGAAATATTGAGACGTCCTCAGCATATTGCGAATAATGCGAGAAACTCGTTTTGGACAAGTACAGCTTGCGCAACAGGAACGCCTTCCTGAAAATTGGGTTGTTTGCCAACCAGGCCGGAAAATGCATGTGCCCCAGTGACTTTACTTTGCCCACTTTTTCTTCAGGCCCTTTTGTAATAATCTCGGATGGCGTTGTCGGTTGACGCACCATGTAAACGCTACTCTCAAGTTAACACACAGGCTTGGGCTGGCGGTGCTAGATCGGGGATCTTCGCGCCCAACATGTGGAAATAGCGCCCACGCGGAGCTGAGTACGATGCCAAACGACGCCCACCATTCGCACTTTCAGTTCGATGAATTCGTTAATTTGACAGTATGCTCGATTCCATGCAGGTACGAATGCGACAATGATTTCATGACGCACCATGACCAGGAACCGGAGCGGCCCGTCATCTGCCACATCAACTTGGCGTCCGCCTATTACGGCGGGGAACGGCAGACCGAATTGCTCGTCCGTGTGCTGGCCGGGCGTGGCTGGCAGCAACGGCTCGTCGTCCGCAACAAGCACGCACTCGTACGCCGCTGCGCGGACATCCCGAACCTCGACATCGTGCAGGTGTCGTCAAATCTCGTCGCTGCCGGCCTGGCCGCTCACGGCTCCGCGCTCGTGCACGCCCACGAAGCGCGATGCGTGTACAGCGCGTTGCTGGCATCGATGCTTTTCGGGACGCCGTACGTACTGACGCGTCGTGTCGTTCGTCCGCAAAATAAATCCTGGATTCGCGACCGATCTTTCTGGCGCGCTTCGGCTGTCGTTGCCGTATCGAACGCAGTGGCCAGGCATATTCAGGTCGCTAATCCGGGGTTGGAATGCAAGGTCGTCCCGGACGCCCACGCGCATTTTGAGGCAGATGCGAATGAATCACACTCCATCCGGCACGACCGCAAAGACAAAATCCTGATTGGCCATATCGGTACGCTCGCTCACAGCGCCAAGGGGCAATTGACGATCATCAAGACAGCGCACAAAGCGGCGACATCGCGGCCGGACTGGCATTTTCTGCTGCTGGGCAGTGGCGACGATGAGGCGTTGTTCCGCCGTGAGATCGCGGGTCTCGAGAATATCGAGCTCGTCGGTTTCGTCGATAACGTCGGCGACTACCTCGCGAGTTTTGACCTGTTTGTGTTTCCGTCGCTGCACGAGGCGCTGGGCTCGACATTACTCGACGCCATGCACTTTGGACTGCCGATCGTCGCATCCGATATCGGCGGCATCCCCGAAGTCGTCGAGAACGGTGTCAATGGCTTGCTCATCGAGCCCGGGAGTGCGGATCAGCTCTTCGACGGCATTGCGGCGATTGTCGATGATCGCGCGCTGGCCGAGGCGATGCGCGATGCGAACGTGGCAAAGGCGGCGGGATTCAGCACTGACCGCATGGCCGACGCGTACGAAAAAGTTTACCGAAACATCTTGGGCTAAAGGCCCTCCTACAGTTCGCCCCCCTTAATCATTCGTCCTCGTCCAAATGCATGCCGATCGTGTTGTAACCGCCGTCGACGTACAGGATTTCGCCCGCGATCCCCGCTGCGAGGTCCGAACACAGGAACGCCGCCGCATTGCCGACATCCTCGGTGGTCACGGTGCGTCGTATCGGCGACACCTTCGCCATGTGATGCAGCATCTTGCGGAAGCCGCCGATGCCGGCCGCCGCCAGTGTCTTGATTGCGCCGGCCGAAATCGCGTTGACGCGGATGCCGCGTGGCCCGAGGTCGGCGGCGAGAAAGCGTACGTTGGCTTCGAGGCTGGCCTTGGCGAGGCCCATGACGTTGTAATTCGGCACGGCCTTGACGGCGCCGAGATATGTCAGCGTCAGGATCGAGGAATTTCGCCCTTCCATGAGCGGTAGCGCACCCTTCGCGAGTGCGGCGAGGCTGTAACTCGAAATGTCGTGCGCGATCCGGAAGCCTTCACGCGTGACGGCTTCGACAAACGTGCCGTCGAGTTGATCGCGTGGTGCAAAACCCACCGAGTGCACGAGTACGTCGATGCCGTCCCAGTCCTTGGCGATCGCTGCGAACAGTGCATCGATCTCGTCATCGGAACTGACGTCGAGCGGGTAAGTCATCTTCGAACCGAGCTTGGCCGCAAGCTTGTCGACACGCCCCTTGAGCCTGTCGTTCTGATACGTGAACGCGAGTTCGGCGCCTTCGCGCGCGAACGCCTCGGCAATGCCCGTTGCGATGGAACGATCGCTGGCGACGCCGACGATCAGCGCTCGCTTGCCGGCCATGAAGCCCATAATGATTCCCCGGTCAGATTTTTGTTGAGGTTAGTCCATTAAGTGGGGTCGAACCGGACTTTTCTGCAGAAAAGTCCGGTTCGACCCCACTTAAATCTCAGCTCGACTGGCGCGTGACGTCGACGTACATCGTCAAGGTCTGCCCGGGCCGAAGGATCTTGTTCTTGTCGATCTTGTTCCAGCGCACGAGCTGCGCGACCGTGATGCGAAACCTGTTCGCGATCAGGTACAGCGAGTCGCCACGGCGCACCGTGTAGCGCAGCTTGCGTGTGGTATTGCCGAGCGCTGCGGTCGGCGATACCCGTGGTGAGACAACGGCATCGGTCCAGACGACGAGCTTGCGGCCGACCGGCAAGACATCGCCGGGCGCCATGCCGTTCCACGCGGCGAGTTGCCGCGTCGTGATCCCGTAGCGGCGGCTGATCGTCCAGAAACTCTCGCCCGGGGCGACGAAGTGGTCGACCTTGTGTCCCGCACGTTGCCGGCCCTGCGTCTTTGCCAGGCGAGCGTCGGCGCTCTGGCTGTAGGCCGCCAGTGGCTTTGTCGCAACCGGGATCAACAGGTAATGTCCGGCACGAATCGTGTTGCCGCGAAGATTGTTCGCCGAGCGCACCGACGTGATCGTTGTGTGGTATTTCTGCGCGATCTCGGAGATCGTCTCGCCGTTGCGGACTTTGTGCCGCTTCCAGCGCACGCGTTCGCCACGCGGTACGTTCGCGAGCGCTGCGGCGAAGTCGTCGGCGGCCTCGACGGGCAGCACCAGCCGATGCGGGCCGCCGGGATCAGTCGACCAGCGGTTGTAGCCCGGGTTAAAGGCGTACACGGTGTCGACATCGACGCCCGCGAGTTCGGCAGCCAGTGCGAGGTCGAGCTGCGATTCGATGTCGGCGACCACAAACTGCGGTTCATCGATAACGATTGGTAACGTCAGGCCGAATCGCGCCGGGTCGCGAACGATGTCGACCAGTGCGAGCAGCTTCGGAACGTAAGTACTCGTTTCCGCCGACAACCTCAGACTCCAGAAATCCTCAGGCTTGCCGGAGCGGCGATTGCGCCGCACGGCATTGCGCACGTTGCCCTCACCGGAGTTGTACGAGGCAATCGCATTGAACCAGTTGCCTTCGTTGAGTTTGTAAAGGTACTCGAGGTAGTCGAGCGCGGCGCGCGTCGAGTCGACGACGTCGCGGCGGCCGTCGTACCACCAGTT
Organism: Pseudomonadota bacterium; assembly: GCA_022560695.1. Taxonomy (GTDB): domain Bacteria; phylum Pseudomonadota; class Gammaproteobacteria; order Steroidobacterales; family Woeseiaceae; genus UBA1847. The sequence continues at coordinate 5,284 of JADFSP010000040.1, forward strand.
TTGCCTGATGCCGAAACGCCGCGCCGTGCCCGGAATCATCTGCCAGAGACCGGCGGCACGCCCGTGCGAATACGCGAACGGGTCGTAGGCGCTCTCGACGATGGGCAGCAGCGCAAGCTCGAGCGGCAGGCCGCGTTGTTCGAGTTGCGCCGTGATGAATGGCAGGTAGCGCTGCGCGCGCGTGAAGACCCGCGTCAGGTAATCGGGGTGGCTCACGTACCAGTCGCGCTCGGCGCGGATGCGGCGGTTGTCCGCGGGCTCAAGCGAGAATCCCCAGCGCAGCTTCGCGAGCAACTTGTCGGACCCTGTCGGGTCGTAGGTCTCCAGCGTGAGCCCGTCCACGGGCGAGATCAGCCGCAAGACCGGCGCTTCGGCCGCGAGCCTGCCGTCCGGCGTCATCGGGCTGGCGGCCAGGGCCGCGGACAGCAGCGCGAAAAAAGTGGCACAGATGGCCACGAGACGCTGAATTCCTTGAAATAGTCGGTGCTTTGGCGTGGACATCCGGCGTATCCTACGGACTGGATTATGTAGTGCAAGTAGTCAGTTCACACACCGGGCAAGATCCGGAGCATTGATGGCAGAAATCACACATGACGCTGCAGCCGTGCAGAACTGGTTGCAGACGCCGCTGGGCAGCGCGCTCATGCGCCAGGAGGCCCGTGTCGTCGAACAGGCATTCGACGGCCTGTTCGGCGAACGATGCCTGCAGATGGGGCTCTGGGGCGATTCCAGGGCGTTTCTGCGCCACGCACGCACGCAGCGCACGTCGCTGATCGCAGAGAACGGCGCTGCGGGCAAGCCGTCCGTCCTCGGCGAGCTGCACCGGCTACCCATCGCCAGCGACTCGATCGATATCGTGCTGTTGCCGCACACGCTCGATTACAGCGACCGGCCGCACGCGATCCTGCGTGAGGTGCAGCGCGTGCTGCGCTCGGACGGCCACCTCGTCGTGCTGGGACTGCGGCCCGGCGGGCTATGGGGCCTGCGGCGCCTGATCCCGGGCGCTGGCCTGCCACCCGGTGCCGATCATCTGATCTCCGACCGGCGCCTGCGCGACTGGCTGGAACTGCTTGATATGCATATTCATGGCGTCACGCGCTACTTCTTTCGCTGGCCGCTGCCGGGCGACCGTGGTGGTGGTTCGCGGCGGTGGGAGCAGCGCGGGCAGCGCTGGTGGCCGGAGCTGTCGGCTTGCTATATGCTCACGGCGCAAAAGCGCTTCAGCACGCTGACGCCGGTACGCCCCGTGTGGCGCACGAAGGCCAAAGTCGTCACCGGCGTGGCCTCACCTTCAACCCGAGTGTCCCGCATCCGTTTTGAGCCAAACCACTGAGATTTATACCGACGGGGCCTGCAGGGGCAATCCCGGCCCGGGCGGTTGGGGCGTTCTGTTCATTGCCGGCAAGCACCACAAGACGATGCATGGCGGCGATCCCCAAACGACCAACAATCGCATGGAGCTGACGGCCGCGATCGAGGCGCTGAACGCGCTCAAGAACGGCCAGCGCGTCGTGTTGCACACGGATTCGAAGTACGTCATGGACGGCGTCAACGAATGGCTGCCGAACTGGAAGAAACGTGGCTGGATGACGGCATCGAAGAAACCGGTCAAGAACAAGGACCTTTGGCAAATGCTCGACGAGGCGGTCGCGCGCCACAAGATCGACTGGCGCTGGGTCAGGGGTCACGATGGCAACCCGGGCAACGAGGAAGCTGACGGACTCGCCAATCGCGGCATCGATGAGCTCGTGTAGGAGGGAAGTCAACCATGTCACACGCAATATTCGTACCGACTGCAATGCTGCTCCTATGCGCTCTGTTACTAAGCGGCTGCGGCGAATGGCCACCGGATGAACAGGATGCCCGGGAAAATTTTGAGGAGAATCGCGACTCTCTCGAGGCACTCGAGTTAAGACTGGCGTCAACCAAATACGATTCGGTCAACGTGTCAGGGCTCAAGATGGCCGAAGGAAGTTACAAAGTCGAAAGATTTACGAGACGCGAAACACTGGCGGACGGCGCCGAGTGGAATCGGCTCCTGATGGACGCAAACGTTAACGCCGTATCGCGCGATGATGGTGCGTACTACTTTTCGTTCGGAGGCGATCCGTTCGAAGGTGACTCGTCCGGAGAAATTCAATTCATTCACGGTGCCGACGTGAATTCCGAGTTCATAGAATGCGATTCGGACTTCGAGGAAGCCCGCTGCGGTCGATGCGTCGTCAAACTGGATGATGACTGGTGGATAAACTATGAGTGGTTTCCGGACAGTGTTGCTCCGGAAGTAACAAAGGCATTCGCCGCGGGTGATCTCAGTGAGGACGAGTACTGGGTGGCGTTCGGCAAGGCTTTGGACACCTGCCATTACGAAGGCTATTCCCTGATCGGCTACGATGTGAAGCCACCTGTGCAGGAGCAGCCGAGCGAACCGGAATGATTGCACGGGGACGTTGGCGAGTGTTCGCTGCTTTGGTAGTCTCCCGATAAATTACTTATCTCCTAACGGGGGAAGCAAGCATGAAAACGATCTATCACGGTTTGCTCGCACTGGCGGCAACGTTTGGCGTTGGCGCCTGCCAGCAGGCGCCCGATGCCGGCAGCGCGGACTCCGCAAACGCGGATGCGGGCGTCAGCATGTCCAGCTTCCAGGTGCCCGTGCGTTACTCGACGCTCGAAAACGGCCTCAAGGTCATCCTATCGCAGGACGTATCGACGCCCGTCGTGACGGTTGCTGTCTACTACAACATCGGTTTTCGCATCGAACCGAAAGATCGTACCGGCTTCGCGCATTTGTTCGAGCACATGATGTTCCAGGGCTCGAAAAATCTCGGCAAGATGGAATTTGTTCAGCTCGTGCAACGCAACGGCGGTGTGCTGAACGGCTCGACGCGTTTCGACTTCACGAATTACTTCGAGATCGTGCCGGCCCACAAGCTGGAGACCATCCTGTGGGCCGAGGCGGACCGGATGCGCAGCCTCGACATCACGCAGGCGAACCTTACGAATCAGCAGGGCGTCGTGAAGAACGAGGTCAAGGTCAACGTGCTGAATAGGCCTTACGGTGGATTCCCGTGGCTCGATATGCCGCAGTACGCAAACGAGAACTGGTACAACGCGCACAACTTCTACGGTGATCTTAACGACCTCGATGCGGCAACGCTGGACGACGTCGCCGATTTCTTTCAGCAGTACTACACCCCGAACAACGCAGCCATTGCGATTGTCGGCGACATCGACTACGACGAAGCGAGGGCTCTGGTCGAGAAGCATTTCGGCGACATTGCTGCATCGCCCGGGAACATTGAGCAACCCGACATCAGCGAGCCGCGGCAGGAGCAGCCGAAGCGCGCCAGCCGGCGCGACCCGCTCGCGACGAAACCAGGATTCGCGTTTGCCTACCACGTGCCGGAACGCCTGACGCCGGAGTGGTATGCGATGGGGCTGCTCGATCAGATCTTGCTGCAGGGCGAGGACAGCCTGCTGTACCAGGCGCTTGTCAAGAACGAGGGCATCACGAGCGAGGTGGACGGTGGTATTAACGCCAGTCTCGGCAGCATGCTGAACTACAAGGGGCCGATGCTGTGGGTGGCGTCCTTCATTCACGATGCGGATGTCAGCGAGGACCGTATCGTCGATGTGCTCGATGGCGTGATCGAGCAGGTGAGGACGAAACCGGTGGACGCGGATACGCTGGCACGAGCCAAGGTCAAGTGGCGCTCCGGCTACTACGACGACGTCGCCAACTTCTGGGGTTTCGGGCGCGCCGACCTGCTCGCGTCGCTCGCGCTGTTCGACGACAACCCGCACCAGATCAACGAATTCGAAGCCGAAATAGCTGCTGTGACAGCGCAGCTCATACTGCAGACGGCGAAGGAGTACCTGCGCCCGGGCAACCGCACCGTGCTCGTGCTCGAAGCCGGCGCGGCCGAAGCATCACAGGAGGTCGCCAGCAATGACTAGATTCAAAGCGTGGATCAGCACCGCAGCCGCACTGTCTGTCTTGTTCGGCGCATTGGTCTCGGCGCAAGAGGACGAAAAGCAGTTGCCACCGAAGGGTGGCACGCCGAAGAACTTCACGTTGCCTGAAAAGGACACCTTTGCGCTGCCGAACGGCCTGCGGGTGACGTTGGTGCAGATCGGGAGCGTGCCAAAGGCGACGGTCCGGATCGTCATTCGCTCCGGCAACCTGAACGAGGGTGATCAAACCTGGCTCGCCGACCTGAGCGGTGACTTCCTGCTCGAGGGCACGGCGAGCCGCAATTCCGAGGACATTGCGCGTGAGGCGGCCGCGATGGGCGGCCAGGTCACGGTCACCGTAACCGAGGATCGCACGACGATCAGCGGTGATGCGCTCAGTGATTTCGTGCCGCAGATGGCGGCGCTGCTGGCCGACGTCGTGCGCAACCCGGAATTCCCGGCATCCGAGCTCGAGCGCCTGAAGCGTGACCGGCTGCGGCAATTGAGCGTCGCCCGGACGCGGCCGCAGCAGATGGCGCTGGCGGCATTCCGCAAGGCAATGTACGGCGATCATCCCTACGGGAGACTGCTGCCCGATGAAGATCAACTTGCGGGCTATACGCTCGACGCTGCGCGCAACTTTTACTCCGACAATTTCGGCGCGCAGCGCACGCACGTTTTCGTTGCGGGCATGTTCGATGCGACGGCCACACGTGCGGCGCTCGAGAGCGCTTTCGATGACTGGAAGAGGGGTCCCGGGATTCTGCTGAACGTACCCGAGCCCGTGGAAGGAAAAGTCGTTGTCGACATGATCGACCGGCCCGGTGCCGTGCAGTCCAATGTATACCTCGGGCTACCGACACCGGATCCGAGTTCCGAAGACTGGATCCCGCTACAGATCAGCAACACGCTCCTCGGCGGTTTTTTCTCGTCGCGTATCACGCGCAATATCCGCGAAGACAAGGGCTACACGTATTCGCCGCGGAGCGCCGTGTCGACACGCTATCGAGACGCTTATTGGGTGCAAACTGCGGCAGTGACCACCGACGTTACGGGGCTGGCAATCCAGGAGATCTTGTACGAGATCGACAACCTGGCAAACAATCCGCCGCCGATCGCAGAACTCGATGGTGTCAAGAATTATGCGGCTGGCGTGTTCGTGCTTCAGAACTCGACACGGTCCGGCATCATCAATGTGCTCAGCTACCTCGATCTGCACGAGTTGCCGGAGTCTTACCTCACGAATTACGTCAGTGACGTGTTCGCGCTGACGCCAGAGCAAATATCGGAGACGGTGTCGAAGTACATACGCGAGGAAGACATGACGCTCGTGGTCGTCGGCGATCGCGGCCAGGTGTCGGAGCAGGTCGCAAACTGGATAGGAACAGCGCCCGAATAGTTAATTCGGAATGGCGAGCCCGTGATGAGATTGCTTTGTCGCTGCGCTCCTCGCAAAGACGGACTTCATTGCGAGCCCGCAGGAAAACCACCGTCATTGCGAGCCCGCAGGGCGCGGCAATCTCCAGACTCTGGCGATATAATCCAACCCGTCCGTGTGGGGCCGTAGCTCAGCTGGGAGAGCGTCGCGTTCGCAATGCGAAGGTCAGGAGTTCGATCCTCCTCGGCTCCACCAATTGAAGAGTGGAAAGTAGGGTCTGACCCTACATATGCAGTGACGGAATGGCGACGACTGACCTGAAACTCGACGAATCCGGTTCGCTACCGAGACCCGGCCCGATCGGGCGGCTGGTGCGGCTCGCGTACGGCCTGGCTTGCATCTGGTACGTTTATGCACTGATCGCGGTTGCCGGCAACCTCATGAGCGCAGATGGCGGTATCAGGTCTCTCGTCTGGAACGGTGTGTTCGTTGGTCTTTTTCTGATCAGCTACATCATCAATATCGGCTATTCCCGCCCCTGGAAAAAATGGCCGGCCCTGGTCAGCGCCAGCGTCTTTCTCGCCCTCGCCGGATTCGGCTACGTGACGAAAGGGACCATTGAAACGAACGTCCTGGCCCATGCCGTGTGGGCTTGGGAGGTCTACCTGTTTTTGCATCTGGGTGCGGCGTTCATGATTGCCGCGCTGATTGGCACGCCGGGGTGCGAGATGCGAGCGTTCCACGATCTGTATTCGCGGCTGACAGGCATTCCCACCAAAGAACACTACTGCCCGATCGGGCCATTGAATTCCATCGATCGTTGGGAAGCCGGCCGATCATGAAAGTGGGGTCTGACCCTACTTAATCTCAGATTTGCGTTCTGAGTCGACGCGCCCGGACTTGGCCCGCACTAAACTCCCGGCATGTCCCATAAGTCGATCATCTGCAGCGCGCTTGTCGCGTTCGTTACGTTGGCACCGGCAGTTGCACTGGCCAATGTCGTCGACGTTACGAACGCGGTACGTTCAAAGGGCTGCGGAAAGCAGTCTGTCGCCCATCGGCCGATACTTGCTCACAGACAACTCAACGAGGCGGCGCGCCGTCTCTCGCGAGGAGATTCGCTGCAAGAGGCGACGTCAAAATCCGGCTATCGCGCCAGGCAGTCGGCGTCGATCGTCTTCCAACACACAGACGGCGATGCCGCAATTGCGCGTATGCTCGCACAACGATTCTGCCGCATCGTCGCCGATCCGGCCTTGCGTGAGATCGGTGTCTATCAGCGTGGGGACCAGACGTGGATGGTGCTGGCGGCGCCTTTCTCCCCGCCGGCCGCGGACGACGCGCCCGCAGTTGCGCACCGCGTGCGGCAACTGATCAACGAGGCACGCACACGAGGACGCCGCTGCGGCAGCAAGAGCTTCTACGCCACCAGGCCACTGCAGCAGGTTCTCGCGCTCGATCACGCAGCGCTCGCCCACGCGCGCGAGATGGCGGCACACAGCTACCTGGGCCACCAGGCACGCGACGGCAGCATGCCGGCTCAGCGTGTGATGCGGGTCGGTTATGCCTGGAGCGCCGTCGCCGAAAACGTCGCCGCCGGCCAACCAAGTGCAGAGGAAGTCGTCACTACCTGGCTCGAGAGCCCGGGCCATTGCGCCAACCTGATGAACCCGCGCTATACCGAGACGGGCATCGCTTTCGCGGTCGACAAGGCCAGCGCCAAGGGAATTTACTGGGCGCAGCTCTACGCCACACCCAAATGATCGGAGGGCCTTCAGGCCCGAACTGGCCCGATATCCACGCAAAAGGAACGACACCGTGGACATCCAGGCAATGGAAATTCGCACGAACCGGCCGATTTTGATTGGGCTGTTGTTGCTCTCAGCGCTGGTCATCACGGCATGCGGTGATGACGGGTCCGAGTACGACCCCAACTGCCCGTTCGGCTGCGATCCAGTGGACTTCGAGGATCACATCCTGGCGTCGTGCCCGATTTACTACCGGTGGAATGGTCTCTACAATTCCTGGACCGCTTGTGACGACGCATGGAGACCAGTGTCGAACCAACCGGTGTTTACCAGTCTCAACGATTGTTTGATCGCCAAGGGACTCCTGCTGGACGAGGATCCCGTGTACTGGGACAACACCCAGGAAGACAGGGACAGGGGCTACGCGCTGAAGCTGTTCTGTTTCGAGGCGAGCCTTTTTTGAAGCCATGCCGTGGGTTGTGGTCAAATACCCGCATGCGACAAATCGTCCTCGACACCGAAACCACGGGCCTGTCCACGGGGCACGGCCACCGCATCATCGAGATCGGCTGCATCGAACTCGTCAACCGGCGTCTGACCGGGCGTGAGTTCCATCGCTTCTTGAACCCCGATCGCGACATCGACGAGGGCGCCGAACGCGTGCACGGCATCAGCCGCGAGGACCTCGCCACCGAACCACGCTTTCACGAGATCGCCGATGAGCTGCTCGCCTTTCTCGCCGGCGCCGAGCTGATCATTCACAACGCGGAGTTCGACGTGGGCTTCCTCGAGTACGAGCTCAGACTCATGAAGCACGCGAAGCCGCTGATCACCGATCACGCCAGCGTGCTCGACACGCTGGCGCTCGCGCGCAAGATTCATCCGGGGCAGCGCAACAGCCTCGATGCCCTGTGCAAGCGCTACGAGATCGATGCGTCGAAGCGTGACGTGCACGGCGCGATGATCGATGCCGAGCTGCTCGCGCGCGTCTATCTCGAGATGACCGGTGGCCAGACGACGCTGTCGCTCGATGATTCCGCGGACACGGCCGGCACAGACGGCGGCAATGACGTCGAGCGCGTGGCCCGCACCGACCTCGATCTCATCGTCGTCAAGGCCAGCGAGACCGAGGCGGCGGCGCACGAGGCGATACTCGACACGCTCCGCGAATCGGGCGACTGCGTCTGGGACCGCACCGCAAAGCACTGAGTTTTGCTGCAAAAAAGCCCCGGAACAGTCTAGAATCGAGCGGTCGCCGCGGCGGCATCGGGCCGGACAGAAGCAACGATAATGGCCCGGACAGGGGGCGGCCCTGTTCCCTTGACTCATTCCAATAGCAGGACTCGATATGTCCCACACGATGGCAGAAGCTTTGCGCGAGAACTTCCTCGGCAATTCCCCGACCTGGTACAAGCTCACGATCATCGGTTTCCTGATCCTGAACCCGATCCTCGTCTCGTTCGACCCGTTCATCGCGGGCTGGGTACTCGTCATCGAGTTCATCTTCACGCTGGCGATGGCGCTGAAGTGCTATCCGTTGCAGCCGGGCGGCCTGCTCGCGATCGAGGCGATCGTGCTCGGTCTTGCGACTCCGGAGATGGTGTTCCACGAAACGGAAGTGAACTTCCCGGTCATCATGCTGCTCATGTTCATGGTCGCGGGCATCTACTTCCTGCGCGAGATGCTGTTGTACGCGTTCACGAAGATCCTGCTCGGCGTGCGCTCGAAGATCCTGCTGTCCCTGATATTCTCGTTCGCCGCGGCATTCCTGTCCGCGTTCCTCGATGCGCTGACGGTGATCGCCGTCATCATCACGGTCGCGGTCGGCTTTTACGGCGTCTACCACAAGGTGGCGTCGGGCAAGAAGCTGGACCACGACCACGACCCGTCCACCGACGACCAGGTTGTCGAACTGCATCGCGAGGACCTCGAGGGCTTTCGCGCCTTTCTGCGCAGCCTGATGATGCACGGCGCTATCGGCACGGCGCTCGGCGGCGTGACGACGCTTGTCGGCGAACCGCAGAACCTGTTGATTGCCAAAGTCATGGGCTGGACCTTCGCCGAGTTCTTCATGCGCATGGCGCATATCTCGATGCCCGTGCTCGCCGTCGGCCTGATCACGTGCGTGTTACTGGAGAAATTCAGTGCTTTCGGTTACGGCGCGAAACTGTCACCCAAAGTTCGTGACGTCCTCGAAGAATACGAACGGGTGATGGCCGCGAACCGGACCAAGGCGGAGAGCACCGCGATCATCGTGCAGGCCGTCGTCGCGGTCATCCTGATCCTGGTACTCGGATTTCACCTCGCAGAGCCCGGGGTCGTGGGCCTGCTCGTCATCGTACTTGCAACGGCGTTTAACGGCATCACCGAGGAACACCGCATCGGCCGCGCGTTCGAAGAGGCGTTGCCGTTCACCGCATTGCTCGTCGTGTTCTTCGCCATCGTCGCCGTGATCAACAACCAGGGCCTGTTTACCCCCGTGATCCACTGGGTATTGACCTACGACGGCAAGATGCAGGAGGCGCTGTTCTACATGGCGAACGGCGTGCTGTCGATGATCAGCGACAACGTGTTTGTCGCGACCGTGTACATCAAGCAAGTGGCCGAGTTCTACGAGAGCGGCGCGATCACCCGTGAGCAGTTCGATGCGCTGGCCGTGGCGATCAACACGGGCACGAACATACCGAGCGTGGCGACACCGAACGGCCAGGCGGCGTTCCTGTTCCTGCTGACCTCGGCACTGGCGCCACTGATCCGGCTGTCCTACGGCCGCATGGTCATCATGGCGCTGCCGTACACGGTCACGATGACGCTGTCGGGCCTGGCGGCGCTGTGGTTCCTGGGCTAAAAAACCGGGGTCGAACCGAGGTTTTCTTTCGCAATGTCTTTCGATATCAATAAATTGCACATCGGCGTTATCGGCCTCGGCTACGTCGGCCTGCCGCTCGCGGTCGAGTTCGGCAAGCGGTACGCGACCGTCGGTTTCGACGTAAAGCCCGAGCGCATCGCGGAACTCGAGCAGGGCAGCGACTCGACGCTCGAGGTTTCCAGCGACGAACTCGGTGAGGCGACAGAACTGCGCTTCACGAGCGACGCGTCGGCGCTCGCCGGTTGCAACTTCTACATCGTCACGGTGCCGACGCCGATCGGCGACAGCAACCGCCCGATACTGACGCCGCTCAAACGCGCGAGCGAGACGCTGGCCGGCGTCTTGAAAAAAGGCGATGTCGTCGTTTACGAATCGACGGTCTACCCGGGCGCCACCGAGGAGTATTGCGTGCCCATCCTCGAGCAGGGCTCGGCGCTGAAACTCAACGAGGACTTCTTCGTCGGCTACAGCCCGGAGCGCATCAACCCCGGCGACAAGGAACATCGGTTGCCGTCGATACTCAAGGTCACGTCGGGCTCGACACCCGCGGCCGCCGACTTCATCGATGCCGTCTATTGCACGGTCATCACGGCCGGCACGTACCGGGCGTCGAGCATCAAGGTTGCCGAAGCCGCAAAAGTCATCGAGAACACGCAGCGCGACGTCAACATCGCACTGATCAACGAGCTCGCGATGATCTTCGAGCGCGTCGGCATCGACACCGAGGAAGTGCTCGAGGCCGCCGGCTCGAAGTGGAACTTCCTGCCGTTTCGCCCGGGACTCGTCGGCGGGCATTGCATCGGCGTCGATCCTTATTACCTGGCCTACAAGGCGCAACAACTCGGTTATCACCCGCAGATGATTCTCGCGGGCCGGCGCATCAACGATGACATGTCGCTGTACGTCGCGACGCGCATCATCAAGAGCATGCTGGCAAAAGGTGTGCAGCCCCTGAACGCCCGCATCCTGATACTCGGGCTGGCGTTCAAGGAGAACTGCCCGGACGTGCGCAATACCAAGGTCATCGACGTTGTGCGCGAACTGAGTTCCTACGGCGCGAGCATCGATGTTCACGACCCCTGGGTCGACGCCGGCGAGGTCAAGAAAGAGTACGGCATCGAGCTCGTGAGCGACCCGAAGAAAGGCGCATACGACGTCGTCGTCATCGCGGTCGCGCACGATAAATTCAAGGCGCTGGGCGAGAAGGGCATCCGCGCCTTTGGCAAGAAGACATCGGTCCTTTACGATATCAAGTACGTGTTGCCGTCCGCGGCCGTTGACGACCGCTTGTAGCGGGAAAAGTGGGGTCGAACCGAAGTTTTCTCTCAGAAAACTGCGGTTCGAC
>JADFSP010000015.1 GCA_022560695.1 Pseudomonadota bacterium
GATCGTTTGGGCGCGTTTCTCATCGATCAGTGTCATTGAGCCGGGCACGGCATCGATGCCGTCAATGAAGTCGTCTGTCACATGTGCGAGCACGTCGACGATGGCGTTGCTGATGCCCAGAAGCAACGTGGAGGGCGTCGTCATGTCACATTGCGACGACCGCGATGCACTCGATTTCGACCCGTGAGTCGAGCGCGAGCCCGCTGGTGCCAAGCGCGCTCCGTGCCGGCGGGTTTGGAAAAAACGTCCGATACACCTCGTTCATCGCACCCCACTCTTGTATGTCTGCAAGGAAAACCGTGCACTTGACAACCTTGTCCATCGACGAGCCGAAGGTTTGCAAAGTTTGCGAAATGTTCTCGAGGACCTGTCGTGTTTCGCCCTGGATGCCACCCTCGGCGAGCTGCTGTGTTCCCGGGACGAGACCGATACTGCCGGACAAGTACAGCATCTTGTCGACACGTACGGCTGACGAAAACGGCAGATTCATATCCTCCGTACCGGGCGCCTGCAGGTATGCAACATCAGGTGATGCGGTCACTTCCATTTCGCAGCCGGCCAACAGCGTGACAACAACGAGTATCAAGAGGCTTTTCATATTGGAATCTCCGTATCTGGAAGTGGAATCGATAATAAGCAGCAGTACTTTTCAGGCCGCTGCTAAATGTTGCCGGCGCGAGCCGCGGCTTTGATCTTGTCCGCCGCGCGAAATGCGAGTGCCATGATTGTCATGGTCGGTTGCCCGCGCCCGGATGTGACGAAACTACTGCCGTCGCATATGAACAGGTTGCGAATATCGTGGCTGCGATGATTTCGGTCCACGACAGACGTCGCCGGGTCATCGCCCATGCGGCAGGTGCCGAGCAAATGGACGCCGTTGGTTGACGGTGTAATCGGGTGGCGCCAGGCTTTGACGGCGCCCGCGGCATCGGCCAGTTCAGCCGCGCGGTCTTGCAGGAACAGGCTCATCGCCAGGTCATCGTCGTGGTCCCGGTAGGTGACGCGCAGCGCGGGCCGGCCCCATTGGTCTTTGCTTTCCGGATCCAGCGTAATATTGTTTCGGTCAAGCGCGAGCGATGTCGTGGCGCCGACGATCGACATCTGCCGTGTGAAGTTGTGCGCCATTTCTTCCTTGAAGCGCGCGCCCCACTTGGGCACATCGGGCGGCATACCCACGAGCGCATGGAAAATCGGCGTTGCCGACCACAGTGGCCTGGCGTCGATGCCGCCGCCGCCGTAAAAGCCCCGACTTTCGTCGGCTTCGTAAAAGTCGTGAATGATCCGTGTGACCTGCACGCCCTTGTAATCGTTAAGCGGCCGGTCGAAGACACAGTCCACGGCCGTGTGCGCATTGAACATCAGGTTGCGCCCGACATAGCCGCTGGAGTTCGCGAGGCCGTCACGGTTCTGTGCATTCGCGGACATCAGTAACAAGCGCGGCGACTCGGCGCCATTGGCCGACAGGATCACCGCTTTAGCTCTCTGCGCCTGCTCGTTGCCGTCCGGGTCGTAGTACAACACCTGGCTGGCGCGGCCATTGCGGTCAGTTTGAATATTGAAAACGGCTGATTCCGCGCGAATTTCGCAATGGCCGCTGGCCTCCGCCAACGGGATCATCGTGGCCAGCGTCGACGATTTAGCGCCGACTTCGCAGCCGAAGAACATGCAGTAGCCACAGTTGATGCACGCGGGGCGGCCGTTGAAGGCTTGCGAGACGATTGCATGCGGTTCGTGCTGCGCGTGCAGTCCGAGTTTCTTCGCTGCGCGTTCAAGCAATATACCGGAAGACTTGACCGGTATCGGCGGCATCGGAAACGGTTTTGAACGCGGCGCATCGAATGGCCCCGGGGCTCCGGAGACACCGACCTCCCAGTCGACCCTGGTGTAGTAGGGCTCCAGTTCGCCGTAGGTGATCGGCCAATCGGCGAAATTGGTGCCCGCAATCGCCCCGAGTGCGCTTCGCTCCTTGAAATCGATCTCGCGAAATCGCCAGAAGTTGGCCGTGAAGTGTGTGCTGCTGCCACCGACGGTCTGCGCGTAGTCGGCCGGCGCTCGTCTGGGCCGCGCGGCTGTCTGTTCCTGGTCATGGCGAAATGTCTGGCCGCTGACGTCGGGGCCGCCACCCGCGAGTTCGTTGCGAAACAGGACACTCAGTTCGTCGTGCGTAAAGTCACTGGCCTTACGGTATGGGCCTTGTTCAAACAGGACAACGTCGAAGCCTGCGGTGGACAACTCCTTGGCAAGAATGCCGCCGGCGGAGCCCGAGCCGATGATCACGAAGTCGACAGCTTCGCGTTTGTCGAAGCGCACCTCATTCGCCATCGCTCGCACCCCCGTGAATCCCGGCATCGTAATCACCAAACGGGTATTGCCATACGCCGTGATGCCCTTCGAAGCCGATCAGGTCCCAGCCGATGTGGTTTTTGTTGCCGCCATAGCTGCTCATCGCGAAAAACCCGAAGATCGTCATGATGCGCATCAGGGCAAAGAAGTCGCTGTCCGCGCGGGAGGTAAGGAACGCGTCCTGCTCGTCGGCCGATAATTCGTCGAACCTGGCCGTCCCGGAGTGCACCTGTCGCAGCGCCGCGTTGAAATCGGCGAGTCCCTGGCGAACAGCGTCCAGCTCTCCGCTCATCTCTGCCGCAAGGGCGTTGTCAATAAAATAGATGACGCCGGCTTCGGTAGCACCCGGAGTGTCGGTCGTCGGAATGATGCGTGCGGCGATCGCAGTCAGATCAGCCGCTTCCCGCTCGCCGAGTACCGTGAACGCGGCGGCTTGCTCCCTGGCCGTGCAGGCTGACTGACTGATCGCAACAAGCGCCGGGCTGCCAATGCGCAGCAGTGTCACGCCAGTCAGCGTGCCGGATGATTGCAGAAAGTCGCGTCGCGATAAGCTGGATGCTTTCTTCATGACGGCCCTCTTATTTATAGGCCCGACAAGTTAGCACACACATTGCGGGATGCCGAGCCACGCCAGAAAATCCTGTCAGTCGTGTCGCCATGGCTGCAGAATTTTCGAGGTGTTGCGAGAGCCGGCATCGTATAATTGCGCAGCGACATGAACCTGCGAGCAATGGAGTACCTTTGAATGTCGAGCGCAGAGAATCCCTTTCACGAGTGGGTCCAGCTGGAGCAGCCGCGGCTGGGAACTCGCGTTACGTTCGCGACGGACGATTTTTTTGCCGCCAAAGAACGACTGATCCAGCCGGCCGAGCCGGTGTTCATCGACGACAAATACGACGATCACGGTAAGTGGATGGACGGCTGGGAGAGCCGCCGCCGACGCACACCGGGATACGATTACTGCATCGTCCGCCTCGGCGTGCCGGGCGTTGTGCGGGGATTCGACATTGATACACGCTATTTCACCGGCAACTACCCGCCACAAGCGTCGATCGACGCCTGCTGCGACGATGCCGACGTGCCCGAAGAAGGTTGGACCGAGCTGCTCGCAAAAACCACGTTGCAAGGGAACGCCCATCATTTCGTCGATGTCGATAGCGAACAGGTCTGGACACATCTGCGACTCAATATCTATCCTGATGGCGGCGTCGCGCGATTACGTGTGTTCGGCGAAGTACGGCTGGACCTTGCAGGCGTCGAGGGCATCATCGATCTCGTTGCACTCAAGAACGGTGGGCGTGCGATCGCATGCAGCGACGAGCACTTTGGCAGCATGCACAACCTCAACGTCATTGGCCGCGGCGTCAACATGGGAGACGGTTGGGAGACGGCGCGTCGGCGTGGCCCCGGCAACGATTGGGCCATCCTGGCGCTTGGCCATGTGGGCATTGTCGAACGGGTCGAAGTCGATACGGCGCACTTCAAAGGCAATTACCCCGATCGCGTTTCGATCGAAGCGGCGATGTTCGACGGCGACGACGACATTGCCCCGGACAGTGATCGCTGGAAAACCTTGTTGCCAGAGTCGAAGCTCGCGATGGATCAGCAGCATTTCTTCGAGGGGGAATTGCAGCCAGTCGGTCCCGTCAGCCATGTACGCATGTCGATTTATCCCGATGGCGGGATTAGCCGGCTACGGCTCTTCGGGCAAGTGACGTCAAAAGAGTAGCAGCCATGCCGGAGTTAACGCTAGTTCCCCAGCCGCTCACGCGCGAACGATTCGCGCCGTATGGCGATGTGGTCGAGACGTCAGGTGATCGGTCGAATGTGATGAACGATTTGCGATTCGAACGATTCCACGACCTGTGCAAGATCGACTTCGACAAGGGGGGGCGACCCTGTATCAGCATCGCACGTTGTAAATCGGCAAGTGCGTTACCGTATCGTATCGATATCGTCGAGCGGCATCCTTTGGGAAGCCAGGCCTTCGTACCTCTGACACCCTTTCAAATGATGGTCGTCGTCGCGCCGCCACTGGCGAGCGTGGAGGCGTCCGATCTCGTCGCGTTCGTCACCAATGGCCGGCAGGGAATAAACTATCATCGCGGCACCTGGCACATGCCACTGATCGCATTCGAAGAGGGCCAGCAATTTCTCATCGTCGACTACACCGGCGACGAAGCAAATTGCGACGTTCACAGCCTCGACGAAGTGGTGACGCTGCTGGAAGCCTGATGGCAGGCGGCGAGAGGTTTTCGTCGCTACCCGTACCTACCGGGTAAACGGCCGCAGCCTGTCGATAATCGACGCCAGCTCAGGCCGATTGGCCTGCAGTTCGTCGATCGTCAGCCCCGACATCTCGTAAGGCAACACCAGCCATTCATTCGTCTCGTGCACGAAGTAGTCGGGTTTCCGAATGGTTTTCTCCGTTGGCCGGTACCAGACGGAGCCGATCCGAATATCGTGCGGCAGATTACGGCGTGCTTTGATGGTGAGCTGCCTGATTACGGCGTTGACGCTCAAGCCGGTGCTGTAGACGTCGTCCACGATCAGCATCGAATGGTGCGAGCTGAGATTCTCGAGCAAATACTGCAGGCCATGCACGCGGATGGCATCGGCCTTGCTGACCATTTCCGGATAGCCGGGCGCACCCGTATACGAAGTGCGAATTGCGATGTGGTCAGTCTTGATGCCGAAATTCTCGAGGCCTTCCTGCACAGCGATACCGACGGCGCTACCGCCGCGCCAGAGCCCGACGAGAAAATCCGGGCGGAAACCAGCCTCGAAGATATTCGCAGCAAGCTGGAATGAATCTCGCAGAAGATCGTCCGCAGCAATAAATTTCTTGTTCATTTTATCCGGGCCGGCGGTGCAGTGGCGTTCGCAATGCGGCATTATAACGGCAGGCGCAAGTCCGTAATCAAGAGAACAACAATGGACAAGACTGTACTTTCCGCTCAGGAGCTGCTGGAGGACTCCTTCGATCTTGGGCTCAAGGTCATGGAGAGCGGGTTCAGACCGACAATGATTATCGCGATCTGGCGCGGAGGCACGCCGGTCGGAGTTGCCGTGCAGGAGATACTTGCATACTGCGGCATCGAATCGGATCACATCGCGATTCGCACCTCGTCGTATATCGGCGTAGACAAGCGTGGCGCAGTTGCCGTGCATGGTCTCAATTACATCGTAAAGAAGATTTGCTACGACGATCGAGTCCTGATAGTCGACGACGTCTTCGATACCGGTAACACAATCGTCGCGGTCAAGAGCGAGTTGTTGCGACGGGCCCGAGACAATATGCCGGAGGATGTACGTGTCGCGGTGCCGTGGTACAAACCAACTCGCAATCAGACCGATCTCGTGCCCGACTACTTTATTCGGGAGACGGCCGAGTGGCTTGTTTTTCCGCATGAACTCGATTCGCTTTCACCCGAAGAGCTACTCCAGGCGCGACCGGAAATTGCGAAAATTATCGAAGGCGCAAAGAAGCCGGCGCCAGCAGCTTGACCATTTGATCGTGACGATGCGCCGGATCTGTGTCTACTGCGGCTCGAACACCGGAACACGTCCCGAATATGCCGAGGCGGCGAGGAACCTTGCCGAGGTGCTTGTCCGGCACGATCTGGAGCTCGTCTATGGTGGCGCCGCAAAGGGGGTCATGGGCGTCATTGCCGACGCCGTCCTTGAGTTTGGCGGCAGCGCGCACGGCGTGATTCCGAAATTGCTGGAACAAAAAGAGATCGCTCATAGTGGATTGACGCAACTTCACGTCGTGACGTCGATGCATGAGCGCAAGTCAATGATGGCGGAGCTTGCCGATGGATTCATCGCCCTTCCCGGCGGTTTCGGCACGCTCGAGGAGATCATCGAGATATTGACCTGGGGGCAATTGAAATTTCACGATAAGCCTTGTGGCGTTCTAAACGTCAGTGGTTACTTCGATCACCTGCTGGCTTATCTCGACCATGCGGAGCAGGAGGGGTTTCTTCGGCCGGAGAACCGGCAGATGTTGCTTCAGGACACCGACCCCGCCGGGCTGATTCGGCAATTCGAGCGGTATACGGCGCCGCAGGTCAGCAAGTGGATGTAATCACTACAGCGTATGTATCCATTCGGGCCCGATCGAACCCGGCACGCTAGAACAGCAGCCGCAATTTACCTCTCGCCGGGGCGCGCAGATTCTGTGCGAATAGCGAATACTGAATGCCGAACTTGCGTCCCTTGAGGTCAGTACCGACGCAAAGTCGCAGTGGTGCATCGAACACCTCGATGACCTCTCCGGGTGGAATATCGCCAAGTTTTTCCGACACCTGAATGGCATCGTCCGTCAGTCTGACCGACGGGTAATCGGACTGCTCCGCCGGGCTGCGGTCGACGAACCGATCATTCTTATGGAGCTTGGGCAAGTGGCTCGCGACGTAAAACGCCGTATGGTTCGGCATGACGAGCGACAGCGACGCATCACGTATGGGCTCATCTCCCTGGTTGTAGACAACGAGCTGCATCTTCTCGACGTTTTCTTCGTAAAGAAAATGCTCGTCCTGGTTGCGGTATTCCCGTTCAATCTGCTCCATCTCGGCGGCCAGTTCATCCGCTGTCTTGTCCTCGTAGGGACTGTCCGAGCCGAATAAGCGCGCATGCGTCAGTCGCGCGACCATCGTCGTCGATCCGGACGACTTCCTGCCGCTCTTGATCTTGATCAACTGGCCGATTTTGGCACCGGCAATGAGTGACGGAAGCTCGGACAAATCACAGATGGGTACCTTGTGGTCTTTGTGAATAATTTCGCCCGGAAACCCGATCTCAATGCTGGTCGCCGACACGGATTCGCGAAACTTCTGTTCGAAAAGCGCTTGCAGCTGGCGCCGGCCCATTTTCACCGCTTTATTATTCGTGCGCATGTAGGCATCGCCGCGGCGCAGGGTTTCCGAGTGATCAATTCGCATCATGTACGGACGATCCTGACAATCGCCAATCTCGTAAACACCGATTCGTTTTCCGTCGAGCATGACGGGCTGGTAGCGGATGCGAATCGGAGGTTCGATGAATTCGTTGGCCAGTGCCTGATAGGACGGCTTGCCCGTGAAGTCGCTGCTGTCTACTTGCTTGATCGTCTTGTTGCCACGTTTGTCATAGTCGGCGCCGACAATAATGTAACGCGTACCGTCGACGGAGGCGTTCGCCATGGCAAGGACGTCGCGCAGGTATCTGCGCGCGCCGGCGGTCCCGTACGCGGCCGCACGGAACTGAATACCGGTCGACGGTGTCGCCGACCGGACGATGTTGACAAGGTGCTTCATACGCCTGTCGATTTTGACCGATTATGTTCAACCAGATCGGAACCAATCGGCATTTTTGTGATCTTGCAGGCGTCGAGCGAGACGGGGCTGATCCATGCCGGCAACGAGCGCCGGATGCAGAGGGTCGCGCCCATCCTCTTCTCATCGGTCGCAATGCAATTCACAGGGGGAGATACCCGATCACTCCTCGATCGATGCCTGCAGCCGCCAGTCCACTGCAATGACGGCCGCGCCGGCGAATACCGTGAGCTGGCGCATAGCAGTGATTGTGAGGCGTGTCACAAATGACATTTTTCCATATCGAATCAAGAGCTTAAGCTGATTCTCGGGGCTCGTCGCACGCACAGGCCCGCCCATTTGAGAAAAAGCGACCATTGGTGGTAAAAACCCCGGCGGCAAGCTGAGATACAGTTCCGTGAATCAGAGGCTTAGCGCCGGTAACATGGAATTCCGGATTTCGTTAAATCGGTTGCTTAACAATGAATCTGGACGTCTTATGGTCCATTTTGTTGTCCGTCAGCGCTGCCGGCTACCTGTTGCTCGGCGTGTATCTTATCGCCTCGAAAAGGGGGTTGGGCAGTGTTCCGATCGGCGGCCTTTTTTGTGTGATCAGCATCTGGGTGTTCGGTGGCGCTGTCGAATTCATGTCGACATCGTTTTTCGTGTTCTCGATCGGCCGCACCGGACACTTCATCGGTACGGCCCTGGTGCCAATTTCAGCTTACGTTTGCTTTCGTGAATACGCGGGAACGGAAACCCGAACCCGTACGATTCTGATGTTGATGATTATTCCGGCTGCCTCGGTGATGCTTGCGGCAACAAATCAGTTCCACGAGTTCATGTGGTACCTGCCGATCGCCAATGAAGCTGGCGAATTCCTGACACGGCCGAATGAATGGGGACCATGGTTCCTGTTCATCCACGCGCCCTTTAGCTATGCCGTCATTGTGGCTGCAATCATGTCCCTCTTACTGCACAGCGCCGAGGTCGCTTTGGCTCACCGCCGTGGTCTGTTCTTCTTGGTCGCCGCATGCGTCGGCCCGTTGATTGCAACGGCAGCGTACGATCTCGGATTCGGTTCAAACACGATTTCGTTCGTGCCCTTCGTGTTCGCGCTCATGTTGCCGGCTTACATGTGGCTTGTTTTCGGCGAGCGCCTGATCGAATTCACCCCGCTGGCCTATGAGACCGTGTTCCAGAATATGCAGGATCCGGTTGTCGTGATTGACGACGAGTGCCGAATCATCGGCTTGAATCACGGTGCTGAACATCTTCTCGATATCAGCGAGGCCGACGCGTTGCGTGTACCGCTAGCACAGGTCTTCAAAGAGGATGCCACGGGTGTCTTCGCAGCACTCGACACGGGCAAACCACAGAAAATGATGACGTCGACCGGGCGCTTCCTGCATGTGCAGGTCTCGCCAATCTCGAAATCCGGCAGTTCGACCCGCGGCGGGCGTGTCCTGATGTTTCGCGATGTCAGCGACGTTGAGAACGCGCAGCGCGAGGTGCGCAAGAGCGAGCGATTGTTGCGCACTCTCATCGATCATTCGGTCAACGGCATTGTTCGCCTGCATTGGGTTCACGACGAGGAACACGGCGGCAAAGTGTTGCGCTGCATCTTTGCCAATGCGGCCGCCGGGCGCTTTTTGGCCACGAGCCCGGATGCGCTTGTCGATCTCCTCGCCGATGATGTCGTGCGCCTCGCGGGCACGGGCATGGGTGATGATGAAATGGAAAGAGTCCTGGAACACTTTCGCAAGTGTACGAGTGCTGGCGAGGGTGTGGACACCGAGTTACTGCAACAGCACGGGAGCACCCGTCGTTGGCTGCGGATGGTCTGCCAACCGCTGGGTAAGGACATTGCCGCGACATTTATCGACGTCACCGACACCAAGGCAAAGGTGAAGCGAATGGAGTCGATCGCATGGCTTGATCCCTTGACCGGCGTGCTGAATCGTCGCGGTTTCGAACGGGCCGCGACGGAGCGCCTCACCGCCAGTGATGATGATGCGACGGGCGCGTTGTTGTTTATCGACCTTAACGACTTTAAGCAGATCAATGATCGATGCGGTCACCAGGTCGGTGATCAGTTGTTGAAAATCGCAGCCGACCGGCTGCGCAGGAGCTTGCGTTCACCTGACATCATAGGACGGCCCGGAGGCGACGAGTTCGTCGCGCTCGTTCCTGACGTAACCGGACAAGTGGCCGACAAGCTGGCAAACAGGTTGGCAAAAGCGCTCGAAGAACCGTATGAGATCGGATTGCAGACACTGGAATGCGCTGCGAGTATCGGCCTGGCGCTGTACCCTGAAAACGCGAGTACATTGACGGGGTTGCTGCGTGAGGCGGATATGGCCATGTATCGGGCCAAGGCACGTTGCCGCGGAGCGACCGACATCAGCCAAAGCGATCTCCTCGAAAAGGCCATGTAGGCTGGCGCCCGGCCGCAATTTTCCACAGTCTCGCGTAACAAAATCTGCCAGACTCCGGTCTCCTGGGGCAGATTTAGTGGAGAAATCCCTCCGAGACGGGAATCAATGATGATCAGGGCGTTCAATCGCTTCAGCGGCCATTCCGCAATCGTAAGCGCAATATCGACATCGATGGTGCTCAGTTTACTGAGCAGTTTGTCGATCAGGTACGGACATGCCGATGTGCCGATTGCAGACACTGCGGAACAAATCATGCCGCTCCAGGTGGGGCAGAGTGCGCCGCGATTTACCGTCGAGACCGTCGAGAACCAGGCCCTTGAATTTGATCCGCGCGGGCTCGATCGACCCGTGCTCGTGATCATGTTCCGCGGCGGCTGGTGCATGTACTGCAACGCGCACCTGTCCGAACTGCGCCACGTTATTCCCGAGATCACCGCCGGCGGCGTGGATGTCCTGTTTCTCAGCGGCGACCGTCCCGAATTGTTGTATCGCAGCCTGCAACGCGACACTCAGGACGACATTGAGGGGCGCGACTATCGCATTCTCTCGGACGCCGGGGCCAACGCAGCGATAGCGTTCGGCGTTGCGTACCGAGTGCCAGCCGCAGTGATCGAGCGGCGTCGCGCGAAGGGCGACGACATCTCGGAGTCGTCGATGGCACGGCACGGGATCCTGCCCGTACCCTCAGTATTCGCGATAGACCGAGACGGCATCATCGCATTCGCATACTCTGAGCCGAACTACAAAATCCGGCTGCCCGCCGATGAACTGCTCGAGGTGGCTCGCACGATCGCCGCACGCTAGAGAACTGCGTTAGCTGAGCGAGCGCCGATCGATCGCCGTTTGATCGGGCTGAGATAAGAAAATGATTACTGACAATCGCAGCGATCACGGCAATCCGATTACGCGGCTCGTCAGAAAAGCGACGAAGGTCGAGCCGCATGAATTAACGGCGACCTTGCTGTCATTCATCTTTGTACTGGTGCTGATGGCGGCCTACTTCATCATGCGCCCTGTTCGCGACGCGATGGCGAGCGACTGGTCGGACGTCGAGGTCAGCCTGCTCTGGACGATGACCTTCGTATTGAGCTTGCTTGCCGTCAGCCTGTACGGCGCGGCAATTTCATTCGTTAAATTCCGTTACCTCGTGCCCGGCGTCTACGCGTTTTTTGCGTCGTCGTTCTTCCTGCTATACACGGGATCGACGTACATTTCCGATCCCGTCTTAATCGACAAGAGTTTCTACGTCTGGCTCAGTGTTTTCAGTCTGTTCCACCTGTCGGTGTTCTGGAGCTTCATGTCGGACCTGTTCAACAAGGAGCAGGCACCACGCCTGTTCGGCTTCATCGCGACGGGCAGCAGCGTTGGAGCGATCATCGGCCCGATGCTGACCGCACTACTCGTCCAAAAAATCGGCACGGAAAAATTGATGCTCGTCTCGGCAACATTGTTGCTGATACCGATCCCGATTATTTTTGTTCTCGAAAGGCTCAAGACAAGCGCGCTCGGCAATCAGGATGTCGGCGCCGAACTCAGCGCGCAGCAGGCCATCGGCCGCAACCCTCTTGCCGGTTTTTCCTTGTTCCTGTCCAGCCCGTACCTGATCGGCATCGGGTGCTTCATTGTGTTGTATGTCAGTATCAGCAGTTTTGTCTACTTCGAACTCAAGAATTTGCTGGAAGTGTTCACGCGCGAGGAACGCACTCAGATTTGGGCGGCAATTGATTTTGCGGTCAATTCCCTGGCCATTCTGACGGCGATGTTTCTGACCAGCCGCATTGCAACCCGCTTTGGCATGGCGACAACGCTGGCGCTCGTACCGTTCCTGATCGTGCTGGGCATGCTCGTCATTGCGGTGTCCCCGGTGATTGCAGTTGTGGCCAGCCTGCAGGTCGCGAGACGTGCAGGCAATTACGCGATTACGCGGCCTGGCCGGGAAATGCTGTTTACCGTTGTTGATCGTGAGACACGCTTCAAGGCGAAGCCGGTTATTGATATTGTCCTCTATCGTGGCGGCGACATGGTTACTGCATGGGCATTCACATTGTTGACGACGGTCGCCGGGCTTGGACTTGGCGCCGTTGCGGCCGTCGGCGCCTTGATTGCCGCCGTCTGGGGCATGGTTGGTATATTTCTCGGGCGCTCGTACAAGCGCATCGCAACGGCCGCGTCCGCTGCCAACAGTGAACTGAATTAGAGAGAGTACTGCCATGCCCGAAGCCTTTATCTGCGATGCGATCAGGACACCGATCGGCCGATACGGTGGCGTGCTGGCGTCCATTCGAACCGATGACCTCGGCGCAATACCGATTGCGGCGCTGATTGAGCGCAACCCGGGTCTGGATCCAGCGGCAATCGATGACCTGGCTTACGGCTGCGCCAATCAGGCGGGCGAGGACAACCGCAATGTCGCGCGCATGTCCTTGCTGCTGGCAGGTCTTCCGGTCACCGTACCCGCAGCGACAGTCAATCGGCTTTGCGGTTCGGGCATGAATGCGTTGGGCAACGTTGCAGACGGCATTCGCGCCGGCAGCATCAGCACGGCGATTGCCGGCGGCGTCGAATCAATGTCACGAGCGCCGTTTGTCATGGCCAAGCAAACGGCGGCGTTCGGCCGCAACGCCGAGTGCCACGACACGACGCTGGGCTGGCGATTCGTCAATCGTAAACTCGAAGAATTGTATGGCATCGATTCGATGGCCGAGACAGCGGAGAATGTCGCCGAGGATTTCGATGTGTCGCGTGACGATCAGGACGCGTTCGCTCTGCGCAGTCAGTTACGCGCCGAAGCGGCGATGACCAGCGGCGTGTACAACGATGAAATTGTGCCGGTATCGGTGCCACAGCGGCGTGGCGATGCGGTCATCGTCGATACGGACGAACATCCGCGGCCCGGTTCAACGCTCGAGGCGCTTGCCGATTTGAAACCGATCACGCGAAAAGACGGCACGATCACGGCGGGCAACGCATCCGGAATTAACGACGGCGCGTGTGCGCTGCTTGTTGCGAATGAACAGTCGCTCAAAGCGCACAGCCTGCAGCCGCTTGCGCGTATTGTCGCGTGGGCTGTTGCCGGAGTGGAGCCGCGCATCATGGGTATCGGGCCTGCACCCGCAGCGGAGAAAGTGCTGGCACTCGCAGGGTTGCGTATCGGTCAAATGGATGTCATCGAACTCAACGAGGCGTTCGCGGCACAGGGCCTCGCCACGCTGCGACGGCTCGGTGTCGCCGACGACGCCGAGCATGTCAATCCGAATGGCGGCGCGATCGCACTGGGACATCCACTTGGCATGTCGGGCGCCCGCCTTGTCGCCACGGCCGCGTATCAACTGCGGCGCAGCGGCGGCCGATATGCCCTGTGTACGATGTGTATCGGCGTCGGTCAGGGAATAGCGATGATCATCGAGAGGCCATGACGAAACAAGCAGCGCCCAGCTCCAAAACCCGGGCAATGCGGGAGCTTGCCGAGCTGATTCGTGGCCGGCGCACGATCAATCTGTTTCTGCAGACGCCGGTGCCGCGCAACCTGGTGCGCGACGCCGTTGAAGCAGCGACCTGGGCGCCCAACCACTATGTTACAGAACCCTGGCGCTTCTACCTGCTCGGCCCGGAGGCGATCGGCCGCTGCATCGACCTCGTGCGTGACATCGTCACGGCGGAGAAAGACGCGAAAGCAGGCGCATTCAAGGCCAGGAACTGGGCGCAAAAACCGGGCTGGCTGGTGGTTACCTGTCAACGATCCGAGGACGATCGCCGGCAACGAGAGGATTACGCCGCATGCAGCGCGGCTGTGCAGAATCTCATGCTCTACCTGTGGCAAGCCGGCGTCGGCTCGAAATGGACAACAGGGGACATCACCCGCGATGCGCGCTTCGAAGAAATCGTCGGCTTCGACTCGGACAGGGAAACTGTCGTTGGATTGTTCTGGTATGGGTATCCAAAACTGACGCCTGAGCAGAAACGCAGGGATGTCGGCGAGCTGCTCATCGAGCGCCCCTAGATCCGTGTGTCTTTAGGCTGCGCGCCAATGCGCAATGGCCACGAGGACCGGCAGCGCGATCACTGTCCGGATCACGAAGATCGCGGCGAGAGAGCGGATCGGCAGCGGTATCTTGGAGCGATGGATCAGCACCCCGGTCTCCGCCATGAAAATCAGCTGCGTGACGGACAGGCCCGCGAGCACAAAGCTGGTCACCGGCGACGTGATGCCGCCCGCAATCAATGCCGGCACGAATTGATCCAGAAAACCGATGACCAGCCCCGGTGCCGCCGCGCCCGCCTCAGGTATCGCCATTAGCTCGAGAACGGGCACGAGCGGAATGGTCAGGATATGCAGCAGGTCCGTGTGGTAATAGATGACAAGCGCTATGAACTCGATGGTCATGGCAACCGGCATCATGGCGAAAAACAGGTCGAAAGTGGTCGCGAACCCGGACCGCAACATCGCAAGCGACGCTGGGCCCTGCGCTGCCCGTCTGAGGCCCTCGTGCCTTGCCCAGGCCCAGATGCCGACCCCCTCTGCCACCTGCTCATGGAGCTGCTTGCCGACCGGTGCGTAGTATTCGTCAGGCATGCGCGAGAGCGGCGGCAGACGCGGCGTGATGAGCGCGCAGATGACACCGACAAGCACCATGGCGCCATAGAGCGTGCCGCCAAGTTCGGGAATGCCTGCTACGCTTGCCGTCAGGAACACGAAGGGCACGGACACGACGGAAAAGTTGGTGGCGATGACAGCGCCTCCCGCGCCGTGTAATACCCTCCCTCATACTGGCGCGAGGTCACTATCACGGCGATGCTGGACGATCCGACCCAGGATGCGAGCGCGTCGATGGTCGAACGCCCCGGCAACCCGAATACGCGCTGAAAGAAGCGCCGCAATATCGTGCCAACGAACTCAAGGAGGCCATAATCGGTCAGGAGCGGCATCAGCATCGCCCCCGTTCCGATCAGACAAAAGATGATCGCGGCAATCGAGAAATAGGCGGTCCCACCTGTGTCCGGCCCGATAATCCACTCGGGCCCGATGCCGGCAAGCGTCAGTCCGCAAAACACATAGCGGCGTCAGAACGGCGGAGGTAACGAAGACAAAGGCGCAAAACGTCCGCATGTGCATGCCGGCAGATGTATTGATCCAGTCCACAATCACGCCAAGCAGGACTTTGGTGGTGCCGTCAACGTTAATGGGCGCGAGGAACAACAGGACGCCGAGCGTGGAGGGAAGGAAAAACTTTAAGAGCGTGGCACGGTCGCGAGATTCGCCCGGCACCGTGCCTTTGTCGCTATCCAATGCCGCCGTACGTCCCTCGCAATTTGCGAACGGTGACGTTACACGGCAGGCAACCGCAGGTCTATGGCTTCAGGACGGCCGAATTGAGCCTGTCGGGAACTGTGCCCAATCGGCAACGCCCTGGCGGAACTATCGAAACAAAGCGCCTACGGCCAGGTTCCAGTCGATACGGGCGTCGTCATACATTGACACGCAGGTCTGTGCGTTGATATGGAGATCCTCATAGCGATCGCGCAGGCGCTCGGTAATGTTCGGCACCGGTAACAGTGCAGGGATGTGACCCGTGCGGGCGATGAGTTGTCCTCGTTGGTCACGGAATTCGATCTGACCTTGCTGGTTGTTTTCGCACGAGAAGCCACCTTCATGCACCAGCCGGTGGTGATGCCGGCAAAGCTGCACGAGGTTTGCCAGGCTGGTCTCACCGCCCTGGCTCCAGTGCCGTATGTGATGTCCATCGATGTAATGTTTGTGGGTGCAACCCGGAAAGCGGCAACCCTCGTCCCTGGCACGCAGTGCACGACGCAGGGCAGGTGGGATAATCCTCGACTTTCGGCCGATGCTGAGGGGTTCGCCATCTTCGTCTTCGGTGAAAACACTAACGCTTGCGTCACAACAAAGCCGCCGGGATGTTTCTGCGCAAACCCGTGGCCCATCCTCGATGTGCGACAGCTCACCGCCTTTATCGCTTAATGTTTCCGTGGAAACATGCAGTACCACCTGGTAGCGGTCGGCCGACGACGACGCTGCCGGCCCGTTGGCCAGGTAACTCTCGGCAATATTGGCCAATGCGTCCGCGCGTTGCTTGTCGAACGGCTCTCTTTCCTCGGGATACCGAGGTGCAATGTCGTCCTCGCCCGATGTTTCCGCGGAAACATCCGTAGCCGATACCTCCGTCTCAGCCTGCTCAGCCATCTGCATGGCCAACTCAAGCGCTTTCAACACCATTGCGCCTTGCTCACCCGGCAGGCGCGCATGGATGACCATCGAGCCGTCCGGCTCGTAATACACCTGTACCGTGCGTTCTTCGTGTTGCTTTGCAGCATCGTTCATTTCCTGCAGCCGCTTTGCCCGGCGGTATTTTCGCACCAGCGTCTCCACGTGAAACGCGGTACCGTGTCTGGCAATCATCAGCAGGTAGTCTTCGTTCTCGGGCGTCGCCACCCGGGTCATGGCACGGACCTTGGAATAGCTGATCTCGCCCGTGGCGAAGCTGTCGCTGATCTTTGCCAATTCCCCCAGCGCATTGGCGACGCGCACCTTTTCCCGCGCCGCGTTCATGCCGATGCCGCACTTCCAGTTCAGCCAGTGGGCACACGAGCAGATGCCGTCGAGCTGCCACAGGCCCTCCTGGTCGAACTCCCGGATCATCTCCAGCAACTTGAAGGTGGCGGCATTGATGTAGCCGCACAGTTCGGTGATGTCATTGCCGAGTGTTTCGGAGCGATGATATTTGGGATGCCAGGAAGGGTCGACGAAGGAGATCTTTGCAGCGGTGGATGCGGACATGGGGCGGCTCGATTCGGGTTTGCAGAAATACTGTGTTTATTTACAGTAGTATACAGCTAAAGTGCTGTTTGATAAAGGAAAATATCGGACTTTGGTGACGACGAGAGTCTCTGATGTGGCAACCAGGAGGCTGTTCGCAGCAGACATCCATTGAGCGTATCTGTAGCATCTGAGCCACGGGAAACTGGCTGCATGGGGTCCAATGAATGCACAAAAGTTAAACACCTGGCTATCACTTGGGGCAAATATCGGTGTGGTAATTGGACTGATGCTACTCATCATCGAAATTGGCCAGAACACCGAGATGATGCGAGCGCAGATCAACCAGCATCGAACGGACACCGCACTCTCCGAGCAGCAAGCTGTGTACACCTCGGACCATATCCCTGCGATGCTCGCGAGAATCGAGCGGGGAGATCAACTATCGGATGAGGACTTGATTCGCTACGAGCGTTTTTTCGAGCTTTTAATCGAAATCAGGACAACAACCTTTGGCAATATAACCGAGGCTATTTGGGAGAAAATATTCCTCGCTCAATCAAGGGTGCCGTCCGTGATGTGATCGCCGGACACGAACTCGGCATCGAGACCTGGGAAATGCAGAAATACAGTTACACCGCCGAGTACGTTGCATTTGTCGAAGAGGCAATTGCCGATTTGCGATAAGGGTGAATGTGGCGGTTCGTGTTGACGCCGGCATTCGGAGCAACAAGACAGCTAGTCCCGTGCGAGCTCGTCCGGGTGATGATAGATCGGGCCGGGCACAATCAGGGGCCGCAGCAACAAGATCACGACGGTCACTACACCGACCGACGCCATGATGATCACCGTATTGCGTACCGAGCCGTTATAAAGCATCGCGCCGCCTATCGCGCCCGCCGCTCCGAATATGTTTTGAATAGTACCGATGATTGAGGATGCCACGCCGGCGATTCTGGGCAACGGATCGAGAGCGAGCACCATGGCATTCGGCAGCAGAATTCCGATTGAAAACATGAACAGGCACACGCAGCCCCAAAGCCACCACAACGGCGCGTGGTCGAGTGCGACGATGATGAGCAGCTGTATGGCGCAAAGGCCAATCAGGCCGGCGCCGAGGGAGATGAGATGCATCAGGTCGAACTTTGCAACGGCCATGCGATTCACGAACGATCCCGCGAGGATCGACAGGCCGGCGCAGGCAAATATCAAGCCGAACGCACGCAGCGAATACCCGTATATCTCGACGGCGAGCGCCGCCGACACGGTTATGACAGACATGAAACCGGCCGGGGGCAATATGATCAGTAACAGCCCGAAGATGCTCTGCCGGTGTGAGAAAAACTCGGCGAAGCTCGACAGTAACTGCTGCAATGGGTGCCCGTTGTTTCGTGGTGTGTGAGTTTCCGTGAGGCTGGCGCGAATTCCGCCGATTATTGCAAGACCGCCGATCGCGATGACGATAAAGGGTGCGCGCCAACCCCATTGACTGACGAGCAAAGCTCCGAAGCTGGGTGCAATGACCGGCGCCGCCGTGAAAATCATCGTCATCAGCGACATCAATCTGGCCGCCTCCTTGCCGGTCGCGATATCGCGAACGATGGCGCGCGACAATACGACCGCTGCGGCGGCGCCGAACCCCTGAACCAGGCGCGCAGCCAGCAACAGCTCAATATTCGTTGCAACGGCGGCCACCATCGCGGCCGCGGCGAACAGGCTCATGCCGACATACAATACGGGCAGGCGGCCGATGCGATCTGAAACGAGTCCGGCGGGAATCTGACCAAGGGCCATGCCCGCCATAAAAACGCCGACGATCAGTTGCCCCACCGATAGATTTGTGGCGAGGGCCTCCACCATCGATGGTACGGCTGGGAGACTCAGGTCGACGGTCAGCGCCGCGACCGCGGTCATGAGGCCGAGCATGATGACAAAACTGTGTGTTCTGGCGGAGGGCGCGCTCATTGTCAGATACTGTGCAGGAGCATTGGCGAGCGGTGCAGAATAGGGATGGACGGCGAGCGAGTAAAGGATTGTTCCTCGCTAATCCGGTGTAAAGCGTCGCCCGCCGATCAACAATTCCGCCAGTCGATTTTGGCCGATCCAATACGCAAGATCCCTGGGGTGATCGAAGCTCCAAATCGCAATGTCGGCGCGTTTGCCATTTTCCAGTGTGCCACGGTCGGCCGCGAGCCCGAGTGCGCGTGCGGCCTCGCGCGTTACGCCTGCCAGGCATTCTTCGGGGGTCAGATTAAATAAGCGGCTGCCAAGCGCCATCACGGTTTGCAGTGAACTGAGTGGCGAGGTGCCGGGATTGCAATCGGTTGCCAATGCAATCGGCACACCGGCCTTCCGCAACGCAGCGACAGGCGGCACCTGCGTTTCCCTGAGCGTCAGAAATGCGCCGGGCAACAGTACGGCCGTTGTTCCGGCGCTTGCCAAAGCATCGACACCGGCCGCCGACGTGTACTCGAGGTGATCGGCCGACACTGCTTTGAATTGCGCGGCCAGTTCTGCGCCGCCGCCGTCACTGAGCTGGTCGGCGTGCAATTTGACCGGCAGGCCGAGTTCCTGGGCGCGGCTAAAAAGTGTCGCGATTTGCGACGCCGAAAACGCAATGCGCTCACAGTAGGCGTCGACCGCGTCGGCAAGATTCTGTTCGACGACCCGGGGCAACATCTCGTCACAGATCAGATCGATGTAGGCATCAGCGTTGCCGGAAAACTCGGGGGGCACCGTGTGTGCCGCGAGTAGCGTGGTTCGAACCGAGAGTCCGGATCTTTCTCCGAGCCTGCGAGCGACCGCGAGCATCTTGAGTTCCGCGTCGACCTCGAGTCCATATCCCGACTTGATTTCGATCGTCGCCACACCCTCGGCGGCGAGCGCGTGCAGGCGCTGCAATGCGGATTCGTACAACGTATCGGCGCTCGCTTCGCGCGTGGCTGTGACCGTTGACAGAATGCCGCCGCCCGCCGCTGCAATTTGCTCGTAACCGACACCGCTCTGACGCTGTTCGAACTCGGCCGCGCGATTACCGCCGAACACGGCATGCGTATGGCAGTCGATGAGCGCCGGCGTGACCCAGCGGCCGTGCAGCGACCGCGATTCGGCGGCGGTCGCCGCGGGAAGATTGCACTGCGCACCAAGCCACGCGATGGAGCCGTCAGTGATTGCAAGGGCGGCATCTTCGATAATGCCGTAGTCCGGCTCGCCGCCGCGCATTGTTGCGAGGCGCGCATCGGTTAGCAGCAGGTCCCAATCGGCCATCCGAAATCTCCCGGAAATTGCAAAGCAAGTTATCATGTACTAGCCTGTATATACAACTTGGCGAGAGTCTCATGAGTTCGGTATTTGCACGCAAAGCGTTGCTACAAAAGGGTTGGGCTGACAACGTCCGGCTCAATATTCGCGACGGCCGCATTGAGGGAATTGATACGGACGCAAAGCCCGAGGCGACAGATGTCGTCACCGGCTGCGTCATACCGGGTCTCTGCAACGCGCACAGCCACGCCTTTCAGCGTGCGTTGGCCGGCCACACAGAGCGACGCTCGCCGGACGGCCATGACAACTTCTGGAGCTGGCGGGAACGCATGTACGATCTGGCGGGCGCGATGGATGCGCGCACGCTGCGGGCCGTCGCGCGCCAGGCGTACACCGAAATGCTTGTCAGTGGCTACACGACTGTCGCCGAGTTTCATTACCTGCATCGCGAGTCGGGCAATGACAACACGGATGAGGCCATGTTCGACGCAATTTGCGATGCCGCCGAAGAGTCGGGTATCCGCCTGATGTATGTACCGGTTCTCTACGAGCGCGCGGGTTTTGACAAGCCCGATCCCGAGGAGCAGCAACGGCTGTTTGCACTGGATCTTCGGTCGTTTCTGCAACATCATGCGCGCGCGCGCGAAAAGTGCGGCGAGAGAATCGGCGTCGGCATCGGCGCGCACAGCCTGAGAGCGGTCAGTCATGAATCAATGACTGAAATTGCCAGGGCCGGGGCCGAAGCGGGAGGACCGATACACATACACGTCGCCGAGCAGCAACGTGAAGTCGATCAGTGCCTGGCGGCAAATGGACGGCGGCCCGTGCGCTGGTTACTCGAAAATTTCGATATCGGTTCGCAGTGGTGCCTGGTGCATGCGACGCACATGGATGCAGATGAGGTCAGGACTCTTGCACAGAGCGGTGCTGTCGTCTGCCTGTGCCCGAGCACCGAGGCGAATCTCGGCGACGGATTCTTTCCGTTGCACGATTTTCTCAGCCACGGAGGGAGGATAGCGATTGGTTCGGACAGCCACATATCGATTAACCCGTTCGAGGAACTGCGTTGGCTAGAGTACGGCCAGCGACTGGTGAAACAATCGCGCAACATCGCGTCGTTGCGAAACAGCCATGTCGGTCGGGAATTGTTCGAGCGCACACTCGAAGGGGGCGCGCAGGCCAGTGGCCAGACGCCGGTGGGCCTGTGTATCGGAGCGGCGGCGGATCTCGTTGCCTTGTACGACGAAGACCCGATGCTCGTCGGTCACGACGACGAGACGCGCCTGGATGCATTGGTTTTCTCCGGCTTTCGACTGCCGATCGAGCGCGTCATGGTGCACGGCGAATGGCGCGTGATCGATGGTGATCACATCGACCAGATGGCCGCACGCGATGGGTTCGCGGCGAGCCTCGAGCGCCTTGGGGGCAGCGCATGAGCGCACGGCCGATACCGCGTTACCAGCAGCTCAAGGATATGATCGTAGAGCGCATTTCGTGTGGCGAATTGCGCCCGCACGATCGCGTGCCGTCCGAGAACGAACTCGTGCAGTCGATGAACGTTTCCCGCATGACCGCGAATCGCGCGCTCCGGGAATTGACTGATGAAGGATACGTCCATCGCGTTGCGGGTCGCGGCACGTTCGTTGCCGACTTTCGCTCGCGCTCGCATGTTCTCGAAGTGCACAACATCGCCGATGAAATTACGGGCCGCGGTCACGCGCATTCCTGCGAGGTCCTGAGACATTCGCGTCAACATGCGCGCGGCGAAGTTGCGAAAGCTTTGCACCTCGAACAGGGTGTAGATGTATTCCACGTACTCATCGTGCATTTCGAAAATGCGGTGCCGATACAGGTCGAGGACCGGCACATCGTTGCCGACTTCGCACCCGGCTGTCTCGACCAGGATTTTCGCACCATCACGCCGAGCGCATACCTGACGTCAATATCGCCGCTGCAAGAGGCAGAACAGGTTGTACGCGCGCAAGATCCGAATGCGGCCGTGCGTGCATATCTGCAAATGGCGGTTGGGGAGCCCTGCCTGGTAGTCGTTCGGCGTACCTGGTCGCATGGCCGCCCGGTGACATTCGCACGCCTGCATCATCCGGGCCCTCGCTATGAACTGACCGGTCACTACACATTACCCGGAACCCGAAAAACGACATCGCCCGATGTCGTGCAACTGGAGAATTTGCAACGATGAACAAGCCACGCGTGATAAGAGCGCCGACCGGCACGAAACTGCACGCCAAGAGCTGGCTGACCGAAGCGCCACTGCGCATGCTCATGAATAATCTCGATCCCGACGTTGCCGAGCGCCCGGAGGACCTCGTTGTGTACGGTGGCATTGGCAAGGCGGCGCGTAACTGGGAATCGTACGATGCGATCGTTCGTTGTCTGTGCGAGCTCGAAGACGATGAGACGCTGCTGATTCAGTCCGGCAGCCCTGCAGGCGTCTTTCGCACGCACGTCGATGCACCCCGGGTTCTCATTGCAAATTCGAATCTTGTGCCGGCCTGGGCAAACTGGGAGCACTTTCGCGAACTCGACAAGAAAGGTCTGATGATGTTCGGCCAGATGACGGCGGGCTCCTGGATCTACATCGGCAGCCAGGGCATCGTGCAGGGCACTTACGAAACCTTCGTTGAAATGGGCAGGCAACATTACGGTGGCGATCTAGCGGGCCGTTGGATTTTGACGGCGGGACTGGGTGGCATGGGCGGCGCACAGCCGCTTGCGGCGACAATGGCCGGCGCGTCGATGCTGGCGATCGAGTGCGAGGCCGATCGTATCGACAAGCGACTCGAGACCGGCTATCTCGATACTCGCGCGGACACGCTCGATGCAGCGCTCGCGCTCATCGACAAGGCCGTTGCGGACCGTAAGCCGGCATCGGTTGGCCTGGTCGGCAATGCGGCGGAGTTGCTGCCTGAACTTTTCAAACGCGGTATCAGGCCGGATGCCGTTACCGATCAGACGTCGGCGCACGATCCAGCCAACGGTTACTTGCCGATCGGCTGGAGTGTGGAGAAGTGGCACAAGCTGCGCGAGAGCGATCCTGATGCCGTTGCTGCGGCGGCCGTGCAGTCGGTGGCGCAGCACGTGCGCGCAATGCTCGACTTTCACAAGGCGGGCGTCCCGACCTTCGATTACGGCAACAATATCCGCCAGGTCGCACTCGACCAGGGTGTCAGGAATGCGTTCGACTTCCCAGGATTCGTGCCAGCCTACGTGCGCCCGCTGTTTTGTCGCGGGGTTGGCCCGTTTCGCTGGGCTGCGCTGTCCGGTGACCCGGAGGACATCTACAAGACGGATGCGAAGGTCAAAGAACTCATTCCTGACGATGAGCACCTGCACACGTGGCTCGATGCGGCGGCGGAGCAGATCCGGTTTCAGGGCATGCCGGCTCGCATTTGCTGGGTCGGGCTGGGCCAGCGGGATCGGCTTGGCCTGGCATTCAATGACATGGTGCGGACGGGTGAACTCAAGGCCCCGATCGTCATCGGCCGCGACCATCTCGACAGTGGTTCGGTCGCGAGCCCGAATCGCGAGACAGAAGCCATGCGTGATGGCTCCGATGCCGTTGCCGACTGGCCGCTCCTGAACGCACTCCTGAACACGGCCAGCGGCGCAACCTGGGTTTCGATCCACCAGGGTGGCGGCGTCGGCATGGGCTACGCACAGCACGCCGGGCTCGTTATCGTCTGTGATGGCACGGACGCCGCGGCCCGGCGCATCGAGCGCGTGCTGTGGAACGATCCGGCATCCGGAGTCATGCGGCATGCCGATGCAGGTTACGACGAGGCCATCGCGTGCGCGCGGGAAAACAAGCTGAATCTGCCGATGCTCGGGAAAAGGGGCTCGTCGTGAAACTCACGGTCGACAACCAGCTGGTGACTCTTGCCGAGCTGCGCGATGCGTGGCGTGAGCCGGTCACAGTGTCCCTCGGCAAAGAGTCTCGCCGCAAAATTGCCGAGTCGAACGAGTTCATCGATGACGTTGTCGCGGGCGGCGAACAGGTTTACGGCGTGAACACGGGATTCGGACAGCTTGCCCAGGTGCGCATTAGTGATGACGAACTCGCGCATTTGCAGGAAAACCTCGTGAAGTCACATTCCATCGGCGTCGGCGAGCATCTCGACGACAATATTGTGCGGCTCGTGATGCTCATGAAGGTCATTGCGCTCGCCGAGGGATTCTCCGGCGTGCGCCTGGAGCTTGTCGATGCGCTGTGCGCGCTCATCAACAACGAGATTTATCCCTGCATCCCGTCGCAGGGGTCGGTCGGCGCGAGCGGAGATCTTGCGCCGCTGGCGCACATGGCCGGCGTTCTGATCGGAATCGGCGAGGCACGAGTCAACGATACGATTGTACCCGCGCAGCGCGCGCTGGCCGATGCAGGTATCGAGCCGTTGCAGTTGGCAGCGAAGGAAGGACTGGCGTTGCTCAATGGTACGCAGGTTTCGACGGCACTGGCGCTCGCCGCCGTGTTTCGCGCAGAGAACGTCCTTGCCGCCAGTCTGCTGGCTGGCGCGATGTCTACCGACGCCATCAAGGGCAGCGATGTGCCCTTCGATCGTCGCATTCACAGCGTACGCGGACATGGCGGGCAAATTGCCGTTGCCGGCGTGTTGCGCGAACTAATGCGCGGCAGCGAGATCAGGGCAAGTCATGTTGAATGCAACCGCGTGCAGGACCCGTATTCGATTCGATGCCAGCCTCAGGTGATCGGCGCCTGTCTCGACGTGATTCGACACGTGAGCAACATCCTCGAGACCGAGGCAAATGCCGTTACGGACAATCCACTCGTATTCGCAGAATCGCGATGCGTGCTTTCCGGTGGCAACTTTCATGCTGAACCGGTGGCGTTCGCAGCCGACTACCTGGCCCTGGCAATTGCCGAAATCGGTGCGCTGTCGGAGCGCCGCATTGCGTTGCTCATCGACTCGCATCTGAGTGGCCTGCCGGCATTTCTCGTCAAGGAGGGCGGCCTCAACAGCGGCTTCATGATGGCACAGGTGACGGCGGCGGCACTGGCATCGGAAAACAAGTCGCTCGCGCACCCGGCGAGCGTCGACAGCATCCCGACTTCGGCGAACCAGGAGGACCACGTCAGCATGGCGACGTTCGCCGCGCGACGCCTGCATGCCATGCTCGACAACGTCGACGGCATCGTTGCGATCGAATTGCTGGCGGCGGCACAGGGCATCGAATTCCATCGCCCGCAGAAGAGTTCTCCGGCGATCGAACATTCGATAGAGTCACTGCGCGAAATCTCGCCATCCTATGTAGAAGACCGTGCCCTGTCCGGCGACGTCGAGAGAATTACCGCGATCATCGACGACGGCGGGTTTTGCGAACATGCGGCGTCGGTGCTGCCCAGCCACAACACATGAGCGACGTGTTCGCCTTTCATCAGGGGAGCATACCGCTCCTCGTCAGCGTGCCGCATGACGGCCGCCGCCTGCCCGGCGATCTGCAACACAGGATGACCGACGCCGGCAGAGACATTCCCGATACTGACTGGCACGTTGCCGAGTTGTATTCGTTCGTGCGCGACATGGGCGCATCGATGATCGTCGCGGACTACTCGCGATATGTCATCGACCTGAACCGGTCGTCAACCGACGAGGCGCTCTACGCCGGGCAGTGGGTCACCGGGCTGTGCCCGATGCAAACGTTCGCCGGCCATGAGATCTACGTCGATGGCGAAACAATCGACGACGCCGACAGGGCGCAACGGATTGAGCGCTACTGGCGCCCGTATCACGACAAAATTGCGGCCGCACTCGAGGAACTGCGCGATGAGCACGGCCACGCGCTGCTATGGGATGCGCATTCCATACCCAGCGAGGTGCCGCGGCTGTTTGCGGGGGAGCTGCCTGTGCTCAATCTGGGTACCAATGACGACCGCAGTTGCGACAAGCGCATCACCGACGAGATCATGCGCGTCGTCGAAGACAGCCCGTACAGTTTTGTCAGGAACGGCCGCTTCAAGGGCGGCTTTATTACGCGAACCTATGGAAAACAGAATCGCAACGTACAGGCGATGCAGCTGGAACTCGCGCAGCGTTCGTACATGGACGAGGCGACACGTCGTTTCGATGCCGTCAAAGCCGCGAAGCTTCGTGATACGCTGCGGCGCGTGCTTGAAACCTATGTCACGGTGGCCACCCGGAGCCCGACATGAGCCAACAGCCATGAAGGACGTGCGCGGCATTCATGAGGTGTACCGCGGTGATCCGGAGACAGCGGATCGCCTCGTGTGGGGCAGGGAGTCGCATCCGGTCACGCGGCGCGGGTTCTTGCGCGGTGCCGGGCTTGCCACGATGACGACCGCGCTGGGCGCGAGTATTCCCTTTGCCGAGTTCATGCCAGGCGGGCTCATTCCGGCGGCATACGCGCAAGCGGAAGAGCCATTCTCGATTGCGGGCAAGGACGGTCTGCTTATCCTCAACGACCGGCCGATCAACGCCGAGACGCCGGCGCACCTGCTCGACGATGCGATTACGCCGGCTAAGCGCCTGTTTGTCCGCAACAACGGCATCCCGCCGGTGACGGATGACATCGATCCGCTTGAGTGGGTTCTGGACGTCGAGGGCGAGTCCTGCGAGCGTCCGAAATCGATGACGCTCGCCGAAATTCAGGATCGTTTCAAGCACCAGACGCTGCAGCTGCACATCGAATGCGGCGGCAACGGCCGTTCCGAATTTTATCCACCTGCGAAGGGCAACCAGTGGACCACGGGTGCGATCGCGTGTCCCGAATGGACGGGCGTGCGGCTGCGCGACATTCTCGAAGATTGCGGCATTGCCGATGATGCTGTCTATGTCGCCTATGAGGCTGTGGATACGCATTTGTCCGGAGACCCGACGAAGCAGCCGATTTCGCGCGGCGTGCCGGTTTGGAAGGCGCTTGAAAGCGAGTCGATGATCGTCTGGGCAATGAACGGCGAACCATTGCCACCGTTGCACGGATATCCATTGCGCATGCTGTGTGCGGGCTGGCCGGCATCCGTCAGCGGCAAGTGGCTCAGGCGGCTGCTGGTTCGCGACCGCGTTCACGATGGCGCCAAAATGGCCGGCCAGTCCTATCGTGTGCCGTGCAAGGCCGTCGCTCCTGGCAGTACGGTAGCGGACGAAGACATGTGCATCATCGAATCGATGCCGGTCAAGTCGCTGATCACGTATCCGAAGTCCGGTATGCAACACTCACTGGCCGATTCGCTCGCCGTACGCGGGCATGCCTGGGCAGGCGACCGCCAGGTACGCAGGCTTTACACGTCGATAGACTTTGGCGCCACCTGGCAGCGTGCAAAACTGCAGCGGCCTGCCAACCGGCTGGCATGGCAGCACTGGTCATCGGATATTGGCTTTCCGGGACAGGGATATTACGAGGTCTGGGCCCGTGCGATCGACGACCGTGGCGTATCACAGCCCATGTTGCTGCCAGGCTGGAACCCTCGCGGTTACCTCAACAATGCCTGCCATCGTATCGCGGTCATGGTGGGCGCATGAGAACAGCGATTCTTCTGTTGTGTTTGCTGCCACCGGGGGCGACTGGCGCCGATACCGATGCTGCGACCGGACTGATCAGGACTCCGGGCTGGGAACTCGTACGCGCACATTGCGGCGGTTGTCATTCACACGCGCTCGTGACACAGCAACGCGCAGACCGGCGGACCTGGCTCGACATGATTCGCTGGATGCAGGCGACGCAAAACCTGTGGCAGTTTCCTGCCGAGACTGAAGCACAAATTCTGGATTACCTGGCGGACAACTATCCGCCGCAGCCCAATCGGCGTCGTGCGCCGATTCCACCAGGCCTGATGCCTGCCTTGCGGGACGATTTACCCTGATGCCGTGCCTGCGGTTAGCGAGTATTCAGTTTCGATTCAGCTGACGGCTATAAACTCGGCGTTCATGTTGGGCTATCATTGCCGGACCAAACGGTTCGCCTGATGGCGCGACCGACGATCACAAGGGATCGAATCATGAGAAAACCACCGAAATTTGCAATCGCTTTGGGTTTCGTGGCGGCCTTTCTAGTCAGTGCAACGGCGTTGTCGGCGTCTGCGGAGAAGATCGACGCCGGGGTCAGGAAGGCCATCGAGGTGTTCAAGCAAGACGTCAAGGGAGGCGAAATATTCCTGGATCAGGCAGCTGGCTACCTCGTATTTCCACGTGTCATCAAAGTCGGAATTGGTATTGGCGTCGAATCCGGAGAAGGTGTTCTGCGGATCCGGGGACGCACGAGCGCGTACTATCGCACAACGAGCGGCTCGATTGGTCTGCAGCTCGGTGCCCAGGCAAAGTCGATCATCATTGCCTTCATGACGCAGGCTGCGCTCGACAAATTCCTGAGTAGCGATGGCTGGAAGGTGGGTGTCGATGGATCGGTCGCACTGATCGATATCGGCGCCGGCAAGACCATCGACAGCCAAAATGTCAGTGATCCTGTCGTTGGCTTCATCTTCGGTTCGAAGGGTCTGATGTACAATCTGACACTTGAAGGTTCCAAGTTCACGAAACTCGACAAGAGCTGATTCCTGCCAGACTCGCGTTCTCGGAACACAACCGGGAACGCGAGCATGCCCGATTCCGAACCGGCCGAAAAAAAACCCACGCTGGCCAAACGTGTACGCGCGCGTGCGCGTGCGCTTGGCGAGTTGGGCAGTGATGCCGTCAATCAACCGCGGGTGTTACCGGCAAAAGCGCATGGCTGGTTCCGAGACTGGTTTCGCACGGTGTGGAGACTGCGCGGCGGCGGCCTCTATGCCTGCGGAGTTGCGCTCGCTTTCCTGTTTTTCGAGATACGTGAGTTTATTCTCGAGGATATCGGCCAGTTCATTGCCATGGGCAGCATTTTCAGCGGAGAACTCATAAGGTTCGCGATCAGCTTCGTTATCGATACATTCATCAACTCGATCAAGGCGCTGCTGTGGCCGGCCTATGTCGTGGGGCTGTGGCCGCCCTACGGTGTCATCGCGCTGGGCGTCGCGTTCTTTCTTTTCCCGAGATACCTCAAGAAACCCATCGAACACTGGCTGTTCGATGGCGATAGCGGCTCCGCCTAGACGCGCGATATTCGTGTGACAAACGAAACACCCTGAACCGGACAGTCGGTTCGCTGATCAGCTGGTCTCGAGAATTTTGCCTTGAACTTTGGCCCGTTTGTCGAAGGCGTGCTGCCATTTCGAACGATGCTTTGCGGGCGTGACCTGGACGGCAGCCCATCGATATTGATTTTTACGGTCTCGCCGCTCGCCGGCGCAGGCGTGCCGAGATCGGCTTCTCTGACTTTGTTCACGTATCAGCCTCTTGCGATGACACGAAGTCCCCAGCGAAGTATTTAAATGCACTTCGCACCGGAAAGGGCGTCAATCCGCCCATTGCACATAATGATGCGTCTTCCATCGTGTCGCATAAATCGGTGAGCAGGGCGTAATTCTTGTCGCGATCGATGCCGTCGATCATGCGGTCGATGACTTCGACGCCGCGCACCGAGCCGATACGGCACGGCGTGCACTTGCCGCAGGATTCGATGGCGCAAAATTCCATGGTGAAGCGCGCCATTTGCGCCATGTTACACGGTGTCATCGAATACGACGATGCCGCCGTGGCCGATCATTGCGCCGATTTCGACAAAGGCCTCGTAGTCCAGCGGCGTGTCGAGTTGTTCGGCCGGAATGTAGGCGCCGAGCTGGCCACCGACCTGCACGGCCTTGACCGGACGGCCACTGGCCGTGCCGCCGCCCCAATCATCGATGAGCTCCCGCAGCGTGATGCCGAACGCCTTTTCGACGAGCCCGCCGCGCTTGATGTTTCCGGCGAGCTGGAACGCAAGCGTGCCTTTCGACCGATTGACGCCCAGCGATGCATAGCGCTCGGATCCGAGGTTGATGATGTTAGGCACCGACGCCAGCGTTACGACGTTATTGATAACTGTGGGCTTGCCGAACAAGCCCTCGTGTGTCGGCAGCGGCGGTTTGTAGCGGACGATGCCGGCCTTTCCCTCGAGGCTCTCGAGCATCGCAGTTTCCTCGCCGCACACGTAGGAGCCGGCGCCGAGATGCAGCTCGATGTCGAAATCGAAGCCACTGCCCTGAATATTCTCACCGAGCCATCCGGATTCCCGTGCGTTATCGAGCGCGCGCGCCAGTATCAAGCGCGTCAATGGATACTCGGATCGCAGGTAGATGTAACCCTTGCTGGCAGCCACCGCGAACCCGGCAATCAGCATGCCCTCGATCAGGCAACAGGGGTCGCCTTCCATCAACAGGCGATCGGAAAATGTGCTGCTGTCACCGTCATCGGCATTACAGGCAATGTATTTCTGGTCTGCACTGGCGTCGGCAACCGTGCGCCACTTGATGCCGGTCGGGAATCCCGCGCCACCGCGACCGCGCAGTCCGGCATCAGCCACGGCTTCGATCACGGCCTTAGCGCCCATCTCGAAAGCCTTTTCAATCGCGTCGAAACCCTTGTGCCTCCTGAAACTGTCGATGGACAGCGGATCGATCAGGCCGCAGCGAAAAAACGTCCAGCGATCCTGATCGATTAAATAAGGAATCTCTGTGACAAGCCCGATACGTCGCGCGTGTTTGCCGCCCTCGAGGAAACCTGCGGAAAACATGTCGGCGACGTCAGCGGCGGTCACGTTGCCATAGGCGATGCGCTTGCCATCGACCTCGACTTCGACGAGCGGCTCAAGCCATGTTGCGCCCCACGATCCGTTGCGAATGAGTTCGATGCTGGCGCCGCGTGCCTTGGCTACCCGTGCAATCTCGACGGCTATCTCGTCGGCGCCGACCGATACAGCGGCAGTTTCACGAGGCACAAAAGTCCGTATGGCCGCCATCAGTCGCTCTGCCTCATTGCTCCGACGAGCTGGTCAAAGCGCTCGTGACTGACACGGCCGTAAGTCTTGTTATCGATCATGATTGCCGGTGAGCAAGCACAGTTGCCAAGACAGTAAACGGGCTCGAGCGTGATATCGTTTTTCGTGTCATGCATGTCGACGCCGAGTGAATTGCTGGCATGTTCGGTGAGGCTGCGGCTGCCCATGGATTGGCATGCCTCGGCCTGACAAATCCTGACGACGTGCTTTCCGGGAGGCCGGGTGCGAAAGTCGTGGTAGTAGCTCACGACGCCGTGCACGTCGGCACGCGAACGATTGAGTTTCTCAGCCAGATGCCGAATCGCCTCTTCCGGAATCCAGGCGAATCGCTGCACGAACGCTTGCAGGATCTGCACGAGCATTTCCGGACGGGCACCGAACTCGTCAATGATGTTGTCCGCTGCGTCCTTGTCGTAACCGATCGTCGTCATGAGCGTATCCGTTCGCCTCCTGAATATATGTTGAAGGTCTTGCCGCGCAATAAACCGATCAGCGTCATATTGAACTCGCGCGCGAGCTGCACTGCAAGACTGGATGGCGCACTGACGGCTGCCACATCCGCGGGCCCGCGGATGATCGATTCGGTAAACAGGAAACCTGTGGCGAGTTCCGTGTCGTTGCCCGGCGTCCGCATCGTGATCGAAATGCTTCAAGTCTCGCGCCCATCCGGAGTGGAAAAACCAAGCCGGATCTCGAGAGGCTCTTCTACCGCAACGCTGTCCGCGCGGGTTTCGCGCAAACCGTCACTGATCCGTGCTACATCGATCGCGAGACTGCGTTGGGACATGATTGTGCCGGGCCTGACCACGGGGTTGGCCAGTATCTAGAAGCGGTTTCAACAATACCCATGAGTTGGGTTTCTGCCCGGTGATCGCGTGGCGTATTCGGGCAAGCTCTGCATTGCGCTGCAATGCGACGATATCATCGTCTACAGCCAGCCCGAGGCGGCCGATCAACCCACGCAAATCGGGAAAGCCGGTCTTGTTTGCGTGGC
The DNA here is from genome assembly GCA_022560695.1 of Pseudomonadota bacterium. Classification (GTDB taxonomy): domain Bacteria; phylum Pseudomonadota; class Gammaproteobacteria; order Steroidobacterales; family Woeseiaceae; genus UBA1847. Next base: position 32,002 of record JADFSP010000015.1, read on the forward strand.
GGCGATACAGTGGCATGAACAAGGGCACTTCGATGAGTGTATCGAGCTTGGCAAACAGCTCCTGGCCGGACCAGGTTCGCGCCGACGGAAGGCAACATTCCTGCAACCGGCTGAGTACGTCATCGAGCGACTCGTTGCCGTTCGAGCGACGCCGAAGTTCGACGTCGGCGATCAGGGCGATCGCGGCGCCGGTCCAGTAGACCTTCATTGTTGCGTCACGGGTGCCGCGCGCCGCGGCCCGGTTCGGCGACAAGTCAGGCCGTGATTTTCGGCCGCGTTCGAAGCCCTCGTACAGTTTCTGCCAGGCCTGCAGTTCGGAGTAGGCGCCGGAACGTGCCAGCAACACGTTTTGATAGTACTGGGCGAATCCTTCGGAAATCCATCGATTACTTGAGCGGATGTACGGCAACATCAGGTGGCTGAATTCGTGCGTCGCCGTCCAGTCGTCATAATACTCATCGATCGCTCGACGCTCGTCGACAAACAACTCCACCGACTCGCCGCCGTCGCGAATGACGCGCCCGAATGGTACCGGCGAGTCACTCCATGAATGCCCGCCCACGGGCAGCACAACGACTTGCAGCGAAGGGTTGGGAAAACGGCCGTAGGCCAGCGTGACGTTGCTCGCGGCATCGCTCACCCAGGACGCGATCGCGGCAATCGCCGCATCATCGATCTCGCTGCGTGGTTGCAGCAATGCGATGCGCAATCTGGCTCCGGGTATGTCCGACTCAACATAAGTAAAGCGGCCGAACACGGCAACGCCTTGCGCGTTCTCCGGGGATGCCGTCAGGCGGTAAGCGTTATCGACCCCCGGTACCGGCTGCCACGGCACCGATACGAGAGTCTCGCCTTCGAGTATGAATTGCACATGAATATGCGAACCCTGGCCGATCGCCGGGCGCCACATCCACACAGATGGCGAGACAACGACGTTCGCCGGCGACAACGTGTTGTTGCGCCGGTCGGCAGCGGCCGCTTGCCGCAGGTCAACGCGATAGGTGATGCATCGCAAACCATTCTGCGGCAGCAGCATACGGCGCCCGCGCGTCCGGATGCGCTTGCCCGTAGCGCAGTCACGAACGTTGCTGATGTGCCGGTGTGCGTCGCGAGATCTCGCCGCGATTGTCCTGACCGGCACCGTGAAGTGTGCTTCGACGCGGAGCTCGTGCAATGCCGAGTCGACCCGCACTGAATATTCGGGCACGTCGCCGGCTCCTGCAACGCCGCTGGCGAGCAGGCAACACGCCAGGCCGCACAAGGACGCGCCGCCGCTTGCGCTGTTGATGATAATCGTTCTCACGTATGCGTTTCGTTGTCACATAAGCCAAATTGCCGTGCCGTTATGCTGCGGTTCAGCGTCGTCGGTTACAATGCGACCGAATTTCCACATTATGGTTTAGAATGATGGATGCCGGGCCGGATCCGGCAAAAAACCAAGAGCATCGAGGAGACTCCGTTGAGCAAAATCGCACGCCGCAAATTCATTCAATTGTCAGTCGTTGCCGCTGCCGGTTGCCTCCTGCAGCCTGGCCGTGAGGCACGGGCTCAGGACTTGCCCAGGCTATCGGAGGACGATCCGCTGGGACAGGCGATGAAGTATACGCATGACGCTTGCACGGTCGACCCGTCCAGTCGCCCCAACCCGGCTGCCGACCAGACCTGCGCAAACTGTGCACTGGTCCAGGGCGCCGATGGCGATGCATGGCGCCCGTGCCAGATTTTCCCGGGCAAGGTCGTCAGTGCGAAAGGCTGGTGCACGGTTTGGTCACCAAAGCCCTGACAAGAAAGAGCCAGCCATCGAAAAACGCCGGCGCGGGAGCCGGCGTTTTTTTGTGTGTACAATTCGCGGCACATACTTGCATGCAACCCCGGTAATGGAGAACCGACTTGCTTGAATTGCTGCAACCGGTGGCGCCCGACGCCATTTTAGGGCTGATCGCGGAGCACAGGAACGATCCGCGCGAGAACAAGATCGACCTCGGCGTCGGCGTTTACCGCAGTGCGGCCGGCGACACCCCAGTGCTCGATGTGGTCAAGCAGGCGGAGCAGCGGCTTGTGGATACGCAAACGAGCAAGGCATATATCGGCTCGGCAGGTGACGCCTCGTTCAACGCGGCCATGCAGTCGCTGATGTTCGACGACGCCGTGGCCGACGAGCGCCTGGCTATGCTACAGACGCCCGGCGGGTCGGGTTCACTGCGCGTGGCGGCCGGGCTTATCTTGCGCGCGCGCAGCGACGCCACGGTTTGGGTAAGCGATCCCACGTGGGCTAATCACGTGCCACTGCTGGGCGGCGCGGGATTGCAACTCAAGCGTTACGCGTATTACGACACAGAGCGATACGTGATCCGTTTTGACGCAATGCTCGACGCGCTGCGAGCGGTGCCGAAGGGCGATATTGTCTTGTTGCATGCATGTTGTCACAACCCATCCGGCCTGGATCCAACTGAAGAACAATGGCGTCAGATCACCGAGGTTGTCACCGAGCGGCAACTCGTGCCGTTTATCGACATGGCCTACCAGGGATTTGCCACGGATCTCGATACGGATGCCTTTGCAGTCCGCCACATGGCCCGGCGTGTGCCCGAGATGTTTGTGAGCGGCTCGTGTTCGAAGAATTTCGGTCTATACCGCGATCGCGTAGGAGTGCTGTTGATGCTCGCCGCCGACAAAGCTGCGCGCGACATTGCTCAATTGCAGGCGAACAACGTGGTGCGCGCGATGTACTCCATGCCACCCGATCATGGAGCTGCCGTTGTAAGCGTGATTCTTCACGACGAGAAACTCTCTTCGCAGTGGCGCGGCGAGCTCGCGGTGATGCGCGACCGCCTGCGCGACATGCGCGTGCTGCTCCATCACGCCCTCCGGGAAAGGGCGCCTGATCGCGACTTTTCGCACCTGGTGCGTGCAACAGGCATGTTCTGTTTTCTCGGCATAACAGCCGAACAGGTCGTTCGCCTAAAGCAGGACTTTGGTGTTTACATGGTCGACTCGAGTCGCATGAATGTGGCCGGTATCACGGCCGACAATGTCGAGTACCTGGCTGAAGCCATCGCCGCCGTCCTGTAAAAAAACCTCGGTTGACCCCGGTTCTTCGATCAGTCATTGACAGGCTGCGGCTCCCAAAGCAGACGGCTGTTTGCGTCGATAAAGAATCGATCTGCCACGCCGGCATTCAACTCGAGCACATACCTCACAGGCTCGATCGACGCGATCGGTGCCAGTGACAGGGGTTCCGTGTTTCTCGCCACGGACGACACGGCGCCATCGCTGCGCGCAAACACGATATCCAACGGGATATAGGTATTCTTCATCCACATGGAGTGATAGTCCTCGCCGTCGTATACAAATAGCATTCCGGTCATAAGCGGCAAGTCACGGACAAACATCAGGCCGCGACTGCGTTGAACGTCGTCGCGTGCCACGTACAGGTCGAACCGGTAACAGGCGTGCTTGCTGGCAACAACGATCAATTCGCCGCGCCCGAAAGCGACATCGAGCTCGTCTTCCGCCTGCGCGGCGACAATCCCCAGGCAGAGCCACAGAAGGGCCCATCTCGGCATGGTCATTTCGCGCTCCAGTCGCCCGCGCGAACCGTCGCCATCGAGGCGAATTCCTGTCTTTTTGCTGCAATGTATGCGGCTCGTTATTGTCCGATGGCAGGTCATTATCAGAAGCGGTATCAATAATATCCAGGAGTCGCGACCATGGATATTAATGATAGCGCTTCCACTCAAGAAGTTATGCCATGAGTAAAAAATACGGCGACCGGTTGGCCTTGCCATGCATCCTCTCTAGAATGGCACGCCCGTTTCGTCTCTGGAGTACTTGATGAGCGTCGTAGAACAATTCCAAAAACTCGAGGCGCACGCGAGTCGATTGATCATCGGCCAGGCGCATCTGATCAACCGCATGCTGATCGCGCTGCTCTGCGACGGTCACTTGCTTGTCGAAGGGGCGCCGGGGCTGGCGAAGACCCGCGCGATCAAGGTTCTAGCGGAAAGCATCGAGTGTGATTTTCACCGCCTGCAATTTACGCCGGATTTGCTGCCTGCCGACCTGACGGGCACCGACATTTACCGGCCTCAGGAGGGCACATTCGAGTTTCGCAAGGGGCCGCTGTTCCATAATCTCATTCTTGCCGACGAAATTAACCGCGCGCCGGCGAAGGTGCAATCGGCGTTGCTGGAGGCAATGGAGGAGCGCCAGATCACGGTTGGTGACAAGAGCTACCCGCTTGACGACCTGTTCATGGTGATGGCCACGCAGAATCCGATCGAGCAGGAGGGCACATACCCGCTGCCCGAGGCGCAGCTCGATCGCTTCCTGTTGCATGCGCTAGTCGATTACCCGACGACCGAGGACGAACGACGCATACTCGTCCTTAACCGCGAGGAGGCCAAGTCGAATGTGCGCGATGCGTTTCAGCCAGCCGAATTGCTGTCGGTCGCTTCGATCATGCAGGCGCGGCAGGAGATATTGAACTTGCATCTGTCCGACGAGCTCGAGAAGTACATCGTCAATATCGTGGTCGCGACCAGAAATCCAGGTGTCGTGAACGATGCCTTGAACGGGCAGGTCCTCTATGGCGCAAGTCCTCGTGCGAGCATGGGCATCGACCGTGCGGCACGCGCGCGCGCCTGGCTGGCGGGTCGCGACTACGTAGGGCCGGAGGATATTCAGGATGTCGTTCCGGACGTGCTGCGTCACCGGCTTGTGCTCAGTTTCGAGGCAGAGGCCGATGGTGTCGATGCGAGTTCCATCATCGAAACAATTCTGGATGGGGTCGGGGTGCCGTAGTGCCAGGTATTGCTCGCATGTCCGACAACGCGTCACCGGTCAGCGTCAGCCAGGCGGGGCTGATTCGACTCAATGGCCCGGCCCGGGCGATCGCCCTCGACGTGTTGCGCATAAAATCTTTGCAGACAGGCGCGTACGTGTCGCACTTCCGTGGTCGTGGCATGGAGTTCGACGAGTCACGTCCCTATCAACCCGGCGACGATCCGCGCAGTATCGACTGGCGCGTGACGGCACGCAGCACGACGGCATACACGAAGTTGTTTCGCGAAGAGCGCGAACGGCCCGTGCTCGTCGTCGCCGATCTGCGGGCGAATATGCATTTCGCGACGCGTGGCTGCTACAAATCGGTCAATGCGTGCCGCGCGGCGGCTCTGCTTTCGTGGGCGGCACATCATCGCGGCGACCGCCTCGGTGGCCTGATCTTCGGCGACACCACGCACCGCGAGCTGAAACCGCGCCTTGGACGACGTGCGGCACTGCGGTTCGTGCACGAATTGGTCAACCATCCGGATTGGGAAGGGCACAACGATTCCGGGCGCGGTGATGGCGAAGCCGCCTTGACGATGGCGATGTCGGCATTAAGACGTGTTGCGCGCCCCGGCAGCCTCGTCGTCGTAATCAGCGATTTTCTCGGCTTCACGCGCGCGGCACGATCCTACCTGTCGAGCGTAGCGCGCCACAACGAAGTTCTTGCCGTGTTTCTGAGTGATCCGCTCGAACGCAAGCTGCCACCGCCCGGGCGGTATCGGCTGGTGTCGAACGGAGAGGAGCTGGCCATCGACACCGCTGCGCGAAAAGCGCGAAAGGAATACGAAAGCGCGTTCGCGCAGCGCAGTGCCGAACTCGAGGCGTTCTGTCACCGTTATGGAATTCATCTCATGCCGTTGTCGACCGAGGACGATCCGGTTGCCGCATTGCAGACCGCGCTTGGCAGGAGAACGCACTGAGATGGATCCCGAGCAGATTCCACTCAGGGCCTTGCACCTGCCGGACGCAATCGGCTGGTGGCCACTGGCGCCCGGGTGGTGGGTCGTCATCGGCCTGGCCGTGCTGGGCGTGGTGCTGCTCCTGCGGCGTGCCGTGGAGCTGCGGGGACGGAGCGCGCCGCGCCGCCATGCCATGCGGCAATTCGAGCGCCTCAAGGTCGAATACGAGCGGCACGGCAATGCAGTCACGCTCAGCACGGAGCTGTCCGGGCTGACCCGGCGCACGATGCTCGCTTACGCACAGCGGGCCGACGTCGCGGGCCTGACCGGCGAAGACTGGCTTGCGTGGCTGGATCGCGGTTTGGCCGAGCCGATATTCGTCGCGGGCGCCGGACGCAATCTGCTTGAGCTGCCATATCGCGACCCGGCGGCAGATGTTGCGAATGTCGACATTGACGGCTTGCTTGTGGCGGTCCGGCTGCGACTCGAAACGCCTCTGGGAGGCCCTGGCTGATGTTCTCGCTTGCCTGGCCGTGGATGATGCTGGCCCTGCCGTTGCCGCTGATCCTGCGCGCATTGCTGCCGGACGCGAGTCGTCTTGCCGAGGCCGGACTGCGGGTGCCGAGCTTCGCCGCATTCGGCAAGTTGACGGATCGTTCGCACGCTGGACGGTTGCTCAACTGGCGTTTTTGGCTTGCCGCCGTCGCCTGGATATTACTGGTCGTGGCCGCAGCGCGGCCCGAGCGCGTCGGCGACGAACTCGAGCTGCCGGTCTCAGGTCGCAACCTGATGCTCGCCGTCGATCTCTCGGGCAGCATGAACCAGAAAGACTTCGAACTGGGTAATCGTCGCGTGGATCGTCTCACGGCAACAAAAGCCGTGGCGAGCGACTTCATCAGCCGACGTGAGGGCGATCGAATCGGCCTTATCCTGTTCGGTGAACGTGCCTACCTGCAGGTGCCGCTGACGCTGGATCGTGAAACCGTCAAGATGCTTTTGCTCGAAGCATTTATCGGTCTCGCCGGCGAGAAAACTGCGATTGGCGACGCCATCACGCTTGCCGTAAAGCGCATCCACGACCAGGGCGAAGACGCCGGTGACCAGGTTCTCGTCCTGTTGACCGACGGAGCGAACACGGCTGGCGAGGTGGACCCGCTGAAGTCTGCCGAGCTTGCCAGCCAGGTCGGCCTGCGCATCTATACGATTGGCATCGGCGCAGAGCAGCTCGAGGTCAACTCGCTCATCGGTGGCCGCCGACGCGTCAATCCGTCCGCAGACCTCGATGAAGCAACCTTGACGGCCATTGCCGAAATGACCGGCGGACGCTATTTCCGCGCCACCGATACGGCCACGCTGCAGGACATTTACCGGCTCGTCGACGAACTCGAGCCGGTCGAGGAACCGGAGGCCGGCTTCCGGCCGATCAAGTCGCTGTACTACTGGCCGTTGAGTGGCGCACTTGCGCTGGCGGCGCTGCTTTGCGGCGCCAGCCTGTTGCAGACTCTGTTGCTGCGTCGATCGCGTGAGGTGCAGACCGATGCCAGCTGATTTTCACTGGCTGCGCCCCGAGTGGCTTTGGGCGATTCCAGCGGTCATCGCCACAGCCGTGCTGCTTGCCCGACGACAGCTCGGGCCAGGAAACTGGCAGAGGGTCGTCGCGCCGGCACTCCTGCCCTTCGTTTTGTCGGACGCGTCAGGCGGACGTGCAGATCGGCGCTGGTGGCTGCTTGGGATTGGCGGCGTGATCGCGGTGCTGTCGCTCGCCGGCCCGGCATGGCAGCGTGTTGAGCAGCCGGTGTTTCGATCGGATCAGGCGCTTGTCGTTGCTCTGGATCTGTCACGATCGATGGACGCTCAGGACGTGTCGCCGAGCCGCATGGTGCGCGCGCGGCTGAAAATCCTCGACCTGCTCGAGCGCCGCGGCAGCGGTCAAACGGCGCTCGTGGTCTATTCGGGGAACGCGTTTACCGTGACGCCGTTGACGACCGATGCCAACACGATCGCGGCGCTCGTCAACAGCCTGAGTACCGATATCATGCCGAGCCGCGGCAGCTATCCGGTTGCGGCGATTAACAAGGGCCGCAAACTTCTCGAGCAGGCCGGGGCGGGGTTCGGTGAGGTCCTGTTGATTACCGATGGCGGCTCTTCGCCGGCTGCCGAGAGAGCGGCGCGTGACCTGAAAAACAGCGGCTACACGTTGTCGGTACTCGGCGTCGGCACCTCGCACGGTGCGCCGATTCCACGACTCGCCGGCGGCTTTGTCACCGATCGATCCGGCAACATCGCCGTGCCGAAACTCGAAGAACGGTCGTTGCGGGCACTCGCGGCAGCAGGAGGCGGGCAGTATGCGACCCTGACGCCTGATGGCCGCGATCTCGACCTGCTGTTATCGGGAGAAGTCGGCAGCCGTGCCGCGACAGACGAATCCCAGGTCAGTGATCAGTGGCGTGAAGAAGGGCCGTGGCTCGCATTCTTGTTGTTGCCGTTTGCGGCGTTGGCGTTTCGTCGCGGCTGGCTGCTCGTTGTCGCTATCGCAGTCCTGCCCATGACCGAGCCGGCGCAGGCTTCGGTCTGGGACGACATTTGGTGGACCACGGACCAACAGGGGCAGAGAGAGCTCGAGCAGGGTCATGCGTTACGTGCCGCCGAGTTGTTCGAGAATTCCGAGTGGCAGGCTGTGGCGCAGTACGATGCCGGTGACTATGCGTCGAGCGCCGCGCAGTTTGCGCAGCGGGGCGACGTTCGGAACCTGTACAACCTCGGCAATGCGCTTGCGCGGCAGGGAGAATTCGAATCGGCGATCGACGCCTTCGAGCAGGTTCTGGATATTGCTGCAGACGACGTAGACGCCGAATACAATCGTGACCTGTTGCAGCAAATGCTCGAACAGCAACGCTCGCAACAACAAAACGAGGGTGATCAGGGGCAGGATTCATCGGATCAATCGGGCGGCGACAGCGAGCAGTCCGATGGCGACAGTTCGTCCGAACAGCCGGGCGCGGATGGCACATCGCAATCCGACAGTGATGCGGCGGGGCGGGTTGCGTCGCAAAGCGAGGACCAGCAGGCGATTCAGGAAGATCTCGACGCACTGCAGCAGGAGCTGGAACGGGCTCGAGAAAAGGCAGGCCAGGAAGGCAACGAGTCGACGCAACAACTCAGCGACGCCGAGCTCGATGCACTGCGCCGCGAACAGGAACAGCAACAGGCACTGGAACAATGGTTGCGGCGCATTCCAAATGATCCTGGCGGGTTGTTGCGTAACAAATTTCGCTACCAGTACCAGCGCAGCGGGCGCGATCAGGACGGTAACAATCTATGGCCCGATGACGAGGTGCAGCCGTGGTGATGTCGGGGAGTGGCAGAGTGCGCATGACGTTGCTGAGCCTGTTGGGGGTGCTGCTCCCGGTCGCCGGGTTGCACGCGGCCGTGACAACAACCATCGATCGCGACAGTGTCGAGTTGAATGAATCCTTCACGCTGGAGGTCTTTGTCGATGCCGATATCGATGTCGAACCCGACATTTCTGCGCTGCAGCAGGATTTTTACGTCGGCCAAAGCAGCCAGTTGAGCAATACGACGATCATCAACGGGCAAATAACGCGCAGCCGAACCTGGAAGTACGTTTTGATGGGGAAGAACGTTGGGCAGCTGATCATCCCGCCGCTCGTTGTTGGTACTGAGCAGAGCGAGCCGCTTACAGTGATTATCCGCGAGACCAGTCACGCTCCGCCCGGTGAGGCGGATGTCTTTATCACGAGTGAAGTGGATCAGAGCGAAACATTCGTGCAGGCGCAGGTTCTGCTCCGAATCAAGGTCTATCGTGCTGTCTCAACGCGGCAGCCGTCCTTGCAGGAACCGAGGTTCGGTGGCGCCGAGATTCTCGTGGAACGTGCCGGCGATGAGCGCAGCTACGATGCCATCCTGAACGGCCGTGTGTACAAAGTTGTCGAGCGCGTGTTCGCCATATTTCCTCAGGAAAGTGGCGAGGTGACGATATCGCCCGCACGCTTTGAAGCCCGTGTATTGCGTGACGGCAGGATTTCGGGCCGTAAAGTATTTGAGTCCGAGCCACAGAAAATTACCGTATTGCCGATTCCGGCGCCGCCCGCCGACTATCCCGATGCGGCCTGGTTGCCGGCGCACGACCTCGAATTGACCGAGCGTTGGTCACGTGAGCCTGACGAGCTGTTGGCGGGCGAGCCCATCACGCGAAAAGTGACGATCAGCGTGCTCGGGCAACTCGAGACACAGATACCAGCCATCGAGCCGCCCACGGCAAAGGGCGTCAACATCTATCCGGACAAACCCGATCTGAGCAGGCGTATCGAGTCGGGCGGAATTCGTGGCATTCGAACCGACCAGTACGCGATGATCGGTGTCGACCCGGGCATCATCCAGCTGCCAGTGCTCGAGGTGCCGTGGTGGGATATCGCTGCGGGTGAGTGGCGCGTCGCGCATTTGCCTGAACGAACGATCAGCATACTGCCTTCCGGCGAGCCGCCGGAGCCGCAACAGGCTGAGACGATGCCCGTCGCAACCGAAACTGGCGGACCGCCGCGCATCGTGACAATTCACTCCGGTTTCTGGCGCCGGGTCAGTGAAATCCTCGCCGTGACCTGGCTATTGACGGTTGCGGCCTGGTGGTGGTCGGGGCGTGCGCCGCGCACACCACGCGACCCGGAGCCAGCGCCAATTTACAGACAACAGGCGCGATTTCTCAAGGCGGCGCGCAAAGCGGCACTGAACGGTGACTCCGCTGTACTGCGACAAGCACTGCTGAACTGGGGTCGGCTGCAATGGCCTGACGATGCGCCGCGCAGCATCGGTGTGCTGGCGATGCGCGTGTCGTCGCCGTTGGCTGATGAGCTCCGGGGTTTGTCGCGGGTCTGCTATGGCGCCAACGCGCCGGCATGGGAGGGCGCGGCGCTGGCCACAGCATTGCGTTCTTTTGCGGTCATCGACAACACCGAAGCGGGTCAGGCAGACAAGTTCCTGCCACCACTCATGCCTTCAGGATAAGCGCTACCAGTGACCACTGTTGGGCATTGATGCCCACGGTTCCCGAGAGGCCAGCGCGTCGCCATGCTGCAGCAATTCGATCGAGATGTTGTCCGGTGAGCGGACGAATGCCATGCGGCCGTCGCGCGGCGGGCGGTTAATCGTAACGCCCGCATCCATGAGTTTCTGACACGTTGCGTAAATGTCATCGACCCGATAGGCGACATGACCGAAATTGCGGCCCTCACCGTAGTCTTCGGGATCCCAGTTGTACGTCAATTCGATTTGCGCTTCTTCATCGCCTGGCGCGGCCAGAAAGATCAGTGAAAATCGCCCCTGCTCGCTATCGGATCGGCGCAGTTCAACAAGGCCAAGCTTGTTGCAGTAAAAGTCCAGTGATTCATCCAGATTTTTGACGCGCACCATCGTATGCAGGTATTTCACGCGCGTGCCCCGGTTGCGGTCGTTCCACCAATGAGACCACAATGGCCGGCAATTGCAACGCAGCGAGCCTTACGTGCACGATATTCGTACGATAACCCTGGACCTGGACGATACCTTGTGGGCGATCCAACCCGTTATTGAGCGCGCGGAGCAGCGGCTTTACGACTGGCTGGGCGACAACGTCCCACGCGTGGTTGAGATGTTCGGAACCGCGGACATATTGACATTGCGCGAACAGGTCATCGCGGAAAATGCGGAGAACGCGTACGACCTGACTTTCCTGCGGCGCACGGTGCTCAGTCGCATGGGGGTGTCCGCCGGCTGCGGTGACGGTTTCGTCGATGATGCGTTCGCCGTGTTTGATGAGGCGCGCCAAACACTCGAATTATTCCCGGAGGCGAGAGCAGCGCTCGAATCGCTGCACGGGCGATATACATTGATCGCCGTGACCAACGGCAACGCCAGCCTCGAAAAAATCGGCATTGATGACCTGTTCGACGATTTCGTGTCAGCCGCGACGACCGGCGTTGCAAAGCCGGACCGCGCAATTTTCGACGCCGCGGTTCGAGCCGGCGGCGCGGAGCCGCATGAAACCCTGCACGTCGGAGATCACCCCGAATACGATGTCGGCGGTGCGCGTGCCGCCGGACTAAAAACCGTGTGGGTGAACCGCAATGGCCATGAATGGCCGAGCGCATTGCCGCAGCCTGACGAAACGGTTGCCGATCTGGGCGAACTGGATCGAATCATGCCGCAGTACCCTGGCGGCCGATGACGATGCTGGCAGGCAATGCGCCGCTGATTATCTATGTGCCCGGGCTGTTGCCAAAGCCGGAACCAAGCCATCACAAGAATGCGCTGTTTCGTTGCCTTACGGCCGGCATTCGCCGCATCGACGCGGCGGTTGCCGACGACATCATCGCGGCCGGACGCAGCTTCGAGATCGTGTCGTGGACGTTCGACTTCTACCGCATGCATCGGGATTTTGATCTGGACAGCGCCGCCGTCGATGCTGTCATATCCTTGCCCGGACCCGGCGACGCCGATATCCGGGAAGCGTCGTCATGGCAGCGACGCCTTTCGCTCAGGCTGCATCGCCTGGTTGACCGGTTCCCGTTTCTGATTCCGCACCTCGTGAGCGAGCAGACAGAGTTGCATTTGCGTGACCTGCACCGCTATGCAGGCAATCGCAACAATATCGGCGAGCACACGCGCGAAATGCTGAAAATGCCGTTGCGTGCAGCGTGGAAGGCAAATCGACCGATCCTGCTGATCGGTCACAGCATGGGATCGGTGATTGCGTACGACAGCCTGTGGCAAATGAGTCGCGATGAAAGCGACGATCTCGGCATCGACTTGTTCTTGACGATGGGCAGCCCGCTGGGTCAGAGCTATGTCCAGAAGCACATCATGGGACACGCAGATAGCGGCGCCGCGCGTTATCCGAACAATGTGACGCGCTGGATTAATCTTGCCGCCGTCGGTGACATGACCGCGCTCGATCCGCACTTACGCGATGACTTCGGCGAGATGATTGCACTCGGACTGGTGGATAGCATCGTCGACGACGAATTATTCAACTACTATCGGGACGGCGACAAACTCGATGCCCACGCCGAGTACGGCTATCTTGTCAACGAGAAGACGGCCCGGGTTATCGCTAGCTGGTGGCGGACTCAGCGGCCCGGCATCGGAGACTAGGACTTCTCGAAATTCGGCTTGATGACGATGTCGATGCGACGATTCCGCCGCCGTCCCCATTGCGTTTCATTGCTGGCGACCGGACGTGTCTCTCCATATCCCGTCGCAATCAGCCGGTATGTCGGGATGCGCATCGCATTGATCATGTACTGGTGAACCGACTCGGCACGATCCTGTGAAAGCTTTTGATTGAAATCGTCACCGCCGTGCGCGTCCGTGTGTCCTTCAATAATCAACTCGCTGCGTGGAAAGACATCAATGGCCTTCTCGACCTTTGCGAGCAGATTGAAATTGCTGGGACGAATCTGCGAAGCGCCGCTGTCGAAGGTCAGGCCGACGAGCCGCAGAATAATCGTATTGCCCTGGCGGAACACGCGTGCTTCGTCCGACGTAAACATCTTTTCAACTCGCGCAAATTGCTCCTTGACGCGTGCCTGCGCCGCGAGTCGCTCAATCAATGCGGCGCGCTCTTGCGTTGCGCCGCCGAGCCGTTCGTCCAGCGCGCGCAATTCCTCTTCCATGTCCGCGACGCGCAATTCGCTCTCTGACTTCTCCTGTTCCAGGCTCTGATTCATGTGGAGTATGTACTCGATGAAAGCGACCAATTCGTCTGCGAGCTGATTGGGTCCCTGTGCCATCTCCGGCGCGATGTCTGCGGCCCCCGAGATCGACCGCAGCGGTTTCTCCCAGCTCAGGACCAACTGTTCGGTTGTTAATTTCCTGTCACGGACCTGACGTACGACCTCGGACAGGTAGATGGCGTGTTTCGCCTCATAGTTGGCCTGCCGGGCAAGACTGCGAGGCAGGTCGGTATCGTAGCGGTTCTCGCTGAGTTCACGTTCGGCGTCGGCGAGCATCTGCTTGGCTTTGCCTAGCGTGATCGGCGCATATCGCCCGACCCGGGCGCGATCGGCGTCCGCGAGCAGGCGGCGCGTATCGCTGAGATACTGCGCTTTTATCGCGATCAGCTCCGCATCACGGTACAGACTGGTGGCTTCGATGTCGCGGCGCTTGGCGCCCTTCAGGTCGCCGCGCTCGAGCAGCCGAATCGCGTCGCTGAACTTGCGCTGCGCGTTCTGCCAGATGTCGCGGGAGAGCTCGGGCGCGCGTGCATTGGCGGCGTCCTGGCGGCTCTTCATGACCTGAGCCAGTGCCGTCCCTGCAAGCCTGGCTTTGTCGGCCGCCGACCTGAAGTATTTGGTGGCGTCGGCGGCGTTGGAACGAACTGTTTCGATATTGCGTCCGCGCACCAGGGCGTTATCGGCGTCGCGGTATTCCTTCATGCCACGCTGGTAGCTTCGCGGTGCCAGCAAATTCGCATTGGCGGCATCGGCGGCGGCCTTGGCCGCGTCAGCATCCTTGAAAAACGTGTTTCGCAGTTCGTCCTGTGCATTGCCGATGCCCGCGCTCAGCAGCAGTGTGGCAACCAGGATCACGCGTGTAAGTGTTTGTTTGGCGAACATTTTCCTGTTCTCCATTGTCTATGGTCTGGAGAACTGCCCAAGCGGATGGCAGTTGCAGCCCAATATTACATATGCCGGGACACGAAAACTGTGCACCGTGTCGCCTAAATTCGTCATATTCCCCGAAACGCGCGAATTCTACCCCTACAACGCCCTTTATGCATGGCCCAACGACGCCAAAGTTCGAATTGTTGCATGGCGGCAAATCTGGCCCTGATCGCGTTCGAGTGTGATCCGGCTCACCATGCGGCTGGTCCAGGAATTGGTTTGGGCGTTTTGTGCTGTGCCTCACAGTCATCGACCGGGCACCGGCGTAGTCTTTAGCCATGTCCGCCAAGTACTACACACAGTTCATTTTAACTGACACGCAATATCGCGGAGGCAACGAATTCAGTGGCGTGGTTGAGCTGAGCCAGCCGATGGACGAGGACTCCGAAACGCGCGACATCGAGGCCGTATTGGCCCGAAATTTCGACCTGCACCTGAATTCTGTGAAGCTCGTTAGCTGGTCCAGGTTGCACTGACACCTTCTGGCGCCCAGGCACATTTGATTCCCCCTGACTCTCCCGGCTTCGGCCGGGATTTTTTTGGGTTTTCTGTGAGAGAATGCGCGTCCTGCGCATGGAGCCTGCCGGACCGGTAATGAGTAGCAGCAAGCATGAATTTCGCGGCATCCCGATCGTCGAGAGCGGCACTAAGTACACGACGGATGCGGGTTTTTCCGCAATAAAAAACGGCATCAAGGCACGGCGCAATGCCGGGCCGGTGTCCCGCGGTCAAAAGCCGCGCTGGCTGCGCGCGAAGATGCCGTCAGGCCCCGGCTACTCGTCGGTTCGCGGGATCGTGCGTGAACATCGTCTGAGTACAGTTTGCGAAGAAGCGATGTGTCCGAATATCGGCGAGTGCTGGAATGCAGGAACAGCGACAATCATGGTCCTCGGGTCGGTGTGCACTCGCGCCTGCAGGTTTTGTGCGGTCGATACCGGCAACCCGAAAGGCTGGCTGGATCCGGAGGAGCCTGCCAACACGGGTCGCGCCGTCAAGCTCATGGGTCTGGATTATGTGGTTATCACTTCAGTGGATCGCGATGACTTGCCTGACGGCGGTGCCGCGCATTACGCCGCCTGCGTCAGCGAGATCAAGAAACGCAGTCCGCAAACGGCGGTAGAGGCGCTGACGCCCGATTTCAACGGCGTACTCGAGCACGTTGAGCGGGTCGTGAACTCGGATATCAAAGTGTTCGCCCAAAACATCGAAACCGTGAGGCGCCTGACGCATCCGGTGCGTGATCCGCGCGCCGGATACGAGCAGACACTCAACGTGCTGGGACACGCGAAACAATATCGTCCGGAAGTACTGACCAAGACCAGCCTGATGTTGGGTCTTGGCGAACGCGACGACGAGATCATGGCAACCATGGACGACTTGCGCACCGCCGGTGTCGACGTATTGACGCTCGGCCAATACCTGCGGCCGACGCCGAACCATCTTGCCGTGGAGAGATTCGTGACGCCCGATGAATTTGACAGCTATCGACGCGAGGGCCTGGCCAGGGGCTTTGTCGAAGTCGTCGCCGGGCCCATGGTGCGCTCCAGTTATCGTGCCGAACAGGTATTGCAGAAAAATAACGTGGGCCTTGCTGTCTGATGACGAGCATTGCGGGCCTGCGCCGGATCAGGTGAATCGATGATTGAATTTTTGGCCGACTACGGCTTGTTTTTGATGAAGGTCGTTACGATTGTCGTGGCGATCGTTGTCATTATTGGTGTCGCTTCGGCGGCGGGACGCAGGGCCAGCCATGAAGGTCTGGAAGTCGAAAGTCTCAACAAGAAGTACAGGGCTCTCGCGCAGATACTTCGCAGCGCAGTCCTGAATAAAGGTGCGCTCAAAAAAGAGGCGAAAGAGGAAAAACGCCGGCAGAAAGAGGAGCGGAAAGGCGATACGTCGCGGTCACGCAGTTTCGTCATCGACTTCAAGGGCGACCTGAAAGCTAGCGCCGTACAGTCCCTGCGAGAGGAGGTGAGCGCGCTCCTCGAAGTGGCGACGACCGATGATGAAGTCATCGTGCGCCTCGAGAATCACGGCGGTCTCGTGCACGAACACGGCCTGGCAGCGTCTCAGCTTGCGAGAATTCGCGACCGCGAGATACCGCTGTCTGTCTGCGTGGACAAGGTAGCGGCAAGCGGCGGTTACCTCATGGCCTGTGTCGCAACGAAAATTTATGCAGCGCCATTCGCAATCCTGGGATCGATCGGCGTGCTGGCGCAGATACCGAATTTCAATCGCCTGCTCGATAGTCACGGTGTGGACTTTGAACAGATCACGGCTGGCAAGCACAAGCGCAACGTCACCATGTTTGGCAAGAATACCGACGCTGATCGTCAGAAACTTAAAGAAGAACTGGAAGATGTACACGCGTTGTTCAAGGCGGCAATTGGACGGTACCGGCCAGACCTCGATCTGGAAAAGGTGGCGACGGGCGAGCATTGGTACGGCACGCGCGCGCTCGAACTGGGACTCGCGGACGAGATCAAGACGAGCGACGAGCTGCTGACGGGAATCACGGCCGACCGGGATATCTATCACCTCAGCTTCAAGATCAAGCAGCCGCTGCAAAAGCGCATGATGGCGAACATCGAAGGCGTTTTCGAAAAGTTCGATGTAGCGCGATGGCGGCGAGACTTCGAATCGCGACTGCCACGCTGACCGCGGCAGCTTGAAAACACCGCAAACAAGCCGCCCGCGGCCGGGAGCCTCAGGGTCTGAGTCTGCGCACAGCTCACGGAACCGACACGCCTGAAATTGGTCGAATTCTGACGCGCGTTCACGATTGTCGTAAGCGCTATAATGTGCCAACGGCTCGAGGAGTTCCCATGGCAATCCGACGTCTGAAACTACTGTTTTCCATCACGCTGGTCGTATTTGCGGCAGCGGCCTGTTCGACATCGCCGACCGGCCGCAGCCAGATGATCTGGAAGTCCGACGAGGAAATGGCGGTCGAAGCCGCGCGCCAGTTTGCCGAGATGAAGGCATCGATGCCGCTTTTGACCGATCGGGCAACGATCGACTACATCGCCTGTGTCGCCAACGCCATTGTTGATGTGCTGGAGCCCCCTTATTCGGACATGGACTGGGAAATGGCAATTTTCGAGGTCGATGCGATCAACGCGTTTGCGATGCCCGGCGGAAAAATCGGCGTCATGACGGGGATCTTGAAGGCGGCACAAAACCAGCATCAACTGGCTGCCGTCATTGGCCATGAAATCGCTCACGTAACGGCGCGTCATTCGAACGAAAGAGCCTCGCGCTCGTCCGTGTCCGGTGTCGGCATTCAGGTCGTTGCCGTGCTTCTCGGTGGCGGCCACCAGGGTGCCACCTACACGGCTTACGAGGCGCTGAACGCCGGTGCAGCACTGGGCATCATGCTGCCATTCTCGCGCTCGCAGGAAAGCGAAGCCGACATCATCGGACTGGATTACATGGCCAGGGCCGGATTCGATCCGCGCGAGAGCGTGTCGCTGTGGCAAAACATGACGGCTGAGGCCGAAGACGATGAGCCGGCCGAATTCCTGTCGACGCATCCGTCGAGTGCAAAGCGGATCGACTCCCTGGTATCGCAGTTCGGCAAGACGTTGTCCCTGTATAACGAGGCGCAGCAGCAGGGCCGCAATCCCGATTGTTCGCCGTAGCGACGACCACCCTGTCGTTCAAAGATCACTTTTCCGAACAGTCCGCGCAATACGCGAACTACCGGCCACGCTATCCGGCTGAGCTGTTCCAGATTCTCGCAGATCAATGTCAGCGCCGCGAACTCGCGTGGGACTGTGCGACAGGCAGCGGTCAGGCGGCCGTCGCGCTCGGCGAATTCTTTGAGTCTGTCATCGCAACCGACGCCAGCGATACGCAAATTGCCAGCGCGATTCCGCATGCGAACGTCAGCTATCGTGTCGCGACGGCAGAGGTGTCAGGTCTCGATGATGCGTCGGTCGACTTGCTGACGGTCGGCCAGGCATTGCACTGGTTCGATCATGAGCGATTCTTCACCGAGGCAGGACGGGTGCTCGCATCGGGTGGCGTGCTTGCCGTCTGGTGTTACGGTCTGTGCCATGTCACTGATGCTTGCGACGGCGTTGTTGATGAGCTTTATACCGATATCGTCAACGAGTTCTGGCCACCTGAGCGGCGCCATATCGAAGAACGCTACGCCGGCATCACGATGCCGGCCGCAGAGATCGACGTGCCTCGCGTGAACATGTACGCGGACTGGACCGCAGACGACATGCTGGGTTACCTGCGCACGTGGTCGGCCTGCCGTCGCTACCGGAAAGCGCACGACCGTGACCCGGTCACGCTGATTGCGGGCAAACTTCAGGACACATGGGGAACGGACTCGAGGCCAGTGTGCTGGCCGCTGACACTAAAGGCTTGCCGCCTCTAGGGGTACGTCAGACTTGCGTGATTAGTGTCCCCGGGATTTTTCTGCGAAGATCGATATCACGTTGACGGAGTACGATAAAGTGGGGTCGAACCGAAGTTTTTAGTAAGAACTGGTGATGAAATGATTCTATCGAGCAAAAACTTCGGTTCGACCCCACTTTTTCTGTTGCTGATCGCGCTCGTCGCGCTGCACGGCTGTGTGGCGATCGAGGATTTCTTCGGTTCCGTGGGCGGCTCGCGAAACCGTCCGATCGTGCCGCTGGCCAGTCGTCCTGTCGAGGAGCCGCTCGGACGTAATTACTTCGTACTCAGGTCTCCCGAACAGTCGGTCATTGGAACGCCACAGATCGTCTTCACGCGCCAGGAAGACACGTTGTCGGACCTGGCGCGGGAGTACGGTCTCGGCTATGACGAAATAGTCGCCGCAAATCCCGATGTCGATCCATGGCTGCCTGGTGAAAACACGCCGGTATTGCTGCCGACGCAGTATGTTTTGCCGGATGTGCCGAGAAAAGGCATCGTTCTCAACATCGCGTCGATGCGCCTGTTCTATTTTCCGGCCACCGCCGTCGGCGAGCCGCAACCGGTCATGACCTATCCGATCGGTATTGGCCGGGTCGGCTGGGAGACGCCATTGGGTGTAACGACCGTCGTTGCGAAAGCGACGAATCCTCATTGGTATGTGCCGTTATCCGTGCGCCGGGAGTCCGCGGAGATGGGCCACCCCCTGCCTGCCGTCGTGCCGCCGGGTCCCGATAATCCTCTGGGTACGCACGTCATCAAGCTGGAAATGCCGGGCTACCTGATTCATGGCACGAATCAACCGTACGGGGTCGGCATGCGCGTCAGTCACGGTTGTGTGCGGCTGTATCCGGAAAATATCGAATTATTGTATTCGCTCATCAGTCTTGGTGAGCAGGTCGCAATTATCAATGAGCCCTACCTTCTGGGCAGACGCGATGGTGAATTTTATTTCGAGAGTCACAAACCGCTGGAGGACGATCCAATCGCTGCCGATGCGCGCCTGGAGCGATTGTCTGCGCGCCGGCTTGATGGCTCAAAGCTGAACAGAAACGACAGTGATCACATTCGCGCGATCGCGAGCATGGCGCAGGGCGTACCCGTCCGGGTACGACAGTACGACGTTGACGAAGTGTTCGCGCGGGCGCGCCTGGTTCGCAATACGGTCGAGCCCGATCCGGGGGCGCCGACGATGAGCGAGGTCCGCGATATGATCGATGAGATGCTTGCTGAGGACGAAGGTTCGTGAGGCACGGCCGGGCGGCACGACCACGATATGGCCGAATCGGCGGGCCCGTCGCAACCCGGGAAATCAGTCGAAATAACGCAGGAATTCGTCTGGCAGATCGCTGGTCGTGCTTGGTCGGGCGCAACTGACGGGTAGCGGGCGTGAATTGTAGGTGTTCCAGAACAGCACGGGCCGGCCGGCAAGTGCAGGGATTGCCATATCGTGCAACAGCGCCGCCATCGCCTTGCCCGTGTAGGTAGCTTCCAGCGTCAGTCCCATTTCGTCCGCGGCGAAATCGATTGCGTGATCGGTGTCGCTGTTCGACTGCGCATATCCGTCGCCAAAAAATTCGTCACGAAATTGCAACTGCGTGCGCCCTGCAAGATCTGCCGGAACTGACGGGTCGATCCGGTGCAACAGGCTGGCTGTTTTCTTGAGGAGCCGCTGCAAGCCGTCGCGATTGGCGAACGTTTCATGCGTGACGCGAATTGCCTGAATTTCGGTCTCCAGTCCGGCAAGCGCGAGACCGAGCGCGAGCCCAGCCGCCGTGCCCATGGTTCCCATCGCCACATAGAGCCTGTCCGGCCGCCGAATCTCGCCGGCTGCCACCTGCGCCGCAAGCTCGAGACCGGCGTTGACGAACCCGACGGCCCCCAGCCACGACGAACCGCCCCATGGAATCACCCAGGTGCGACGATTTTGCAGGTATTGCCGCATTGTGGCGATCCGTGCCCGGTAACTGCCGCCGAAACGCACGATCTCCGTGCGATTTTGCAGATGCATGTTGAGTGCCATCGCGGCGCCCGGTGTCCGGGTTTGATGGGATAAAAAGCAGGTACATTCGAAGCCGAGCTGGTTTGCATACAGGGCCGTGGCGAGCGCGTGGTTGGAGCCGACCGTGCCGAACGTGGCGACGCGCAGGGCCTGCCTGGCGGCGGCCCGCTGCAACGTATATTCGAGCTTGCGCAACTTGTTACCGCCGTAAAGCGTGCCGGTCACGTCATCGTGCTTGATGGCCACTGATTGAGGTATCGATCCGACGACAATGCGCCGCTCGTCAACAGGTGTGGGCAGCTCCGCAAGCGGTGTCTTCTTCAACCGCTGGGCAAGCACCGGGTATTCACTGGCCAGATAATCGGTCATCGCCTCTGTCTCACGCAGGACAGACCGAAAGACTAACAAATTGACAGGAAATGGGGTCGAATCGCAGTTTTTTTGAAGTCCGGGACAGTCGCCTTTCCGTGCGAAATTGCAAAACCGCGGTTCGACCCCATTTCCAAAAAAAATCTCCTCAACAATATTGGCATCCACCGCGTGCACTGATTTAGAATGCAATGACAGTTGTCTGACTATCGCGGAGATAGGTTTGTCAGATGCAGTGGATCGTGGTATCACGGTCACCGAAATCGCAGCGATGGATCAACCCATCGATGTATCACCCGAGACCACGGCTGCTTTTGTAGGGCGTGCTCTTCGCGGGCCGTTGAATATTCCGGTGTTCGTACAAAACTTCGGCGAGTTTCGGCGCCGTTTCGGTGGCGTGTGGTCGCGCTCGAGCCTGGGCCCATCCGTGCAGCAATTTTTTCAGCACGGCGGCAAAAATCTTTACGTCGTGCGCGTCGCCAACAATGCTCGCGGTGCAATGATCTGTATTCCGGCCAGCGGATCCGCGATGGTTTTGCGCGCGCTGGAGCCCGGTTCCACCGAGTGTATTCGGGCAGCAGTCGATTACGATCGTATTGACGACGACGAGCATTTCAACCTGACGTTGCAGCGTATTGACCCTGGCACCGGACTCATACTCGACCAGGAAATGTTTCGCCAGGTCAGCTATGTCGACAATGCTGACGAGGGCGGCGATTTCGTCGGTGACGAACTGCTGGAGTCATCGATGGCGAGGATCGAACATCCGTACCCATCGCACAGGCCGGAGGCGACCGTCGGCGCGCATGGTCAGCTCTGGCCGACTTACATCGAGCACATTCAAAAGGGCGCTGACGGCAACGAGTTGTCCGACTACGACCTGATCGGATCCCGGCGGGAGGGCACCGGGCTGTTTTCATTGCAGGAGGTCGAACACTTCGACTTGCTGTATCTGCCACCACCGGGAAAGGGAACGGACATCGGACCCGCTGCGGTACTTGCAGCCGAGTTGTATTGCCGGGCGCGCGGCGCGATGCTGATCGTGGATCCGGAATCGGACTGGCACTCGCCGGACGACGCAATCCATGGCGTGAGGGAGCGCGGTTATGCGAGCCACAACATGCTCGGTTATTTTCCACGCCTGATTCGCCGCGCCGTTGCCGACGATGCGCCGCGGGCGATGGGCGGCGCCCTGGCCGGATTGCTGTGCAAACTGGATCGGACGCACGGCTCATGGCAGCCGTCGGATACTCAGGGGCTCGGTTTTGACCGCACGTTGATGCCGGCCATCGACGTGAATGAAGAAAACGCACGAGCGCTGGCGCGCGAAGGGCTCAACGTCATGGCGACGGGGATGGCGGGCAGGGCACGTCTGACCGGATCACGGACGATGGGTCGCGGCAGCGAATCGCATCGCATGTTCAACAGCCTGCCAGTCAGGCGATTGTGCCTGCAAATCGTCAATGCGATCGATCGAGCGACGCAGTGGGCCGTGTTCGAACAACCCGATGCGCGCCTGGCTGCGCACGTTCGCGGCCAGATTTACGCCTACCTTTATGGTCTCGCCGATCTCGGAGCTATCGAGGACAGTTGTATTGTCGTGCATTGTGACGCCGGTATGAGCAAGCGCGCGGACAATGATCGCCACGGTGTGACGATACTCATCACGATTCAACCGACTGACTGCGAAATGCCGATATCGCTGACGTTGCAGCAGACGGTTTCGGGCTTCCGCGTCGCGAATACCGCGTTTGCGCCGATCATGGACGACTGCGCCTAGCAGCCACTCCTCTTAAGTCGCCGAAATATATTGCCCGGCGCCGGGCGCAGTACCTGTCCAGCGAGTGGTCAGCGTGCAACCATGTTGAAAGCGCGAAAATGCAACCATCGCGTGTCATATAAACATCGTGCCAATGCCACCAACCATACGGGAGGGGTCATGAGAGACAGCGATGTTCTGGAAAACAACCCACATATCACGTCCTCGGCATTGGAAGCCATACACAGCCGCGTATTCGGCTGGGCCCTCTCCCGCTGCAATTTCGACCATGCGGTCGCGGAGGATCTGATGCAACAGGCTTACGTGGAATTGTTGAGCGGCAACGCGCGATTTGACAATAAGTCATCGCTGCAGACGTTCGTGTTCGGTGTCGTGCAAAACCTCGCCAGAAGTCGCCTGCGGCGCCTTGCATCAAGGCTGCGTCTTGTACGTCACAACAATTACATGCGGGCTGTGACAGCGACCGATGCTGCCGAAGCCGATGCATCGAGCGACGTCTGGGTTGCCGTGCGGCAGCTGCCCGCGCGGCAGCGCGACATCGTTGAACTCATATTCTGCCGCGAGCTGACGATCGAAGAAGCGTCTGGTGTGATGGGTGTGTCGACTGGCACCGGGCGCAGGCATTACGACCGGGCCAAGAAAGCATTGAAGTCGAGACTGCAGGAACGTTGGGAACTCGAGCAATGACAAATTCCGAGACAGAACTGAAAGAGGCCGTCACTGCAGCCTTTCATTCGGCCGCAGGAGAGCCGCCGTTTGATCGTGTTTGGCAGGCGGCGGAAGAGCGGTATCGGCTGTCGCGAAGGCGGTATCGTTCGATCGCCGGCATCGCGGCGGCTGCCGCCGTGGCTGTCATCGTGCTGAACTATCAGGCTTTGCGCCAGGACGAGATGCAATTCATTGAAGTTGCAGAGCTACTGGGAACGACGTCATGGGAGTCACCCAGCGACGTGTTGTTGCCCGAACGACACAATGATTTATACGAACGATTGCCGGTGTTGATTGAGTCAACGGAACCGGCTGGAGGAGCGTTGTTATGAAAAAGGGAATTCTGATCATTCTGTTTGCCTGTCTGGCCTTTACGACTGCGATGGCGGCGGGATCCAGGGCCGATATGTTCGAGGGCAAATTGTTTCCGCCGAACATCATTCTGGAGCACCGGGCGGATCTGGACCTGACCAGGGAACAGTTCACGGCGATCAAGGCCGCAGTGGTCGAAGTTCAGGCGAACATTGCCGGATACGAGTGGGATATGCGGGAAGCGCAGCAAAACATCATGGCAGAGCTGGAGCAATCGCCAGTCGATGAGAAACGCGTTCTCGAGCATGTGAGCGCGGTGTTGGCCGCGGAGAACCAGGTCAAGAAACAGCAGATGACGATGCTGATTCGTCTTCGCAACCTGCTGACAGCGGATCAAGTCGCTTACCTGGAATCGCTGCGCGGCAAGTAACGGCCGTATTGGACAATCTCATGACTAATCCGAGACTGACTTCGATCCTGGCAATACTGGCATTGGGAATCTCCGGCTGCGGCGGAGGTTCCGGCGGGTCGTCGCAGCCGCCACCGCCGGCGCCCGATCTTGCTTCGAAAGCTGAAGCATTCCAACTGTTGAACCAGGCGACGTTTGGCGCGACAGAAGCCGAGGCGCAGCGAGTCATGGCGCTCGGCGTCGAGGCGTGGGTGGACGATCAATTGCAAAGGCCGGCATCGCTGCAATTGCCGCATATGCGCAACTTGCCGCCACGGGAAGACGCGGGACAGTTACAGCAGGACAGAGTCGACATCTGGTTTCGTAATGTTCTGCACGGCGACGATCAACTGCGCCAGCGTGTCGCATTCGCTTTGTCGGAAATCATGGTTGTGTCGCAACAAGGCGCCCTGATTCAAGCGCCTTTCTCGTTGGCAAGTTACTACGACATGCTCGCGGAAAATGCGTTTGGCAATTACCGTGACCTGATCGAAGATGTGGCGCTGCATCCGGCAATGGGCGTGTACCTGAGCATGCTCGGCAATGAAAAACCGAACCCTCAGTCAAACATTCGGCCGGATGAAAATTTTGCGCGTGAACTGATGCAGCTGTTTTCGATCGGTCTCGTTGAACTCGATTCCGACGGCAGCGTGCGGCTCGACGGACAGAATCAGCCGATCCCGACCTACGATCAGCCGATCATCGAAGGGTTTGCGCATGTCTACACGGGATGGACGTATGCAGGCTTCACGAATTTCGAGGATGCGTTTCGTACGCCGTTCAATCAGGTCGTGCCGATGCAGCTCTACCCCGACTTTCACGATACGGGACCAAAATCGTTGCTCAACGGCTTCGAGTTGCCGGCCGGTCAGAGCGGCGCTGCTGATCTGGCAGGCGCGCTCGATAATATCTTCAATCACCCCAATGTCGGGCCGTTTATCGCCATACGCCTGATTCACAGGCTGGTGACGAGTAATCCGTCGCCTGGCTATGTTGAGCGCGTCGCGAGCGTGTTCGATGACAACGGCGTGGGCGTGCGCGGTGATCTTGCTGCCGTCGTCAGAGCAATCTTGCTGGACGGCGAATCGCGACCCGACATGCGTATCGAGATCGACGGCAAAGTAAAGGAGCCGCTGCTGCGACTGACGCAGCTCTGGCGTGCCTACGGTGCGAAGTCTGCCGGCGGTGGTTATCCGTTTTACGGGGCCTACATACTTCTCGGGCAAGGGCCGCTGCAGTCGCCATCGGTGTTCAATGTCTTCAGTCCCTTCTATGCGCCGCCCGGTGAGATTCGGGACAGCAGTCTCGTCGCCCCGGAATTGCAGATTGCGACCGAGTACCAGAACACATCGGTCACCAATTTGATGTTCTTCCAGTGCTTCGTGCTGAATCACACGAACGGTACGCTCGGAGAAGACGATGTGTTCATCGATTTCACCGAGGAAATGAACCTGGCCGTCAACATCGACGCGCTGATCACGAGGGTCGCCGACAAGCTGCTTGCCGGCCGGATATCGGCAACACTGCGCCAGGAGATTGCCGGGATGGTGGAACGCATTCCTGAAGACAACGCGGTAATTCGTGCGGCCGAGACGATCTACCTGATCGTGACTTCGCCCGAATATGCCTACCAGTTGTAACGACCATGGATAAGTTGCCCGAAGCATGATGATGACGAAACTGAATCGACGTGAATTTCTCAAAACGAGCAGTGCGGCGGCGATCTTCGCGGCAACACCCGGGCTTGCGTTTTCCCAGGTCATCGGCGGCAGCGGCCCTTTCACAGACTACCGCGCGCTTGTCTGCGTGTTCCTGTTCGGCGGCAACGACTCTTTCAACATGCTCGTGCCGCGCAGTGATGCCGAGTACGCGGTCTATGCGGCCTCGCGGCAAAATCTCGCGATTCCCCAGGGGGACCTGCTGCCAATCAACCCGGTAACGGGCGACGGTGCCCAATACGGCTTGCACCCGTCAATGACGGCGCTGCAGGACGTCTTCGAGTCCGGCGCCGCGGCGTTCGTCACCAATGTCGGTCCGCTCATCGAGCCCACGAATAAAGACCAGTTCTTCAACAAGTCGGTCACGCTGCCACCACAACTTTTTTCTCATAACGACATGCGGAACCAGTGGTCTTCACTCAAGGGCAGCACAACGAGCAAGACCGGCTGGGCAGGTCGCATGGCGGATTTGATCCGGACGGGCGTTAGCGGTCAGAAGATGGCAACGAATGCGTCGCTATTCGGATCCAATTTGTTTCAGTCGGCTGATGCGACCGTCGCCTACGTCATGGGGCCTGACGGGCCGATTCAGTTCGAGGGCTTCTCCACCGATCCGGGCAGTCTGTTCTACGAACAGCGACAGGCATTTCAGCGCATCGTCAACGCCGGCTATGCGTCGATTTACGAACGTGGTTTTGCCGAAATCCAGAATCGTGCGATCGAGGCCGCGGATACAGTATCAAACGCGATTGCGTCGGCACCGCCGCTGGCGACTTTGTTTCCGCAGTCGCAACTCGGTACCCAGCTTGCAACCGTCGCGCGGTTGATCGCAGTACGCGACGAGCTGCAGATGCAACGGCAGGTCTTCTTCGTGGCAGCCAGCGGCTTCGACACGCACGACAAGCAGATTGACGACCAGCCCGATTTGCTGGGCGGCGTCAGCGACGCCATGTCCGCGTTCTTCTTGGCGACGGCCGAACTCGGAATCTCGGACAGCGTCACGTCGTTTACCCAGTCCGATTTCGGGCGCACGCTGACGTCGAACGGTGACGGCACCGACCACGCGTGGGGAGGAAACCAGATCGTACTGGGCGGCGCCGTACGTGGCCGCGATCTCTACGGCAGTTACCCGCTGCTGCAGATCGACGGCGATGAAGACGTCCGCGGTGGCCGCATGATCCCGTCGACGTCGGCGGACCAGTATGCCGCAACCCTGGCCAAATGGTTCGGAATCGCAGATGCCGATCTCGACGTTGTCGCACCCAACCTGCGGAATTTCGTTCAGCGCGATCTGGGATTCATGGTCTAGGTGTAATAACTTAAATCAGATCGAGTTCGAAAGGCCGCTTTCACCGCGAGCGGTCATTCAATCGATTAGAAAAACGACGCGGTGACAGACAGCTGACGACGAATAGCGGGCCTTCAAGCCTCTGAAAAAGGCTCCGTTCCCGTGCGTCGTTTTATCTAGTAACAAATGGAACTGCTCGGCGTGAGCGTGTTCGCACCACGCCAGGCTGCGAGAACAATGTTGCTGCCCACAGCGCCTAAGTCAGACAGATTCTTTGACAAATTTGATCTTCAAGCGGCCCTTACCAAGACTTTGCTCGCTTTGCCCGCGGAGCTTGTAGAGGATCGCAACTTTTCTTCCCATCATGCGCGGTCCCACCGCCAGACGCAGCGCGCATCTAAATGCCGGCTCCGGACGGTCAGGGGCAAGAGCGCCGAGCGAGCTTCTCACCAGTATTGCGCCGTCGCGGTGCTCTACCACCGGGTAGCCTTGATTTTTGACTTCATACGATGGGCGTTTGTCAAACGGACTGAAATATAGCTGATCGGCCACATCGAAGTCCGGAAGTCGCGGGAAGCCGAGTTCTATGCTCACACCCTCGATTCCCTCGGTACCCTTGTTGCAAACAGTCAGATTCAGTTTCAGTGCTTTTTCTTCGAAATAGTAGTGGTTTTCGGCGTTATCAAACAGTATTCCAGTTTCCCTGAATAAATCGGTCTGCGTATCTGTGCCATATTCATCGGATTCGACAACAGGATCATGTTTGGGTGCGCGCCCCAAACGCAAAATTTGAGTGGTTACAGTACAGATTGTATCTTTGATCGCCTTTTTCAAATTCAAAGGCTGCTTGACCTTCCGTTTATCCTGAGCAAACGGTGGATCCGAGGTATCAGGCACGGGCATCTCGAGCAGCTTACAGTCCAAGTCGTCATTGAAACCCACCGTTATCACGGGTTTTTCGGCCGCCTTGGTGGGTTTTTCGGCTGCCTTTGGTGGGTTGATCTGAGTCAGATCGGCGGGATCGACGGCGCGAAGTACCCTGTCCTCTCGAATCCAGGACTGACCGCGCGAAAGCTTTTCGGAGAAATCCTGCCCGACGACATATGGGCCGTCATCGCAGCCGTCAATTTCAAGAGCGCCAACGAGCTTGCCGTTAATTCTGTCGTAGATGAACGCCAGGTGGAGAACCGGTTCGATCAGTGTCGATAACAGCCGATGGGCTCTCTTTAGATCGGCCATGGCGCTTTCAGCGATACCGACGATACCGCCACTTTCCATGGCTCCCGCATTGATACCAAACAGGATGTACCGGGGACCATCAACCTCGGCATTGGCCAGGCCAATTACCTCCTTAACCAACTCTTCCGGATCCTGCTCCCGGAAAGGGTCGCAAACGAGCAGCTTCGAGGAGGTCGTTGGCCGTTGTAGCAGTTGCTTCAGAAGCATGGCAGTTCAGCAAAAAAAGTTTCCAACGGATACCTTAGAACTATCGCTTTACATAAATCTGCGACGTCAGTCCCAGTTTTCAGCCTCATTTTCACCTTTTTCGGATTGCGCGCGGCAAGGGCTCTATTCTGCAGATTAATGTTGAACCCCCGCTCTGGGTGGAAGCAGACGCTCAACGGGCATTTTCCGCAATCGAGAACTGAACGGCTGTTTGATCAGACGCCGATAATCACTGCTAGGCACATACTTCAAAGAAACGGTATTCTCAGCGGCTTCGTAGAACGATAGGGATCGGGCACGGCCTGCATGAAGCCAGTCCGGATCGAATCGGGGAATAACCATGAAGACACTCTCAGCAGCGCTACTGGCCGCCATTCTCGTGTTGGCGTCGTGCGGCGATGGCCAGGAACAGGCTATGACCGATCGGGGCGACGACGAGGCGTCGGCGGCTCTTGCGGCTTTGCTTGATGAGCACTTCGAACGCAATCTCGAACTGAACCCGCTATCAGCGACGTCTA
>JADFSP010000061.1 GCA_022560695.1 Pseudomonadota bacterium
CAGGTGAGCGTGCTCATGGGCGCTTATTTTGACGGCTGCGGCGTGCAATGGCATGAGCAGCTCGAACTGCACACGAGTCTTTACAACGCGTTGACTTACCTGTGGCTAGCGGCAAGAAACCGGGGTCGAAGCGAGGATTTCACGTGAACCTCTCTTCGACCCCGGTTTCTCCGTTTTCAGTTCGCTCTCGACTGTGGATATAAATCGTTCACGAACGGGATAAGAGCGAATATCAATGTCTGGCCATAGATAGATTCTCGCGTGTACAGCCCATCGGTGAGCAATCCATACGCGCCACCTGATTGTTTGCTGTTGATCGTGGAGAAAACCTTGTCGTTTGCCTCGCCCAGTTCGAGACCGCCTTCGACCAGCTCTTTCACGGCGGGCGGCAACGGCAGAGTTACGCTTCTTGCTTCACTAATATCACCGTTGCGACCGCGTATCGCCGTCCACGCGAACGCCATCAGCTGATTGTCGACAGTCGCTACGCCTCCCTCCAGGCCAACCCAAAAATCTGCGTCGGGACGTGCGCGCCGCGCGGCGTCGACGCGGGACCGGGCGCCTCGGCGCGTCTCCTCATCGCCGTCGGGCTGCGCGCTCACACCTGATTCAACGTCGACCGGAATCAATTCCAGATCGACTGACGGAAATTGACTTGAGAACGCCTGTCGTACGGCGTTGTGTTTCACGGGGTTGCGCGATGCAACAACGACATCCATTTATGGTGTCCCTCTACCAGCTGTTCCTGAGTTCGCGCAGTTTCAGGAACACGGCCCTGGGATTCGGATGCTGGCCGATCTCCGGGTACTGTTCCGCGAGCCGCGCAATCACGGACGGGCTCGTCAGGCGGAAGAAAGTATTCATCTCGCGCTCCTGGGCGAGTGTCGTGACCAGGGCGTCATTCGGGTCCTGGTTCTCGTAGTCCGCGATCATCTGCCGCGCCGCCTCGTTGTCGGGCTCACGATCGAGAGTGAAACGGAGATTATTGATCAGGTAGTCGTGCCCCGGATAAATCAGTGTATTGCCATCCAGTTTATCGAGCTGCTTCTCGAAGGTGTCGTAAAGCTCGTCGGGGTGGCCACCGTTGTGACAGTTCCCGGCGCCTGCATTGAACATCGTGTCGCCGCTGAATAATGCCGGTTGATCGGTCTTCGACAACAGGCAGATATGGCTCATCGTGTGTCCGGGCGTATCGAGGCACTCGAGGTCAACGGTCTTGCCGACGTGGAGGATGTCACCGGCGCCGACGCCGCGGCTCATGTTTGGAATGCGACCACCGGCATTTTCATGTGCAATGATCTTTGCGCCCGTCGCATCGACCACTCCCTTGTTGCCACCGGTGTGATCGCCGTGCTCATGGGTATTCAAGATCTGGGTGATCTCCCAGCCCCGATCCCTGGCGGTCGCAAGACACTTCCTGAAGTCCAGTGGATCGACCGCCAGCGCGTCGCCGGTTTCCGGGCACGCGATCAGATAGTTGAAATTGCGGTAGGCGTTGCCGGTCCAGATCTGCTCGACGATCATGATTTACTCCGCTTCGGCTGCGTCGAAGACGAGTTTACCGCCGACCCAGGTCTGCAGGACCCGGATGTCATCGATTTCCGCAGCCGGTATCTCGAAGTAGTCCCGGTCTACAACGATGAAGTCGGCCCACTTTCCGGCCTCGAGGCTGCCCAGGCGGTCTTCCTGGTGCGCGGCAAAGGCGGCGCCGAGCGTGAATGAGTGCAATGCTTCCGCGCGTGTCAGCGCCTGGTCGGCATACCAGCCGCCGTCAGGGTAGCCGTTGCTGTCCTGCCGTGTGACCGCGGCATAGAGTCCCAGGAACGGGTTCGGCAATTCGACCGGGAAGTCCGATCCGCCCGCAATCACGGCGCCACTGTCGAGCAGACGCCGCCAGGCGTATCCACCCTTGATGCGATCCGGCCCAATGCGGTCTTCAGCCATGTTCATATCGCTCGTGGCATGCGTCGGTTGCATCGATGCGATGACGCCGAGCTCGGAGAATCTCGCGATGTCGTCGAGGGCGATGATTTGTGCATGCTCGATGCGATTTCTGAGCGGCGACGCCTGGCCCGATTGCGCCTTTTCGAAGGCGTCAAGCGCCATGCGGTTGCCGAGATCGCCGATCGCATGAATACCGACCTGGAATCCCATGCCATTCGCCTTTTGCACGAATCCGTCGAGTTCGTCCTGTGTGTGATAGGGCAGGCCACGGTTTTCGACATCGTCGGAATAGGGATCAATCATCGCGGCGCCGCGGCTGCCGAGTGCGCCGTCTGCGTAGAGCTTCACTGCGGCAATATCGAGATGATCATTGCCGTAAGCCCGCAACGGTTGGCGCATCGCGTCCAGATTCGCGCCGGCATCGCTGAGCATCGCGTAGATGCGCATGCCGAGCTCGCCGTTGTCGGCCATCGACATGTAGACCTCGGCTTCAGTGATGTTAATGCCTGTGTCATGAACCCCTGTCATCCCCAGTGCAAGCAGTGACTCAACTGCCTTGAGATAGGCATCGCGAATGCCGGCTTTGCCCGGCGCCGGAATGTGCGCCTCAACGAGTCCCATGGCCAGGTCCACGAGCACGCCTGTCGCCTCGCCATTGCGATCGCGAATGATCTTGCCGCCCACCGGGTCCGGCGTGTTCTTGTCGATGCCCGCGAGTCTGAGCGTGTAGCTATTGGCCCAGCCGGCATGCCCGTCGATTCGCCGCAGCCAGACTGGCCGCTTGTTGACGACCGCGTCGATATCGGATGCGTTGGGGAATTCCCTGACGGGCCACAGCACCTGGTTCCAGCCACGGCCCAGTAACCAGCCGCGCTGCGGCCCGGACCTGGCGAAGGCCGCGATCTCGCTGACCGCATCCTCGACGCTGGTCGAGCCGGCGAGATTCAGGCTGATCGACAGGAATCCCAGGTTATAGACATGGGCATGCGCGTCGGTCAGGCCGGGCAATATAAATTTTCCACCACCGTCGATGCGCTCGGCGTCCGGATACTGCATGAGCAGGTCACGCTCGCCTGCTGCGAGCACACGCCCCTGATCGTCAAAGACCAGGACGTCGAACTTGCGCATCCCCACATCCGTTGAGGTATAGCCGGTTATGTTGTGCAGGGCGGTATCGGCGCTCGCCTGTCCGGCAGCGAGCCCGAACAAAATAATGAAAACCAGTGACAAAGCGTGATTTTTCAACGTAATTTCCGGTGGTCGACAATCTTTGCGATCAAAGTCTTTACAATTGACACTTTTGCGCG
>JADFSP010000041.1 GCA_022560695.1 Pseudomonadota bacterium
TGCTCTCGGTCTGACCGTTGACGATCGCGATCTTGCCGTGGTCGTCAACGATGACCATCGCGTCCGGCGCGGACTCCAGCAGGGTTCGGAAAAAGGTCTCTGATTCGTTGGCTGTTGGACTTGGCGAGGTCATCGAATACCTCTTGGCAGTTCAATACGCGCGCAGTATAGCGTGGTATCAGAAACGAGTGAGTCCTGCCGGGGCGCACAAAATACGGGCGGCAATCCGCATTGCCGCCCTTCTGGCAAACCAATCGTGTCATTCAAATCATCGAAGCTACGCGAGATCACACAGTCTGCTATCAACACTTTAGACGCGTTGGTAGCAGCAACCCCATGCTCACGTGCAGATAAAACAGCGCCGGACATTTGTCCGGCGCTGCAGACCGCTGCGGGCAGCGGCTTCCTGTTCCTCAGACGTCCTTGTCAGTCAGATTCTACCACTGGCCTCTGAGCGTCAGGCTGTAAGTCCTCCCTAACAACTCGGCCGTACCGAAATGACCGGCAGCTTCCTGGATGAGATCCAGATCACGATCGAACAGGTTGTTTACAGTGAGTTGCACGATAGTGGAGTTCGGAGCACTGGAGAAGAATGAGTCGAAGTTGTAAGAGAACGACACATTGCTGATAAACCGGGCATCCGTCTTGGAAATCGCGCTGCCGTTCGGATGCTCGAACTGCCGGCCCCCGCCCGCAGACAACAGTGCGTCATCCTGCCAGCGCAGGCGCCAGAATACGCGTGTATGGTCGGTGGTCCAGATGAAGTCGAATATGCCGGACCATTCCGGATCGTCAAAGCTACCGATAGTGTTGGCATTCGGCTCGCCGATAACGGAGATTCTGCGTTTCTTGGTATTCTGCAGCCTCATCCGGAAGTCAAAGTCTCCGAGATCGCGCGCGCCCCAATCCTCCGAGACCAGGCCAAAGAGCGACGCGACTTCGAAATCATAGGCTGCTCCGTACTCCACGGAATTGTAATCGAAGAGCGCCGCATTCGCCTGCCCCTGCGCGAAATCGATCACCTGGAAGGTGACCGGGTCACGCTCAAACGATTCACAGGGTACAGTGCCGTCAGCTAATGGAGGAGCCGGGAATGTGGAGGAGTCGTAGCAAGCGGCCATGAGCTGTTCCGTGCTGAGAAACTCAATTGCGTCAGTGAGCTCGATGTCGATGTAGTCAACAGTCAACAGCAGTCCCTCAACCCACCGCGGCTCGAATGTAAAACCGACGGAAAATGATTCGGCAGATTCATTCTGGAGATTCGGGTTTCCGCTGGATGTACCGATTGCCGTGGCATTGACGATACTCGACTGGAATGTCGCCGGGTCATAGCCAGGCCCGAGATCGGCACGGCAATTTGCTTCCCGCGTGGCCGGGTCCGGCCCTGCCCCCACGAAGCGGCTGTCACAGGGATCATCCGCAAAACCGAAGACCTGATTCTCCGGCGCAAAAAGTTCGACCAGGGACGGCGCCCGAAGCGACTCGGTATAGTTTGCGCGGAACGTGATGTCACGAACCGGGGCAATCCGCCCGCCGACGGTCCATACCGTTGCGTTGCCCGCCTGCGAATTGTCGATTTCACGAACAGCGGCATTGATCTCGGCCAACTCGAGGAACGCCAGGCCCATGCCCGGGCTTACCAGCGGGACCAGGACCTCGCCGTACCACTCGCTCGTGTCGTACTCGCCGCCGGTCCGTACAAACGGAGAAGAGCGTGTAATCGGCACTTCAGTCCCGGAACCCGGTATGAACGCGGCCGTTTCCTCACGCGCCTCGAAACCGACGTTGAAAGCAACCCAACCGCCGGGTAACTCGAACGCGTCGCCGCCGAAATTGGCATTCAACACCGACTGCGTGCTCTCGGCCTGGGTCATCGAGAGAGCCGTGACCCAGTCTCTGGCAGCCTGCGATCTGACGCCTTTGCCGAACAGATTAAGCGGCACGCAACCCTGCACGAACGGCAGATCGGCGTCAGTGACACCGCCTCCGGTTTCTCCGACGATATTGCCGAGTGCCGCCTGGAAAACGTCTTCACAGACCAGGTCACCGACGCCGGCCGATGTCGTGCCGGAGAAAGCCAGAATCTCCGCCTCGGACGCCAAGAGGAGATCCGCGGCGGTCAGCTGACGAACCTCGATGGCATTCAGGAAACGTCCGTCGATGATGCCTTCGCTGAAGGCCTCGCTGTCACTTTCGCCGTATGCGCCATAAACATCCCAGTAGAAACTACGGTCACCGACGTCGAACTCTCCTTCCAGGCCGGCGGTGGCGCGCCACAGGAACTGCTTACGCTGGTTTGAGGAATCGATGATGTCGTTGTTGAAGCGATGCAGCACAAATTCGGTCAGCCCGTTAGTTGCCAGGAGATCCCGCGCCTGCTGCGGCAGGAACGGATGATCAGCCTGGAACGTGAGTGCGCCGCTGGTACCACCGAATGCGAAGGTCTGAAAACCACCCTGGTTGAACAGTTCATCGGCAAAGGTTTTCGCGAACAGCACGTCGGAAAAGAACGTGACGCCCGGGCCAATATCGTAATTCACGGCAGAGGTAAACACGTATCGATCAAGCGGCGACTGTATCTGGGCCACGTTATCGAAGAAGTCGGGGCCGTCATGGTCCGGCCCATTCGGGTCCTGGCCGCGACAGGCAAAGAATATAGAACCCGGGCAAGACTGGCCTGCAATGAATGGCACCAGGTTCGAATTTTGGTCGAACTGATAAAACACCCCATCAGTCAAGTCACCCCACCCATCACCAGGGCCAAAGTTCGGAATGAAAAGGCCACCGTCGGAGATTGAACCGCCCTCTGCAAAGAGCTGCACGTGCTGATCGTAATAGACGCGCCGGATTCCGTCGGCATCCGTGCCGGGAAAATACGGATTGTTGACGGTATAGCGAGGCCGAGCATTTAGGGCCAAGCCGTCCTGACTAAAGGCCTCCATCGACATCGTTACATTACCGCTGCCATCCGAAAAGTTGGCGCCGGCAACGATCGAAAACTCGTAGAAATCGGCATCATTGTCGCTAGTCTGACCGGATCGGACACTGATCTCGAGGCCTTCGAAACGATCCTTGAGGATGACGTTGACCGTGCCCGCGATGGCATCGGAGCCATAAATCGGGGCACCGCCCACGCCGATGGTCTCGATTCTGTCGATCAGTGCCAACGGAATGACATTGTAGTCGACCTGCAAACCGCCAGTTATGCCAAATATGCTTGGCGTGTTCGAGGATACGAAGCGCCGGCCATTGACCAGCGTCAGAGTCCGTTGTGAGCCCAAGCCAAGAAAATCGACGAAATTCTGACCGACCGAAAAAGCATTCTGGGCTCCGAACGGTTCGGCATCAGGAACGCCGAATGATGGAATCTGATTTAATGCGTCGGCAAGATTAGTAAAAGCGCCATCCTGGAGTTCCTGCGTTTGGATTAACACAGCCGGGTAGAACGTATCGATGCCTGCGCGTTTGATACGCGATCCGGTTGTGATGATCTCTTCAATGACTTCCTCTTCATCCGCGGCATCGTCCTGTTCCTGCGCAAATGCCTGGGGCGCGAACGCCAAAGCGAACGTCCCCATAAGCACACCGATACTTATCAGGAATTTCCTAAAGTTTAGAATATTCATTCTATTGATACTCCCTAATGCGGTTGACATGTGTCGCCGTTATTTTTACTTGCTGCGAACTATTAAATTTGCTGTTGTGTCTAATGTACATCCTGTTCTTAGGGGTTTTGCTTAAGATGCCATGTGCGGCGCGCAGTGTAATAGTTAACGCAAATGTAACTGTGCGAATAAAAATTTGGCTGACAGCAACGAATAAATCTGACCCCTACCTCAGACTAATCGCCGCAACGTGGACAAACTGCTATGCGCTTTATGGTCTTTTTGAGTGCGTGCGGAAATAACCGTTAGCGGCTCCGCACGCCTTGTTGTCCCGATGCGACATCTTGTGGGTGGAAGTTTACCAGCAACTCCAAATACTGTCTATAAGGTGCAAAACATTGTTGCAAATACACAACAATTATTCATACAAAGTCCTGAAGTTGGGGGGTCCGTGCAATAGAATTTCAGTCCCGGAAAATCTGTCCGGCGACATCAGACTCAGGTAAATCAACGACTTGGCCGAAGACACAAACTTCGCTGCCATTCGGACTTCAGCCGGTGAAGTGACCTGCTCAAACCGGACGGCGCCCCCCCCCGGCCTGCTGGTCGCTGGGTGCCGTCAGTGGCCCAGCAAAACGGCGTGATGTCGCAGATGGTCCGCAATAAATGTCGATATGAAGTAAAAACTGTGGTCGTAGCCCTCATGGGAGCGCAGCTCGAGTGGCAGGCCGCTCTGGGCGCAGGCTGCTTCGAGAAGCTCGGGGCACAATTGCTCCGCACGGAAATCATCGGCCAGGCCCTGGTCGACGAGAATCTTGCTGTGCGTGCTGCCGTCCGCCACGCTGCGCGCGACTTCGCAGGCATCGTAGTCCCGCCAGGTATCGGTGTCGTCACCTAGATAGTGGCCCAGTGCCTTCCGTCCCCAAGGCGAATCGAGTGTCGTGCAGATCGGCGCAAACGCCGAGATGGACCTGAACATATCGGGATTGCGCAGCCCGATCGTCAGCGCACCGTGGCCACCCATCGAATGCCCGCTGATCCCGTGGCGTTCGGCATCGCCCGGGAAATTGTCGAAAACGGCACGCTGCAGTTCCTGCGTCACGTAGTCGTACATGTGATAGTGCCGCGACCAGGGTTTCTCGGTGGCGTTCAGGTAAAATCCCGCGCCCAGTCCGAAGTCGTAGTCGCCATCCGGGTCGTCGGGAACGTCATCACCGCGCGGGCTCGTGTCCGGCGATACGAGCATCATGCCCAGCTCGGCGGCCATACGCTGCGCGCCGCTCTTGACCATGAAGTTTTCTTCGGTGCAAGTCAGCCCTGACAGAAAGGTCAATACCGGAACTTTTCCGCTCGTGGCCTGTGGCGGTACAAAAACCGAAAACCGCATGTCGCAGTTGTTCACTGCAGAGGCGTGGCGGTAGAAACCAATACGCCCACCGAAGCATTTGGTCTCGCTGATTGTCTCAAGCGTCATGGCGGCGGATTATCGCGGAGTTTCAGAGCTTTTGGAATACCAGCGTCGCATTCGTGCCGCCGAAGCCGAAACTGTTCGTCATGGCGATCCGGATGCCGGCCTCCTCGACACACTCGGTTACAAGCGGCGTGCCCGCAACAACCGGATCGGGGTCGACAACATTGATCGACGGTGCGATGAAATCGTGCTCGAGCATCAACAGGCAATGTATTGCCTCCTGTGCGCCCGTCGCACCGAGCGAGTGCCCACACATCGACTTCGATGAACTGTATCTCGGCATGTTCTCGCCGAACACCTTGCGCATTCCCTCGACCTCGACGACGTCACCGACCGGCGTACTCGTACCGTGTGTGTTGATGTAGTCGATCGGCCCATCCACCGTTGCCTTCGCAAGCTCCATACAGCGCACGGCACCGTCTCCCGATGGCGCCACCATGTCGTATCCGTCCGACGTTGCGCCGAAGCCCACGATCTCGGCGTAAATCTTTGCTCCGCGCGCCTTCGCGTGCTCGAACTCTTCGACGACGACCATGCCCGAACCGGCGGCACTGACGAAGCCGTCCCGGTTCATGTCATAGGGTCGCGAGGCAACTGCCGGATCGTCATTACTCTTCGTTGACAACGCACCCATGGCGTCGAACATGCTCGTCAGGTTCCAGTGTTCCTCTTCGCCGCCGCCCGCGAACACGATGTCCTGCTTGTCCAGCTGGATTTGGTCAACGGCGGCGCCGATACAATGCGCGCTCGTCGCGCATGCTGACGTGATTGAATAGTTGACACCCTTGATCTTGAAAGGCGTGGCCAGGCAGGCCGACACCGAGCTGCTCATCGTGCGCGGCACCATGTACGGACCGATTTTGCGCACGCCGCGACTCTTGAGTAATTCGAAAGTCTTGATGATGTATTCACTCGATGGGCCGCCCGACCCTGCGATCAGCCCGGAACGTAGATTGGACACGTCGGCATCTTCGAGGCCTGCGTCTGTAATCGCCTGCTGCATCGCGATGTAGGCATAGGCAGCAGCGTCGCCCATAAAGCGGCGCACCTTGCGATCGATATGTTCGGCGAGATCGATGTTGACATGGCCGGAGATCTGGCTGCGCAGCCCCATTTCCTTGAACAACTCATTTGCAACAATGCCGGAACGACCGTTGCGCAATGAATCCAAGACTTCCTCAGCGGAATTGCCGATGCACGACACCGCACCCAGACCGGTGATGACTGCTCGCCTCATTGATGTGTCCTAGAAATTATCAGTCGACGTAAACAGGCCGACCCTGAGGTCTTCGGCCGTGTAGATTTCGCGACCGTCAACCGACATCGTGCCATCGGCGATCACCATGACGAGACGGCGCGAAATCACGCGCTTGATGTCCAGCTGGTAGGTCACGAGCTTTGCGGTCGGCAGGACCTGGCCCGTAAATCTTACTTTGCCGGCACCGAGCGCCCGGCCCCGGCCCTGGACATCGGACCACCCGAGGAAAAAGCCGGCCAGTTGCCACAGGGCATCGAGACCAAGACATCCCGGCATGACCGGGTCACTCTCGAAGTGACAATCGAAAAACCAAAGGTCCGGACGAATGTCGAGTTCCGCCTTGATCTCTCCCCTGCCGTACTTGCCACCCTCCGCAGAGATATGCGTAATGCGGTCGGTCATGAGCATGTTGGGCTTCGGCATGCGCGCGTTTCTCGGGCCGAATAACTCGCCGTGACCGCAGGCAATCAGTTCGTCGTAATTGTAGGAACTCTGCCGAGCGGGTAGTTGCGAAGCAGCATTGCTGACTGGTGTGGCCATACGCCCTCCGGCGCCATGTGGGGTAACTGCGTGCGCATGCGTTTACCGCACGCTCAATTCTGCCTATTTTAAGGCTTTTGAGTGACCGGGGCTTTCGATATTGCGCCAAACGACGGCCAGGATAATCGCTGGTGGCGTGACCGCCCACGGTGCACCTAACACCGGTGACGAAACAGCGCAATCACGCGCGCATCGCGGTGAGGGCATTGCCAAAAGCACCGATCATAATTTGTCGTAGTCGAGCACGACCTTGTGGCTGACCGGCCGCGACTGACAGGCAAGCACGAAGCCTTTCTCGACTTCCCAGGGTTCAAGCCCGTAGTTTATCTGCATTTTCACTTCACCTTCACGCAGGTGCGTGCGGCAGGTCGCGCAAACACCGCCTTTGCAGGAGTACGGCAGGTCGATGCCGTGTTCGCTTGCCGCATCCACGATGGACTCCGCGCCTCGCGGCATGTCGAAGTCCTTCTTGTGCCCGTCCATGATGACCGTGACGTTCGACAGATTCGTGTCTTCAGATATGGCCCCGGACTTCCACGCGCTGGTCTTCACGGGAGCGCCGAAGCGCTCGGCGTGCACGCTGCCGCTATCGAGCCCGACACCAAGGAGCGCGGCCGTGACATCGTCGATCATCGTATCCGGGCCACAGACGAATGCCTCCGCGGGGTTCATGCCGCGACAGAAGTGCCCGTGAAGTTCCTCGACCTTGCCGCCGTCGAGCCTGCCCGAGCAAATCGAAAACTCCTGCTCTTCCTGGCTGAAAACGAAATGCAGTTGCAGCCTGTCCGGGTGCTGATTCTTAATCGCATACAGGTCGTCGATGAACATCGTTGTCGCTTGTTTGCGATTCCCGTAGAAAAGCGCAAAGCGGCTGTCCCGTTCGTCGCGCAGAATCGATTTCAAGATCGACAAGATCGGCGTAATGCCGCTGCCGGCAGCAAAGCCGAGATAGTCCTTGCGGTTGCCCGCATCGACATTGGCATGAAATTGCCCAAACGGCGGCATAGCGTCTAGCCTGTCGCCAACGGCAAGTTCATTGGCCGCGAATTCCGAAAACTGGCCGCCAGGCTGCACGCGAATCCCGATTTCAAGCGGCCACTCGTCCGGGCTCGAGCAAATACTGTAGGTTCGTCGCAACGTGGAGCCGTTTATCTGCGCGCGAACCAGCAGGTGCTGACCGGGCAGGAACGCAAATTCCGCCCGAAGTCGTTCGGGCACACTCAATGCGATGCGAACCGAGTCGCGCGTTTCATTGCCCTTGCGTTCGACGGTCAGTGGATGAAATTGCCTCATGAGATTGGTCCGTCACGCATTGTAGGAGCGGCTTCGGCCGCGATCAGGTAGGTGCCCTTTTCGGGCCTGGTTGCTGTCGCACGTCCCTGTGCTCCGCGACATAAGGTCGTCCTGACCGTAAAGGCCCTCCTACTATTCAAATGCACTTGAAGTACTCGAACGGTTCCAGGCAATCGTTGCAGCGATACGAAGCTTTGCACGGCGTTGACCCAAATTCGCTCACCATGGCGGTTCGCAGCGACGCGCACTGCGGACACGCGACATTTCGCCGGCCATGAAGCAACTCGCGTTTGCTTGCGCCGTATTCGGGTGGCGCAATGCCATAGTCGCGCAATTTTTTGCGCCCGTCAGCGCTTATCCAGTCCGTCGTCCACGCCGGCGACAACACGCGCTTGACGGACACGTCGTCAATGCCGCAGTCGTGCAGCTTGTCAATTACGCTCTGCTCGATAACTTCGGTCGCCGGACAGCCGGAATACGTCGGCGCCAGCGCGACGACGACTTTGCTGCCGATCGACACGTCGCGGACGATGCCCAGATCCGTGATGCTAAGCACCGGAATTTCAGGATCAGGCACTTCGTGCAGCCACTCCAGCACCTGCTCACGGCTGATGTCGACGACTACCAAGTTGCACCCGCGTAAGCTCGTTGCAAAAACTGCATTTCGGCGACCAGGAAACCCATACTTTCACTGTGATGACCCTGCCGCCCGCCGCCGATGATCCACTTCTCGTCTGGTATGGCAAGCGTCGCGTCGTCGAGTATTGCCGCAACTTTTAGTGACCATTGCGCCTCGATCGTTTCGAGATCGGGGCCGTCGAATGCGGACTGCAGAATGATGTCGACTTCGTCACCGGCAAACATCTCCCCGGCGTAACGCCACAGCCTGCCCAGCGCCTCGGTGGCCCTCGCATGACTTTCCGCTGTTCCATCTCCCAGACGCACAAGCCATTGCGACGTGTGTCGCAGGTGATAGCAAATTTCCTTCCCGGCTCGCACTGCAATCTCGGCCAGCCGCTTGTCTTTGCATTTCGTCAGCGCCTCGAGCTGCAGCCCGTAAAACGAGTCGAACAATACTTGCCTGACAATCACGTCGCCGAAATGACCGTTCGGTTGCTCGACGAGCAGGAAATTTGCGAACTCACGGTCATCGCGCAGAAACGCGAAGTCATCTTCACAACGTCCCTTGCCTTCGATCTCACCGGCGTAGGAATAGAACATGCGCGCCTGGCCGATGAAATCGAGCGCGAAATTCGCGTTTGCGAGTTCCTCTTCGAGTTCCGGTCCCGCAGCTACAAGTTCGATCAGGCGTTGACCGAGAATCAGTGCGTTATCGCCGAGCCGCAACGTGTACGCCAGCAATGCTTCGTCTTTGGTCACAGGTTTTCCACGCCATCGGGTATTTCGTAAAACGTCGGGTGACGGTAGATCTTGTCCTCGGCAGGCTCAAAAAACGCCGCCGACTCGGCCGGATCGGACGCGACAATCTGATCGGAGCGAACAACCCAGAGGCTGACGCCCTCGCTGCGTCGAGTGTAGGTATCTCTGGCATAGTCGAGCGCCATCTGGTCGTCGGCCGCGTGCAAACTGCCCGCATGCCGGTGACTGAGCCCCGCGCGGGTTCTAATAAAGACTTCGTAGAGTGCCCATTCTTTGTTCTGCATCGTTGTTCCTCGGTTCGCGCCTCGTCGCTCTCGCACATCCCTGTGCTCCGCGACATTAGGTCGTCCTGACCGTCGTCGCTCTCGCACATCCCTGTGCGTCAGGCTGCCTTTGCCGCATGCTTGGCGGCGTGGGCACACGCGGCTTCGCGCACCCACGCGCCATCGTCCTGCGCCCTGGTGCGTTGCTCCAGTCGTTGCCGGTTGCACGGCCCATTGCCCGCGATCACATCGTGAAATTCCTGCCAATCGATTTCGCCGAAGCGATAATGCCCCGACTTCTTGTCGTAGCGGAGGTCGTCATCGGGCATCTTGAGTCCGAGGAACTCGGCTTGCGGAACCGTGGCATCAACGAATTTCTGCCGCAGTTCATCGTTGGAAAAACGCTTGATTTTCCACGCCATCGATTTTGCAGAGTGCTTCGACTCGGAGTCGTGTGGCCCGAACATCATCAGTGACGGCCACCACCAGCGGTCCAGCGCATCCTGTGCCATCGCTTTTTGTTCGCCGCTGCCACGGCACAGCACCAGCATGATGTCGAAGCCCTGCCGCTGATGAAAACTCTCTTCCTTGCAGATGCGCACCATCGCACGCGCATACGGGCCGTAGGAGCAACGGCACAGCGGGATCTGGTTCATGATTGCCGCACCGTCGACGAGCCAGCCGATCGTGCCGATATCCGCCCAGGTCAGCGTCGGGTAGTTGAAGATAGTCGAATACTTGGCCTTGCCTGACAGCAGGTCCGCCACCATTTGATCGCGCGAGACACCCAGCGTTTCTGCCGCACCGTACAAATACAGGCCGTGTCCTGCCTCGTCCTGCACCTTTGCCAGCAGGATCGCCTTGCGCTTCAGTGTCGGGGCGCGCGTCAGCCAGTTTCCTTCCGGCTGCATGCCGATAATTTCCGAATGCGCATGTTGCGATATCTGCCTGACGAGCGTGCGCCGGTATGCCGCGGGCATCCAGTCCTTGGCCTCGATCTTTTCCTCCGCGTCGATACGCTTCTGGAACGCCTCGAGGTCGGCGGCAGACTCAGGCGCATCGCGCTTTCCTTCAGGCTTCCCTTGCTGATCAAGGCCTTGCGTGTACATGTCCGTGTTCCCGGTAGCGCCAGACTGAGTGACCCGATAATGTGTCACGCTTTTTCGATTTTTTCAAGACGTTCTGTATCATATTATACATCGCCGAGCAGCGCCTCATCGCGGCTGACGGAACGGCCGCGAAAGACCGCAACGACCTCATCACGCTGGTTACGGACTTCCGACGTGTACAGGCCGCTGTTTCGTCCGCGGTGATCCTCGTGCGCAGTCGCTTCCAAGTTGTCGCCCAGCATCGCCGGACGTAGAAACTCGATATCGCCGGATGCCGCGACGGTCACACGGTCGTAGGCATTGCACGCAAAAGCGAATGAAGTATCGGCAAGTGTGAATATGAGTCCACCGTGGCAGACATCCAGGCCGTTGACCATGTCGTCGCGCACCTGCATACGCGCAATCGCCGCACCCGGCCGCGGTATTTCGATTTCGATACCGAGCGCTCTCGATGCCTTGTCCGCGGCATACATTTTTTCTGCACAACGCCGCGCACGTTGCAGTCCGTTCATCTCGAATTGTGCCCCTGTCTACTCATTCACCTTGTGAGGACTACTGGTTCAGCCCGCCGAATCGGCGCATGAAGCTCGCCGCGGCCGGCGGCAACGGTCCGTCTGCCGTTTCCATCGTCGCGGAGAGATACTCGTCCGCCTGACGGTAGACGCCGAGGTAAAGGTTGCGGCACAACTGGTAGGCCGCCGTTCCATGCCAGCCCGCTGGCAGCAGTTCCGCCGGCAACTGCGGATCGCGCAGCAATACCTTTCGATATTCCTGGATCAGCAGCGAGCGTACGAGGAACGCGGTTGCCGGGACGACTTCCGGAGTTTTCTTCAACGCCGCGATCAGCGGCCGGAACATCGTCACGAAGCGCTCATAACGCGCGTCTATGTCGGCGAGATTCCAGCTTGCCTGGGCCAGGCCGCGCATGGCGGCTCCGCTTTGCAGTGTGCGCCCTGTCATGACGACCAGGGCATCGCCCACCTTCAGGCGTCGAATAATGTTGTTGAGATCGGCCATGTCCGGTGCGGGGTGTGCGAGAACGTTTGCGGACAACGCGCCAAAGCCGAGCCACGCGCACTCTCTACGTACTGACTCCTTCGTGGCGACGTCAAGTCCCGACAGCAGCAGCAAGGACCATTCGCCATCCCAGGTCGTTGCCGGCTCACCGTAGATCCTGTGTGTTGCCGCCGCAAAGCGCTCGCGGCCCTCGTCGCTCAGGCTGTAGAACGAGCGTCGGCCGACCTGTTTTGACTGCAACCAGCCGTCGCGTGCGAGCCTGAAGACCGAT
The DNA here is from genome assembly GCA_022560695.1 of Pseudomonadota bacterium. Taxonomy (GTDB): domain Bacteria; phylum Pseudomonadota; class Gammaproteobacteria; order Steroidobacterales; family Woeseiaceae; genus UBA1847. Next base: position 12,208 of record JADFSP010000041.1, read on the forward strand.
GTGCGCACGAGTCTTTCGCTGGCACCGAATGCGGCCATTGCCGTGATCAGGCTGCCGAGCCAGACCGTGCCGCCACGCGGTGCAATCGAATCGCCGAACACAGTTGTGATCAGCGAGCCGGCACGCAGCGTTGGCCGCGAACGGAATTCGTTGACGAGATCTCGGCATGCTGCATCGATGCTCATATCAGGCGTGCTTGCTTTCGGAATGGCCGACCGTACAATGTGACACCGAATAATTCAAATTCAAATTCTTTCTGTATCTAACCCAGTGCTCCGACAAAGTGATATTGCCGCAGTACTGGCAGCGTCTCGTCCGGACGGCCGCGGGCGGGACGGCCAAGGAGTGACAGCGATGAAACTCGGTAATCTCGTCAAAGACCATTGGATCGAGGGTGCTGGTGATGGCAAGACGCTGCCCAGTGCGGTCAGCGGCGAACCCGTGGCGAGCATTTCGAGCGACGGCCTCGATTTCGCGGCAATGCTCGAGCATGCAAGAACCGTTGGCGGCCGTAATTTGCGCCGCATGACGTTTCATGACCGTGGCGAGATGCTCAAGGCGCTCGCCAAATTCTTAAGCGAACACAAGAAAGAGTTTTATGCGCTATCGACCGAGACCGGCGCCACACGCAGCGACAGCTGGATCGATATCGACGGCGGCATTTCGACGCTGTTCGTATTTTCGAGCAAAGGCCGCCGCGAGATGCCAAACGATCACGTCTACCTCGACGGCCCGCCGGAACCGCTGTCAAAAAACGGCACGTTCGTCGCGCAGCATATCTTTACGCCGAAGCTCGGCGCCGCGATTCACATCAACGCATTCAATTTTCCGTGCTGGGGGATGCTCGAAAAACTGGCGCCTGCGCTGCTGGCCGGCGTTCCGGCGATCGTAAAACCTGCATCGAGTACGGCTTACCTGACCGAGCTCATGGTGAGGCGCATTGTCGAATCGAAAATTCTGCCCGCCGGTAGCTTGCAACTGATCTGCGGCGGCATCGGAGACCTGTTCGATCACCTTATCTGCCAGGATACGATCGCGTTCACGGGTTCGAAGTCGACCGCCGAAAAACTGCAACGGCATCCGCGCATCATTAGCGAATCCGTCGCGTTCACCGCAGAAACCGACTCTCTGAATGCGTCCGTGCTGGGGCCTGACGCGGTTCCCGGCACCCCGGAATTCGACCTCTGTGTAAAAGAAGTCACGCGTGAGATGACGAGCAAGGCCGGGCAAAAATGCACGGCAATTCGACGCATCATCGCACCTGCCGCGATCGCCGGTGAGCTGGTCGATGCACTGTCCACGGCACTGGGTCAGATTCGTGTCGGCAACCCTGGCATCAAGGACGTCGACATGGGGGCGCTCGCGAGCCAAGGACAGCGCGAGGAAGTGCGTGAACGCGTCGGCGAACTGGCGCGTGAAGCCGACATCGTCTACGGCGGCGCGGACGACTTCGAACTCATCGACGCCGATGCGCGCAAAGGCGCCTTCTTCATGCCAACACTGTTGCATTGCGAGAAACCGTTCAAATCGCCGGCCGTACATTCGGTCGAGGCGTTCGGCCCGGTGAGCACGGTCCTGCCATACGACAATCTCGACGAAGCGATAGAACTCGTGCGCATGGGCGAAGGCAGCCTCGTCGGCTCGGTGATCACCAATGACGACGCAATTGCCCGCGAACTCATTCTGGGTACTGCCGCGTACCACGGTCGCATGCTCGTCTTGAACCGGCACTGTGCGGAGGAATCGACCGGGCACGGGGCGCCTTTGCCGCACCTGGTACACGGCGGACCCGGTCGTGCAGGCGGCGGTGAGGAGATGGGCGGCGTACGCGGTGTATTGCATTACATGCAACGGACAGCCCTTCAGGGTTCCCCGGAAACATTGACGGCAATCGGCAATCGGTGGATTCGCGGCGCCGACCAGCACGACCCGGTCGCACACCCGTTTCGCAAGACCTTCGAGCAGCTCGAGATCGGCGACACCTTGCTGACTGAGTCACGTGAAGTAACGCTGGCCGATATCGATCACTTCGCCGAGTTCACAGGGGACAGATTTTACGCGCACATGGACGACGAAGCCGCGGCAAAAAACCCGTTCTTCGACGGCCGCGTCGCACACGGCTACCTGATCTTGTCGTTCGCAGCAGGCTTGTTCGTCGATCCGGACTTCGGCCCCGTGCTCGCAAACTATGGTGTCGACGATCTACGTTTCCTGCAGCCACTTTATTTCGGCGACTCATTAAAAGTGCGTTTGACGTGCAAGCAAAAAAACCTGCGCACGGGAACCGGGTATGGCGAAGTTCGGTGGGACACCGAAGTCACGAACCAGGACGATGAAATTGTCGCGCAATACGACGTGCTCACGATGGTTGCAACCGACGAACATTGGGCCTCGGTCCAATAACCTTGGGCCTGGTCGCTCTCGCACATCCCTGTGCTCCGCGACATTAGGTCGTCCTGACCGTCGTCGCTCTCGCACATCCCTGTGCTCCGCGACATTAGGTCGTCCTGATCGTCGTCGCTCTCGCACATCCCTGTGCTCCGCGACATTAGGTCGTCCTGATCGTAAAGGCCCTCCTACGGC
>JADFSP010000042.1 GCA_022560695.1 Pseudomonadota bacterium
GGTTCATGGTTTATCAAAGGATTGTCCCATTTGGTCTCGTACAGCAGCTGATGGGGGGCACGATCCAGGCCAGCTGGCGGGTGTTGAGGCCGCACACGGAATGGCTACGGGAGAAGCTCTGTCGCCCTTCCATTCACGAGTGGTTCCAATGGCTGTCGGAGCGGCTGAGCGAGTTCCCGGAGTACCGGGACGAAGAGGGGGCTTATTCCAAGTACCTTAGTTGGAAGCCAGAGAAGGGAACTAGCTCGAGACAAAATGACCCGTAAAGTTTTTCGAGAGATCTGAAATGACCGATGAAACTAGCCTGACCACTGGCGGCTGCCTCTGCGGCGCGGTGCGCTATGCGGTAAGCGGCCCATTACGCGATGTGGTTAATTGCCACTGCAGTATGTGCCAGCGTTTGCACGGCAACTTTGGCCCGCATTCGAAAGCTCGTAAAGTAAATATCACAATCACAGAAGCTGACGGGCTTGCTTGGTATAAAACTTCCGAAGTGGCACAGCGTGGTTTCTGCCGTGAATGTGGCTCAAGCCTGTTTTGGGAGCCTTTTGAGTTGGATGCTACTGGTATTATCGCCGGCTCACTTGACAGTCCTACGGGGCTTAAAACCATCGGGCACATATTCGTCGGTGAAAAACCGGACTTTTACGAGATCGTTGATGAATTGCCGCAGTTCGTGGGTTCGTCAAATGGCAAGTTAGTGAACGACTACAAATAGATCGTTCAGACTGGCTAGAAAAGCACCTAACAAATCGCTGCACTGGCCGCTTGTCTTAGCAGCCATCTAACGACCCAAAGCAGACGTTATCAGTCTCAGCTGTGCATGGATTCCCGTAAGTCAATACTCCACGCGCCTGCGCCTCGAATCAGTATGTAAATCAGCATTGCCAACAAAACCAAAGGTCCGATCGGCTCGACTGGTTGCAATGGAAACAACGACGGATCGTCGATAATGATATGAACATAGGTCGCAACAACCATCGACGCCGCGGCAAGCATGGCAGATATACGTGTATGCAGCCCAACTAGTAGCAGAAAGCCGAGCACCGTCTCGACAATGGGAAACGTGTATAGCACCAACCCGTGGAGCGGGATGCCCACCGCGACAAGTTGTCCCGAAAACGCCTGTCCGAGAGAGGGAACCAGGACTTTCAGTATGCCCGCCATGATAAAGACAAAGCCAACAAGGATTCGCAACGCGCCACCCACTCTGTCGCGTGAGGTCTTACGCAATTTGTCCAACATCACCATTTTCTCGACCTTTCATATCCGTAGACTATTATGATCAAGACTAGCTCAAAGCGTCCGCTCTTGGCCGTTAGCGGACTGTCAATTTCGTGATTTCGGTTCGGTTTCAATGACCGCTTTGGAGAAAAGCAGACATTCCCGGAATAGCCCCAATGGTTTCAAAAAATTGACCAGTTTGGAACGTCCGGTTTACCTTCGAAAGCAGCCGTTCGGGTAGAATCGGCCTGACGGGCCGCTTGCGACCCAAAGTGGACATACCTGTTGTTTCGCACAGCTAAGATAGAGCGCGACCCACGATCTCCTCGGCGACCATGCCAAAACCCCAGGACACCAGAGGTATAAGCGCGTATAGGATAAGACGAGTGTAGGTCGAGGTGGTGAATGGCCACTCGGGGACGCTCTCGACGAGGCTCCGGTAAGCGACGAGATCCGCCATCTCACCACTCCGTCGGCTAGCGCCCGGGTTCTGGAACGCACTCCGTTGTTTCGAGATTTCCCCGTTGACCCAGCCAAGCTCCGCTTCCTTCGCTTGCAGGATTCTCTTATGCACTCCGCGCACTGGCGACAACAGAGCAAGGGCGGTCACGACCAGCGTGGTGCCGCCGATCAAGATCATTATCTGCTCGAACCCCGTCTCGAGCATCATCAGGCTCCAGATTGAGAGCAGTCCAATTAGCAGCAGGGCGTTGGTGAGGCCCAGGCGAGTGAAGGGTGCCAGCGGCGCATGGTCGAGTAGGTCAATGTGGCTCAGCTTCTTCGCAATACGCGACATGCGCACTGACACGGTGACGACGGCGTAGACGAGCCAAAATTGCCAAACGAAAATCGCTGGTTCGAGGATGCGGTGCCACGCGACTTCCGGACTCCAGGCCGAAGGGCTCCACGGCGTCGGCGGCACGGGCGGCACCATGTATGGTGCTGTGAACGCCAGCGCGAATCCGATTAACCCGGTTATCATGAGCCCACGTGGGCTGAGCCTGATTGACGCCGCCAGCGTCTCGCATTCGTCGCGAGTGCAGTCCAGTGCGTCCTGGAGCATGAGCACGGTCCGTCGGCCGCTCCGCACAACGTGTAGGAAGGCGGCCGGGAGGTATCCGATTACCAGACAGTGCACGATCGCGAGTCGAACATCGCGCAAGACGCCGCTTGAGACTCTGGCCAATGCGTCAAATTCGCCTTCGGCCAGGAGTGCGTCCCATCGTCCCAGCGCAGTCTCAGTCGCAAACAGAATCGCAATTAGCGATCCGCTGATCCCAATTCCAAGCCACATGGGCGATATCCGTTCGATCATCCGTCGATATCTCATGTCAAATGCTTTGATCGGCAAGTGCCGCTCTGTTAATCGCTAAACCACATGATTATAAGTGTAGCTCGGGTCTGGAAGTCGGCATGTCGACGATGTTGCTACTTTCCGACGGTGTCGGAACGGCCGCTTCTGGCCGTTAGCGGCCTGTCAGTTTCGTGGAATCGAGGTCTTTTGAACGACCGCTCTTGGTGAAAGCGGACGTTTTGCTTCCGTATTCGTAGCAAGGCGATAGGGGCTATCAATCCCGCCCTACCCGCCTATTGATCCGTCGTCACTTGAGCCGTATGGGCCTGATATATAAGTCGGGAGCCGCGTTCTCGGCACCAAATCCTCCCGCGGTCTCAATGCGCACACATGAGACCGGTGAGGATTTATCTTTAGTGATGCTTATCTAGAACTGCAGCGACAACCGCCGCTGGCGCGCGATCAGTTTTTCTTGGCCGGCCGGGACGAACTATGCGTATGAATGATCATCCACTGCCCGTCCACACGTTGAAAGAGGAATGTTTCATAGCCGGTACTGTGAATATCCCGCTGGTCACTCTTCACGGTTGCTTTGAAATCGACATCGGCGACAGCCCACGCGAAATCACCTTCGATATGAGTTTCAACATTTGAAAGACTCAGCTCAAAGTTGTCGAGCGAGTCACCCTCGGGTACCACGTGATGCTCGATCAAGTCTGTGAGTCCGGTGTTCTGCCCGCCAGACTCAATGTAACGAGCGCCCTCGAAATCCAGATAATGCTCCCGAAACGGCTGCGCGTCCGATTGTTCCCAGCCCTTTTCGACCGCATCGATAATGGCGATCAGCGCCGCTGAATCATCTTCTTGCGCCTGCACTTGCGGCGAAAAAATCGATTGACCGAGAAGTACAACGACGGCGCAATAGGTTATGCGAGTTCGAAAATTCATGACTGCCTCCAATGTGTGTTTATCTTGTTCTGCCGATCAATGTGATTTCGCGAATGTGCCATTGAATCTGCCGAATAAGTTCTCGTCAAATTCTAGAACCAGGCTCGGAGTCCGATCACCAGCTGTGCTTCAGAAGTGTCCTGCCCGGCAATTCTCGCAAAATCAGACGTATTTCCAAACAATCTCGTCCAGTTCACGCCGACATACGGAGCAAATTCCCGGCGGAACTCGTAGCGCAGCCGCAAACCGGCCTCGATGTCCGACAGGCCGGAGCCAGTACCTGCTTCCGGATCGTTCTGACCGTACAGGTTGATTTCGATCTCTGGCGTGAGGATGAGTCGCTGCGTAAACAGCATTTCATATTCAGCCTCGAACCGAAATGCAACGCGTCCCGATTCGCCGATGAATGCGGCTGCATCTATGTCGAAGAAATACGGGGCCAGCCCCTTGAATCCGAAGGCGGCCCAGCTGCGGCTCGGTGATGGTTTGAAATCATGTCGCACGCCGACCTGAAAATCCCAATATCTGGCGATGGCCTTGCTGTACAGGAACTGCAGCTCGGCCTCGTCCGTGCGACTTGCCGTACGTTCACCGTCCGCCTTGAACCAGATCTTGTGAAGGTCCTTGCCCAGCCAACCCTGTCCATCCCAGGAAAGAGTATCGTCGCCGCCGACGTCGCGCGTCTCTATTTGATCCAACAGAACCGTCAACAACAGGGGATCATCCTCCATATCGGCCCCGGCATCGCTGGAAACAGACAGACAGGTGGCTGCCAGAATCGCCGCGAATGTGAAATTGTGTGCTGTTTGACTGGCCATCTAGCTCACGCGCACTTCGCGGAACATGCCGGGCATGTGGTACAGCAAATGACAATGATAGGCCCATCCACCCATTGCATCGGCGGTCACAAGATAGCTGATCCTCGACCCCGGCTGCACGATTATTGTGTGTTTGCGTGGAATGCGATCCGGCGCACCTGTTTCCAACTCACTCCACATCCCGTGCAAATGAATCGGGTGCGTCATCATCGTGTCGTTAACCAGCGTAATACGAACCCGCTCTCCGTATGTCAGTTCCACAGGGTCGGCGTCCGCAAACTTTATGCCGTTGATCGACCACATGTATCGGTCCATATTGCCGGTGAGATGCAACTCGATTTCACGGCCGGGGTCCCTGGCATCAGACGTTTTCTCAAGATTTTTGATGTCCGCATACGTCAATACACGTCTGCCGTACAAGCGCTGATGATCGCGGAGGCCAATGCCCGGGTCGGACAGACCGTCTCGCGGCGTCGCCGCACGCATGTCGACGTGCGGACCGAATTCCGAGGCGATATGCGTGATTTCGCGCTTGCTGCCGTAACCAGCCGGATCGAGTGCCTGGTCGCCCGCCCGCGCCACTTCCACCAGGCCACGCATGTCATGCTGGCTGTGATCCATGCCGCCTGCCTCCGGCATATCGCTCATGCCGTGCTGGCTGTGATCCATGCCGCCCATACCCATGTCTCTGTGCAACAAAAGCGCCGGCGGATCCATCTTAGGGATCTCGGCGACCCAGTCAGCATGCGGGCTCAGGGTTCCCCGCGCGTACCCGGTCCTGTCGATAGCCTGGGCGAAAATCGTGTACGCGCTGTCAGCATGTGGCTCGACGATCACGTCATAGGTCTCCGCAACGCCGATTCGAAATTCATCCACCGACACCGGCTCGATGTTCTGCCCATCGGAGGCAACTACGGTCATCTTCAGCCCTGGGATACGCACATCGAAAATTGTCATCGCAGCACCGTTGATAAAACGCAGCCGGATTCTTTCGCCACGCTCAAACACTCCGAGCCACCCGTCGTCGGGCGTTACACCGTTCATCAGGAATGTGTAGGTATAGCCGGTAACGTCTGAGAGATCGCGGTCGCTCATCCGCATCTGATTCCACATTGCGCGATCCTTACGCGTCTGGCTCAGTCCTTTCTCCGAAATGTCTCGCCACAAATCTGCCGCAGTTCGCTCACGAAAGTTGTAGTAGTCACTTTGTTTCTTCAATTTGGCGTAAATTCTCTCGGGTTTCTCATCGCTCCAGTCAGACAGCAGCACCACGTAGTCCCGGTCATAGCCGACGGGATCCGGTCGGTTCGGCTCGATAACGATGGCACCGTACATTCCCGTCTGTTCCTGAAAACGCGAATGGCTGTGATACCAGAACGTGCCGTTTTGCCGCACGTCGAATTGATAGGTAAAGGTTTCACCCGGTCTTATGCCGTCAAAACTGATGCCGGGTACGCCATCCATGCCGGCAGGCAGAATCATTCCGTGCCAGTGAATGGAGGAGTCGTGTGCGAGATGATTACGGACACGCAAGGTTACGCGATCGCCTTGCCGCCAGCGCAAGACAGGCCCCGGTATGGAGCCGTTAATTACCGTCGCGGTCCTTTCCCTGCCAGTGAAATTGACCTTCCTGTAACCGATGTCGAGATCGAAACTTTGTCCACGAAGCGTGGGGACTGCCGAACGGGTCGCTGTCGCCGCGAATGACGGCGTGCCCGGTATGCCAAAGCCGAATAAAGCGCTTCCGGCAGCCACGCCGGTCACGAACTGCCTTCGTGACACGCGTGGCGGGCTGGATGACAGCACGATTTTACGGTCGTTATTCATTCACGGATCCCAACTCTGACCGGCGTGTGCTCACTGGCTGTGCTCATGCGTGCTGCGATCATGTTCTTCGGCTGCTTCGGGCACGGTTTCCGGCCGCGGCGTTTCACCATGATCCTCAGATGCTCCGTGCTCATGTGCGGTGTTATCCGGGGCTTCGTCTATTGCCCCGTGAGAATGCTGGCCGCCCGATGAGTCGTCCGCGTGATGCCCATGACCCTGCGCAGAAGCAAGCAGACTCTGGTAGCCCGCTTCGTCGAGACCGGGAAGCTTTATCATTAATGCGACAATGGGCCATATCGAGCTGTCGTCGTGAGTCACACCCCAGGCCGGCATGCCGGTCATGCTGATGCCGTGCTTGGTCACCCAGAAAAGTTCGGCCGGGGTCATTTCCGCCGCCTCTTCAGCAAGGTCCGGAGCGGGTGGATTCAGGCCCTGGCCCATCGCTTCGGGCTCGATTCCCGGTGCGCCGTGACATCCGATGCACATCGAGTTGAAATCGTTGACGCCGGCGAGCACGAGCGTTTCATCGTCGAGTTCCGGCACGTCTACAGCTCTCGCACGGCGCTCGATTGAGGCCTCGGATGTAGTCGATAACAGCCAACGGACGACGCCGCTGTGCGGAGAGCTGGCGCTCACGTCGTAGAAACCCGAATAGGCAAATCCGACAACCGCTAGCGTGATAATCGCTGCAGCGATTGCAACCCTGGATAGTATTTTCATGGCAATCCCATTTTTTGATTGTTCGTGAACGTCTGTGAACCGGTCACATACGAACACACTGATGGCACGGTATTGGCGGCAACGACCCATACGATATGTCGGGCGTACCGGAACGCGAGCGCCGTACGGCGCTCAGTCAGCTGATCGCGATGGGAGGTCGAAACGGGGGGTTGGGTGTTGGAGAAGCGTAATACAGATCGGCCAGTGCCTGGCCGCAACTGTCCCCGGCGAATGAAAACTCAAATGCCTGTAATGTGATTCCGGCCGGACTGCAACTGGACGCCGGGCACATCGACGCGCAATCGCCACAACATGCACAATTGATGCTCGCCGACTCATCTGCCTGCACCACCGAACCAGACTGGCTAGTCGCATGGTGCGCGTGCGCATCAACCACGTACGACTCTTGAACCGGTAACGGATTTGCGTCCTGAACACATGGCGCGGCCAATCCGGCCCAGGACAAAAAGGTCAACGCGACCAATAACACGTATGTTTGGTGTTTGCGCACTGAAAGCATGAGCGTGACTGTAGACCTTTCCATGGATCAACACAATTCATTGATCCATGAAGCATTCCTGTAGTTCCCGTAAGGATTTTTATTTGCATAAATATCGATCTACGGCTGATGCTTCCACGGAACAGGTACTCGATGCTTGACAAGCACAAGCACGAAAAACAGAAGAATTTCGTCAATAACAAAAAACCAGCCATCGATTCCACCGAGCAGCCACACGATCGTCTGCACGATGCTGACCCACAGAAAGTCGTATACCTGGTCGCGACAGATCGGACACATCGGAATACCCAACCAACGCAGCGAGCTGCGCATGAAACAAAACCAGCATCGAGCCCCGGTATTCTCCATAACAGTGATCCTCGTAAATGACCTCGATATGCTACGACTTGACAGTGAAATTGCGAAGACGCAGAGCGTTGGCAATCACGGACACCGAGCTGAGCGACATCGCTGCCGCCGCAATCATCGGACTGAGCAAGAGTCCAAACACCGGGTACAAAATACCTGCCGCAACCGGTATGCCCAGTGCATTGTAGGCAAACGCAAAAAAGAGATTTTGCCGAATGTTTTTCATCGTTGCGCGACTGAGCGCGCGAGCACTTGCGATGCCACGCAGGTCGCCTTTCACCAAGGTCACCGTCGCACTTTCCATTGCAACGTCGGTACCGGTACCCATTGCGATACCGACCTGAGCCTGCGCCAACGCCGGCGCATCATTGACCCCGTCACCTGCCATGGCGACAATCCGGCCATTCGCCTGAAGCTCTTTCACGACCGCCAGTTTCTGCTCTGGCAGGACGTCAGCGATCACGCGCTCCAGTCCCAATTCCTGCGCGACGGCCTCTGCCGTTGTCGCGTTATCTCCGGTAAGCATGATGATCGACACGTGCTCGTCATGAAGCCGTCGTATCGCATCGTGAGTCGACTTTTTGATGGGATCTGCAACGCAGATGACACCGGCAACGGTCTCTTCGACAACCACAAACATGGCGGTTTCACCTCGCGCCCGATGCTCATCGGCACGCTGTGCCAGCTGACCGGGGTCGATATTGCGATCGCGCAACAACGCAGCGTTGCCAATGGCGGAATCACGACCGTCTACGATTCCGGTCACGCCTTTGCCGGTGATGGATTCAAAATTTTGCGCTCCGGTCAGCTCAATACCTTCATTCTCAGCATGGTTGACGATAGCGGCAGACAAGGGATGCTCGCTGCCCCGCTCAAGACTGGCAGCCAATCTGACGACAGAGGCTTCATCCCACTGATCCGCGCAAAGCACGGCCACCACTTCCGGTTTACCGACGGTTAGCGTTCCGGTCTTGTCGACTACGAGCGTGTCGACGTCGCGCAGCAGCTCGACGGCTTCGGCATTCCTGAACAACACGCCCATGCTCGCGCCCCGACCTGTGGCCACCATGATTGAGATTGGCGTGGCAAGGCCGAGCGCACAGGGACAGGCGATGATCAACACGGCGATCGCGTTGATGAGCGCATAGGCCATGCTCGGCTCCGGGCCCCAAATGGCCCACACGACGAACGTAAAAACGGAGGCAACGATGACCGCCGGCACGAAGTAACCGGCGACAGAATCAGCAAGTTTCTGAATCGGCGCGCGACTGCGCTGCGCGTCCGCCACCATCTGCACGATTCGCGACAGCAACGTATCGGCGCCGACTTTTTCGGCCTGTATCACGAGCGAGCCCGTGCCGTTCACGGTGCCACCCACTACCTGATCGTTCGCTCGCTTTTCGACCGGCAGCGGCTCACCGGTCACCATGGATTCATCGACGGAACTGTGGCCCTCGATCACGCGACCGTCGACCGGCACTTTTTCACCGGGACGAATGCGCAGACGGTCGCCAGGCTGTATCGCCTCGATCGGTACGTCCTCTTCCTCGCCCGACGCCGTCACTCGCCTCGCGGTCTTCGGCGTCAAGCCGAGCAAGGCCTTGATCGCCGCACCGGTTCGGCTGCGCGCGCGCAGCTCCAGCACCTGGCCAAGCAGAACCAGGGTCACGATGACCGCCGCCGCCTCGAAATACACCGCGACATGTCCGTCAGCATCTCGAAATGCGGCCGGAAACAGACCCGGAAACAGGATGGCAACCACGCTGTATCCGTACGCGACGGCCACGCCCAGGGCGATCAACGTGAACATATTGAGATTGCGGGTAACGATCGACCGCCATCCACGCACGAAAAACGGCCATGCGCCCCACAACACGACGGGGCTGGCCAGCAGCAATTCGATCCAGGGCCTGATAGCCGCCGGCAAAAAGGTACGCACAGCTTGTCCCGGCAGTAAATCGCTCATGGCGATGAAGAAAATCGGCACGGTGAACACCAGGCTCACCCGGAAACGCCGGGCCATCCCGGTCAGCTCGCTGTTGTCCTCATCGTCCGCGGTCACGACCACGGGCTCCAGCGCCATGCCACAGATCGGACAGTCACCGGGCTCGTCCTCGATAATTTCCGGGTGCATGGGACAGGTGAACTGCCGAACCGACGCAGCCACGATGACGCGTTCCAATGCCATGCCGCACTTGGGGCAATCACCCGCCTGGTCGGAATCAACCTCGGGATGCATCGGGCACGACCAATCCGCGCTCATTATTCAACTCCCTGAAGTTCGGCCAGAATCGGGCAGTCCGGCCGTGAATCGCCGTCGCAGTGAGCTGCCAGATCCTCCAGCGTATCGACGATGGATTGGAGTTCCGTGATTTTCGAGCGCAGTTCCTCAACGTGAGCCAGAGCGATCTCCTTGACGTCCGCACTGCTCCGGCGGCGGTCTCGCCACAGCGCTAACAAAGTCGCTATGTGCGGAATCGAAAAACCGAGCTGCCGCGCGCGGCGAATAAAGCGCAACGAATGCAAGTCGCGCTCGTCGTAGACACGATATCCCGCGCCACTTCGCCTGGCAGTGTCGATGAGACCGATCTGCTCGTAGTAGCGTATCCGCTTCGCCGAGACGCCCGCCGCATCGGCGGCTTGTCCGATGATCATTCTTCAACTCCTGTCGGTTTGTTTCGCGATACAACGCGGCTTGGACAAGCCTATACCTTCCTATTATGGGAAGGTCAAGGTTGCGCGCCACCCATGCTCCAACGGCCTGTTTCGTGGCCGTTTGGGTTTGTCGCAATAAGTCTTAACGCCCGGGTGCCGTTCGACGATGTCACGTGCGAAGATCGATCAGCCGGCCCGCGTCTATTCCTGTCGGGACTCGGCGATCCGCGTCTGCACCTGCTCAAAAAGTTCGTCGCGCAGTCCGAGTAGCCTGAACAGTTCAATAACCGTAAAAAACGGCGCCGCCAGGCTGGCTTGTATTGGGTGCCTGATGAGCACGGGCATCGACTTTTCCACCGCGTGGCCGATGAATTGCGCCACGTATCCTCCGAAAAACGCGATCGCGGCAATCGTCCCGGAAACCGCGGCCGGCTTCGCAGCAATGTTCGTCGCCAACACCGTGATGCCGAATGCGGCAACGAGAAATACGGCGGCAAACAGCCTGTCGAGCGTCAGGTAGAAACCAAAAAAAGCCAGCATCACTATGTGCGCCAGGCTGATTGAGTAACCGCTCACGTCGACGTTGGCCCAGCTCAACGGAATCAGCACTCCGAGCATGATCGTCGGTATGCCGATCATGTGCACGAAGATGTTGAACGGATGCTGATGCGATGCCGCATAGCCGGTCAGCATGTCCATCATTTTGGCATTCGCATTCACAACTGCAGTCCCAATCCCGGATCGGCAGCAACTTATCACGATTTCGGCCTGCCGGTTGGCGGCGCCCGGCCCGGCCGATTTTCGCTGCATTGCACTGGATTCAGCGCACGTCAGTTTTTCATCACACCGTCATCACGGAACATCCTGAATCAGTCACTTTGTAATCAGTTACTTACGGTGACTCATCTCTACATTTGACTCTGCGGCACGGGCACAGACCCGCGCCGGACCAAGGGAGCCAAATCATGAGCACACAGAAGAATGACAAGCAGATCTTCCGGACCGCCCTGATCATCGCCGTCACATTGCTGGGTATCGGCACCACGGGTTGCGCTACCGAAGCGGTGGCTGGGGGCCGCGACGGCGCTGAGGTCATCCAACCGACTGGCGCAGCCTACAAGACATCGCGCCGTGTGGCTGGCGCCGGGCAGGCCGTCCTCGTGTACGCCAATTCGGTTCACGTCGATCCCGTCATCCGACCCGTTTCACACGCCGCAACGCTGGCTTCGCTGATCCTGAAGTCCACGGACGGCATGTTGCGTCGTGTGACTATCGGTACGGTACGGATGCCGGCATTGCGGGGCCCGATTCCCGAAGTCGGAAACAATGCGCCCATGAATCTCACAACCTGGGAACGGCGGCTCGACAAGGTCACGCACACCAAGCAGTCGCGCGGCACGATCGAATTTCTCGTCGACGGCGAGGAGTATTTCTCGCGCATGACGCAAGCGATCGACGATGCCAACGAATCGATCGATATTCGGACCTACATTTTCGATAACGACGATTATGCAGCGTCAGTCGCCGACCATCTCAAAAAGCGCTCCGAAGATGTCCGGGTCCGCGTGATGTTTGACGGTCTCGGCTCCATGCAGGCAATGCAGATTGATCCGGAAACAATGCCGCGGGATTACCGTCCAGCATTGTCGATGGCGATGTACCTCGAGTGGGGATCATCGGTTCGGGTGCGAACGACATCGAATCCCTGGCTCACGAGTGACCATACCAAGACGACGATTATCGACCGCAAAATCGCTTTCGTTGGCGGCATGAACATCGGCCGCGAATACCGCTATGACTGGCACGATCTCATGTTTGAGGTTCGCGGCCCGGTCGTCGACCAGCTGCAACACGAATCAGACAAGGCCTGGGCCAGAGCCGGCATTTTCGGCGACCTCGCCAACGTCCTGACGTTCATCAAGGGAAAGAGTAAAGACGCCGAAGACCTCGGTTACCCGGTTCGCGTGCTGCAGACGCGCAATTTCGATTCGGATATCTACAAGGCACAGGTCGCTGCAATTCGGAACGCGCAGAGCTACATCCTGATCGAGAACGCCTACTTCTCGGATGATCTGATCCTGTACGAACTGGCCAGGGCGCGCCGACGCGGTGTTGACGTACGCGTCATATTACCTGGCGCCGGCAACCACGGCCCGTTAAACGCGAGCAACCTGGTCGCAATCAACCAGATGCTCGAGCACGGCATCCGCGTCTATCGCTATCCGGGCATGAGCCACGTGAAGGCAGCGATCTTCGACGGCTGGGTATGCGTCGGATCGGCAAATTTCGACAAGTTGAGCCTGAAGGTCAACAAGGAACTCAATCTCGCAACGTCGGACCAGACCGTCGCCAACGCTCTGCTGGAGCGTGTGTTCATTCCCGACCTGATGATCTCGGAGGAAATTATTGATCCGGTGGAGGTCACAATGACGGCCCGGCTGGCTGAAATTATTGTTGATGAACTGCTCTGAGGGAAAGTGGGGTCGAACCGCACTTTTATCGCGGAAAGTGGGGTCGAACCGCAGTTTTGTATCTTTTCGAAAACTGCGGTTCGACCCCACTTTCCCTAGTAGCCGTACTCTGCGACCGTCACCTCGAAAGCACGCAACTCGTACTCGTGGCGGGCCCGATCCGCGATCAGCCCTTCGATCTCCGATTCGAATTGCCCTATCCGCTCCGACAGGTCTTTCAGATCGACAAGCAAGATTAGACGTCGCTGCGTCTCGGTCCCGTCGCTGATTAATTCAACTTCCTTCTCGCGGATGAGACTTTTTGCTTGCTCGATATCTCGTTCCCTGGAATAGATCTGGGAATTCGCGTCGTTGACGTTCGATCGAAGTGTGTAGAGCTGGTGCCCTACGCGATAAGCATCAAGAAATTCCTCTTCCAGCGCTACGTCGCAGACGCCGTTGTAATTGCGTCCGCTCACGCCGAGGTTAAATCCGCGAGTTGGCTGACAGAACTCGACGAGTCCTTCCTGGCGTCCTGACTGATAGGCCTGAAAATCGGCCGTGACGCCGTGTTTTGCACACGCTTTGCGATGCTTGCCGAAGCGGTCAGACAAATAGCCCCGCGAGCCGTCCTCATAACCCACCGCGCGCCAGTCGCTGTTAACGCATTCCTCGCTGCTCATCGAGGCGCAGCCACCAAGCCCCGCAAAAACCAGCATTGCCGGGATGCTTATCCACTTGCTGTTCATGACATGCCCTACCCCGTAATTTCGAATTTTGTAAAACCAACGCCACGAAAACTAACAGCCGGACTCATGGGATTGCCGTGACGACATTCACATATACTCCCCAACGCCTGAACCGCTGCTGAAAACTGCGAGTTGGGCCACAGCTCGCGTGATTCCAGTGTGACCTGTATCACAGAGGCGAGGCGGCGCCCCGGATACCCTGAGAAATACCGATCCAGAGGACTCTCAGCGACGTGAATATCGAGGCGATCAGCAGCGCGGCAATTGTAGCATTTGCCTGCACGACAGTTTTCGTCCTCGCCGCAAAGTCCTGGCAGCTACTTACGCGGTCGCTGTTCTCCAGCCCGAATTTTTCCGATTGCATCATGCGGGAATCCGCACAGCGCTTTCGCGATGAGTTAGATCAGCTGTCTCACACCCAAGCGGCCTATCTCGGCGCAGGACTGGTATTCGCCCTGATTTTCGGCGTTGCCCATACATTGCAGGCGCAGCAGCTATTCGCGGGCTACCCGACATGGCAACTGAACATCGTTATTGGCACGCTGGCCGCCGCGGCCGCGTTCGGCCTGCATCGTCTGGGCCGAACGATCTATTCGTGGCGGCGCGTCAAGTTTCTTCGTGATGCAAATATCGCGGTCGGGCACCAGTTGCAATGCCTCATCAGTGGCTACGGACGCGTCTACCACGACATACCCACGTCGGCAGGTGTGATTGATCACGTGATTGTCGGTCAGAGCGGCATCTATGCCGTCAACGTCATCGCGCGACGCAGGGCACGCAAGGGCAAGGTCCGGCTGCGGGAAAATCATTTGTTGTTTATTCCGTCCGGCGCGAAATTATCGATCGTCGACATCAAGGCGAAAACGACGAGGCTCGAGCGTGATTTCGGGAACCTGCTCGGCCACACCGTTCGGGTCCGG
>JADFSP010000016.1 GCA_022560695.1 Pseudomonadota bacterium
CCAGTTTTTTTTCATTCGCCTTGAGATCTGGATAATTTTCGGCCAGCGCGATCAGGCGCACGATTCCGGTGCCGAGCGCCTCCTCGGCTCGGCCACGAGCGCCGACGTCGGTAATGCGCATTGCCTCTGCGCGCAATTCGGTGACGGCCGCGAGCGTTGCGCGTTCGTAGCTCGCGTATTGATCAACGGCTTTGACCAGCGATGGGATCAGATCATGCCGTCGCTGTAACTGCACATCGATATCGCTCCACGCGGTGTCGACCCGATTCCGGCCCCGGACCAGGTGGTTGTACAGCCAGGCGGCCGCAACCGCGGCAAAAACAATTGCCAGCGCTCCAATTGAAACCATCAGCCTTCCTCAGAAAAACACGGCGACGCCGAGAGCCGCCTCGAGATTGTGCACCGTGTTTTCCGCGCCCAGAATGTCGATGTCAAACAAATGATCGCGGAAATCGATGTGCAGCGCGATCGAATCGGTCAACAGAAATCGATAACCCACACCAACGTTGATCGTGAACCGGTCGTCGCCGGCAAATCGCGTCGAGCCAAGTCCCGCGATCAGATACAGGCTGGTGTTGAAAGCGCGGCCTTCACCGACGAAGCCTTCCCCGGGCAACAGGTTGTAGCCGAGGTTCAGATTGTAGTAAGTGTATACACGGTCACTGTCCGAGAGCAGTCTTGCTCCGCCGCTCAACTGTTCGAAACTCGTCAGCCCGCCTTCGGATCGTCCCAGCGTGCCTTCGACGAAGAGCCCTTCGGTGACGTGATAGGCAAGCCTTACCCCGTAGACGAGATCCGTACCGAAATCTTCGATACTCATGATGCCGGTGAACGCGCCAATTTCGAAATTTTCGGTGTCGATGGCCGGTTCCCGGATGTCGCGACGCTCGACCTCGGGCTCTATGACCTGCTCGGGCGGTTCGGCGATCGGCGGCGCCTCATCGCGACCAGGCCCGAACAGGTTCCTGGTCGCGGCGCACCCCGACAGCATGGCGACAGCCACGATCAGAAAAAGAACGCGAAACCGACTTTCCATTCGTCTATTTCCTCATTTTCGTCACGGTTCGTGAATACCACGTATCTCTTGTACTCGGCACGCAATAAGTATCGCCGCGACGCGTAAATGCGTACGCCGACACCAACGTTCGCAATATTGTCCGTGCGGTCGTCGGGCCGGACAATCGTCGCTTTAGGCTCCGTGTGGACAAGGCCGGCGCCGATTGTGAAAAATGGCGAGACTCGCCATTCCGGCCTCATCTCATGAACGACGTTGACACTGCCCATCCAGCCGTTCGAAAAATTCCCCAATATCTGCGATCCCCATAACTCCAGCGAGACATGCGGGGTCAGTGAATATCCACCATACACGGAGACGACATTGGCGCCCTCGAAATCACCGGCCAGGATTCCCGCTTCCCAACGCGCGTCGATGAGGTCATCCTGGGTCGACCGCCGCAGACGAACTCGGGAGCCGTCTGCGTAGAGCGTCTTTTCTATCTGCGGCGTGTCGACCCAGCCCTCAACTCCATCGACATCGCGAATCAGGAACCAGTCCGTGCGCTGCTTTACGACCTGCACCAACTCGCCACGATCAACAACATGAAATATCGGGTAGCCGCGCCCCGGCCCCGTATGCAGTTCCAGATACGGGTCTCTAACCACTATCTGGGGCGCATCGTCGGCGGCCTCGACGGGCCCGGGCAGAATGACTTGCAAGGCCGCAATCGCCAGGCATGCGATCCACGCAGACTTAATTGATCGGGGCGTCGAAGGGATTATTGTAGTACTGAGCTCCGACATCCAACCATTCCGCAATCAAGCGATACTCAGCCTCGGATAAAATGTTGTAGTGCAAATCCGCCGGAGCGTCGAACCGGTCAAAAAAATCGGGCGATGCCAGCGCCCCCAGTGTCGTGGCCGGCGGCTGAATCTGAACCGGTGCAAAAATCGGATTTCCCAAATTGTCGATTCCCACTTGCTGCATGAAATCGACAACCGCGCCGTTCAGTAGAACCTGAAGGTTATCAGTAACTAACAGTTCGCGATAGGCATGGAAGTGATCCGGCTGCTGAATCGACAACCCATCCTGCAATTCGAGCTGGCCGGCCGGCACTCGCGCCATCCCCGTAGCCGCATCAACGGGTGTGTGGCAGTTCAGACAATTGTTGCTGACCTGCATGCCATTGCCATCCACCACCGGATTGCCCATGTCGTCGAATGCGAGCCGCTCGAGGCTCCACAGGGGATGGATGTGCGTTTCATAGTTAATAATAGTGCGGCACAACGACTGCCATTGCTGCTGACAGGCAATCGTCGCCGGCGCTGGCGTCAGCAGGCCCGAATACAGGTAGTCGATATCGGGATCCCCGGGACGCACGGCGGCATCGGTCCAGACATCGCGGTAAATAATATCCATTGTCGGCTGCAGCGATGAGCAGGCATCCGTCGCACAGGTAATGTTGGCGCGAACCTCGGCCATCGTCTCGCCCATGTCGGCCGCAGTCCATACCGGGTCGGTGTTTGGAAACACGAATCCGGTCATTGTCGCACCAGCATACGCAGAATCGAACGCGTCGCGACGGCCGTGCGACAGTCCGCTGGTCGCGTCGTGGCAGCCGTTGCACCGAAGCTCCTGCCCGGGGCGAAGCTGCATCCAGTTGTCATGACGCGCTATTGTCGTGCGCTTGCCGTCTGCGTCGACGACACTAACGAATAGTGCAGTATTTGCTGGCACTTTGACCAATACGGAGCCATCGGGCTCAATCATCGTGTAACCCACAATTTCTCGCATGCCGTTGTCTGTGCTGGCACCGAAAGCTGTGCCATTGAAGTTGTAGACGATGTTATCCGGGATCGACACCGCCTTGACGACACGCAAGAACCTGGCTGGGCGGTCCGCTGCCAGCGTCTGTGCCGGATCCGCCGTCGCCGCGATGTCCAGAACCGCGGCACCATTGAAGTCATAGACGCTGCGAATGTTCAGCACGGCTTCGTCGTTGGCTGCCAGTGTTGCCGCATCGAATCGAAACAAGTTTTGTCCGTCGAGTATGACCGGCGGCGCCGTTCGCGGGTCGGCAGAGATCACTTCGGTAAACATGAAGCCTTCTTCGCCCCGAACCACGGGCAGTTGCGTGTTATCCCGCGGATCGTACATCCAGATCCCGTAAAGCGGCGGCGCAGACACGACGTTGGGGTCCGCCAATCGCTCGGTGGTGCACGGCAGAATACTCTGCACTCCATTGACGTCCGTCTCGACAACGCGGCACTGGCTCCAACTGACCAGCAAGCGGCCGGTGCCGTCCTGAATTGGATACACTGAGCTGTACCGCCCGCCTGGCGATGGAACGCCTGCTTCGGTCGATACGTTGTTGACTGTCGCGTCTTCCTGAGCCGGCCCGCTCAGAACACCGATGTTGTCGCGGGTTGGCTGCGTGTTTTCGAGATAATCAGGCGTGTCGATGATGATGATGTTGCCGCCACCCTCAGTATCGGTAAATGGTCTGATCAGCACCATCACGCGCCCATCCTCAAGCTGCTGTGGTTGCATGAATTGCACGAGCTCGCCGTTGGTGCCCGTCGCATGGCTCTGCTGCCCATAGAAAAGTTCGAGATTGGAACCGTCCGGGTGCATGCGATACAGATTGACGCCGTCATTTTGGTTCACGTGATCCCAGCGGCTGAATACGATCTGCCCGTCCGCCAGTACCGATGCGTCCATATCATGGCTCTGGTTATACGAGAGCTGCTCGAGGTTCGAGCCGTCGGAGTCCATTACGTGCAATGTAAGCGCGTGTTCATTGCGGTCTTCGTCGAGCCCCGGGAAGGCCGGCTTGTTCTCATCAGTCAAAATTGCGCCTGTGCCCAATTGCCTTGTCGATGAGAACAGGATGCGACCGTCCGGCAGATACTTGGGCATGACATCGTGGCCGATTTCGGCCGTCGGGTCGGACGGGATGATGCGCCGCAGTACATCCGTCGCCAGTGTGTATTCCCAGATATTCCAGGTCGGTTGGTCTACTGCAGCGAGGTTTGCATCAAACGGACCACGCATCGCAAATAACAACGTAGTGCCGTCGTAAGCGATGTCGACATCGCGGACTGCGCCCGTTCCCAGTGTCTCGCGCTCGGTAATATTGAAATCGTCGGCGCTCGGAGATGCGCGATCACGGAAGAACAGATCCGAACCGACGTTGAATGTGATCTGCTCGCGCACATCCTGTTGAACAAAATTGCCATTGGCATCGACAAAAATCGGCGCTCTGACATAGGCGATCGGAAAATCCAGTATTACCGGGTCGGGATTCTGCCCCCCACCGATGCTGATACTGCCGCTACCGCCGCCGCAGCCGGCAATCAACAGGGCTGACGTCAGCAACACGGCGAATCTCGCCGTCGGCCGATGTGTGGCATTCGTGTTCTGTCGCGATCGCTTGTTCATAGCGGGCACCTGGATCTGAATGATGCGTCACGAAAACCGTCCGTTGGTGCCGCAAACTCGCACATCGATGCACTTGGCAGGCGAATCCGGCCTCACCATCTTGCGCAGCCGCACCGGCCCACCATTCAGTTGACAACCAATAGTGGACAGGAATCGGACGACGTACCGTTAACGCGATCACAAACCTTGCTTCGCGTCGATTTTCAGCAGTGCACGCCGCAAACCGTCGCGACACTGTTTGCAGCGACCCCACAACTGTGATCCATGCCCGGACACAACATAATACAAGCTCGACAATGACCGACAGGAACGAATCCGAGCTCATCCATGCCTGACACGAACGAATTACAGAAATATCTCGCTTGCCCGCGATGCGACAACGCACCGCTAACGTGCGTCGATGAACAATATCGTTGCGATGCCTGCGAGATCGATTTTCCGGCGATAGATGGCATGCCGTGGATGTTTGCCGATCCCGACGCGAGCCTCGGCGAGTGGCGCAACCGGCTGCAACTCTCCTTGCAGCAACTAAGCCACGAAATTTCGCGCCTCGATGCTAATCTGCAAAACAAGGATTTGCACTCGCTAACCCGCCGTCGGCTCGAGCGCCACAAGAGCGCTACTGAATATCACCGTCGCTCACTGCAATCAATCCTGCAGCCCATCGACGTACAATCGATGTCAGGAAATTACGAAACCTACATGGCGCTGCGAACCCGACTACCACCCGACCAGGGACTGAATGCCTATTATTCGAACGTGCATCGCGACTGGTGCTGGGGCGACGAGGAAAACGAGGCATCCCTGGGGCAGGTATGTGCGGTGCTGAAGGGAAATACGAAACTCGGCAAGACTGTCGTACTGGGTGCGGGAGCCGGTCGCCTCGCCTACGACCTGCACATGCAGACCGACACGGAGACAACGATCGCACTGGATTTCAATCCGCTGCTGTTGCTGATCGCGAAGAGCATCGTTTATGGGGAACAATTAAAACTCTATGAGTTCCCAATCGCACCGAAATCACTGGAGGATGTCGCGGTTCTGCGACTGCTGTCGGCACCAGAGGTAGTTCGACCGGGCTTTCATTTCGTGCTCGGTGACATGCTGCGGCCGCCGTTTGTCGAGGGTTGCTTTGATACTGTCGTGACGCCCTGGATTATCGATGTGGTGTCCGAAGACTTGCTGAAATTCGCGGCGCGGATCAACAGGCTGCTGAGGCCCGGCGGCCGCTGGATAAATTTTGGTTCGCTGGCCTTCGACCACCCTCAGCACTCGCGCCGTTACAGCCCCGAGGAGGCTGCCGCGATCATCGCTGAAAACGGTTTCTCCACACCTTACATTGCACAGGCAACGATACCTTATATGTGTTCGCCGGCGAGCCGGCACGGACGGCAGGAAAAGGTGTTCTCGTTCTCTGCCGTAAAAGAACGCGATGTACAGGCTCCGGAGCAACATCGCGCCTTGCCCGACTGGATCGTGACGGGTAAGGAGTCCGTGCCGCTGTCGCACTCCTTTCGGACTCAGGCGATGACGACCCAGATCTATTCATTCATCATGTCGCTCATCGATGGCAAACGATCGATCGACGACATGTCCGTCATTCTCGAAAAACAGCAACTCATGACGCACGATGAAGCCGTGCCGGCAATTCGCTCATTCCTGACACAGATGTACGACGAATCGCAATAACGACCCGCGTCAAGCATTGCCCGATCACAGACACAGCACGTCGCGAATATAGTCAGCCAGCTTGTTGATCGCCCGCCGGCTCTCGGGCATAACGGCGACAAATGCCTGAAACACGTGCCACATATTCGGCCATTCCTCGATTTCGATAGTGCCGCCGGCTGCGCGAATATTATCGCCGAAGCGCACCGTATCGCTGAACAAAATCTCATCGGCGCCGACCTGGACATAAAAGGGCGGCAGCCCCGAAACGTCCGCATACACCGGCGACACGAGTGGATCGACGAGGTCCTTTTCTGCGCAATAATACGCGGCGACATGGGGCAGGTCCTCAGCCCGAAACCACGGATCCCGGTCCGCCCGAGACGACATCGAGTCCCCCGAGGCCGCCAAATCGAGCCAGGGCGACAGCAGGCACGCGGCGGCCGGCAGAGGATCGCCCGCGGCCTTTAACGACAACAGCAGCGCCACCGTCAGCCCGCCGCCGGCTGAATCGCCGGCCAGTACAATATCCCGCGCAGCGTAGCCGTCTGCAAGCAGCCGGCGATACACCGCAACGGCATCCTCGATCGCTGCAGGATATGGATGCTCCGGCGCAAGACGATAGTCGGGCAGCAGCGCGCGGACGCCACTCGCCCGGGCAATGTGGCTTACAAGCTGCCGGTGCGTGTCGCAGCCACCCATTACATACGCTCCGCCGTGCAGATAAAGAATGAGCTTGCGCTCGGGTGCCAGTTTCGGCACCAGCCACTCGGCGCGCAGACCCGCAACATGATCGCGGCGAACGCGTACGCCAATCGCCGGTATCAGGAGCTTGCTGAGCCGGCCCCAGCGCCGGCGCACCGCGCGCACATCAATGTCAGCCACATCCAGGCTGTCGAAATACCACGCCGTCACAAGCCTTACCAGCCTTGCGCGAAGACTCAAATTCGGTATCCGATCGGCCGCGACGTCAGTCATGCGGCTATCATAGGGTCATCTGCGCCTGATCATGAAGAAGTTGCTTATGAAGGCATTACGCACCCCGACCGCCCGATTCGAGAACCTGCCCGATTATCCGTTCGAGCCGCGCTATGCAAACATCGATCGACTGAGCATGCATTACGTGGATGAGGGGCCCGCCGACGGTGCGACAGTGCTTCTGCTGCACGGCGAGCCGAGCTGGTCGTACCTCTACCGCCACATGATCCCGCCCATCGCGGATGCCGGATTGCGCGTGATCGCACCGGATTTGATTGGCTTCGGCAAATCGGACAAGCCGACGTCGAAAGACGATTACAGCTATGCGCAACACGTTGACTGGATGCAGGAGTTCATCGAGGAACTCGATCTGCAAGACATTACGTTATTCTGTCAGGACTGGGGCTCTCTGATCGGCTTGCGCATCGCCGCCGAGAATGAACACCGCTTTGCGCGCATTGCACTCGGCAACGGTGGCCTGCCGACCGGTGATCAGAAAATGCCGCGTGCATTCAATGTCTGGCGCGCCTTCGCCCGTTACAGCCCATGGTTTCCAATCGGTCGCATTGTGCAGAAAGGTACGATCACCGAGTTATCGAAGCAGGTCGTCGCCGCCTACGACGCCCCGTTTCCATCGTCCCGCTACAAGGCCGGTGCGAGAGCATTCCCGACACTGGTGCCCACGACCACCAAGGATCCAGCCCGCGACGCGAATCGCGCTGCCTGGAAGGTGTTCAGGACGTGGGAGAAACCGTTTTTGACGACATTCAGTAATCGCGACCCGATCACTCGCGGCGGCGAGCGCGTGTGGCAGGAAGAAGTGCCGGGAGCCAGGAACCTGGATCACGTCAAGATTCGAAACGCCGGCCATTTCCTGCAGGAAGACAAGGGGCCGGAACTGGCGCAGATATTGATCGAGTTCGTCGGGAAAAAGCCCGGGCGGGCCTGAAGGCCCTCCTGCATTGCCAATCAGAATCGGTCGGAGCGGCTTTAGCCGCGATTTATCAGCCCGATTCGGCTTAACGTTCCAGAAATTTGAATTTGTCCTTGATCTCGCGCCATTTGTCCGCGTCCTCAGGCGGATCCTTCATTTCCGTGATGACCGGCCAGTCCAGCGACAATTCGGCGTTCAACTCGAGGAAGTGGTTCTGACCTTCCGGCAGTTCGTCTTCTGAAAAAATGGCCTCTACCGGACACTCTGGTTCACATAGCGTGCAATCGATGCACTCATCCGGATCGATGACAAGAAAGTTCGGCCCTTCGTGGAAACAATCCACGGGACAAACCTCGACGCAGTCAGTCAGTTTGCATTTGATACAGGCTTCGGTGACCACGAACGTCATCTGGCGATTCCCCGGTTTTTCGTGCGCGTACGCTAAGTGAAGTTATGCATCATATCAAGCGGTGCGTTCGCGCATAACACGGCGACCCTGGCAGGGCACCGGGTGGCCGAGAATACGCTACCCGGAAGACGAAAAATTCGGCCTGGTCCCTGATTTCAGTCTGTCAGCCCCAGCCGCTTGTGCATGATCGGACTGGTCGTCGTGTACTGGAGGTGGACTTTCTTGCCCGGCTCTATTCTTTGTTTAATCGCAAAAGCCGCCAGTGCTGCTTCGTGAAATCCGCACAAGATGAGTTTTTTCTTTCCCGGATAGAAGCTGATGTCGCCAATCGCATAGATTCCCGGCTCGGAAGTTTCAAATCTCTCGGTATCGACATTGATCGTCTTGCGATTGATGTCGAGGCCCCATTCTGCAATCGGGCCGAGCTTCGGCGCCAAGCCGTAAAACACCAGGACGTGGTCGGCAGGTACATCGACCGGTTCTCCTTCCTTTGGCTGGATCGTGATCGACTTAATCGAGCCATCCACTCCGTCGATCGCCGTCGCCTTGGCATTCTCAACCACATCCATTTTTCCATCGGCCACCAGTTTTCGCATCTTGTCGACCGAAGCCGGGACCGCACGGTACTCGTCACGGCGGTGTACCAGTGTGATGTGCCCGGCAACGTCAATCAGTTCCAGTACCCAATCCAGCGCCGAATCGCCACCGCCCAAAATAACCAGGCTTTTTGCAGCGAATTGCTCTGGCTCCTGTACCCGATAATGCAGCGTCTTGCCTGCGAAATTTTCGGCTCCGGTCACCCTGAGTTGCCGCGGCTGAAAAGAGCCGACGCCCCCGGCAATGACGACGGCCTTGGCGTGAAATTGCGTGCCGGCACTTGTCTCCACAGAATATGAATCGTCACTATTCTTCCTGACCACGGAGACCTCTTCGCCCAGATGCATGCCGCAGTTGAACGGCTCGATCTGCTTGAGCAGGGCCTCGGTCAACTCCTCTCCGGAGCAAACCGGAATGCCGGGGATATCGTAAATCGGCTTGTCCGGATAAAGCTCGACGCATTGACCACCCGGTTTCCGGATGGAATCGACAACCTCGGCTTTCAAGCCGAGAAGCCCCAGCTCGAAGACCTGGAACAGGCCGCACGGTCCGGCGCCGACGATGACGGCATCCGTATCGATCACGCAAAATCTCCATCTGACCGGGAAGCTGCGAACACTAACACGGTGATGTTGTGTCTCCTATGGGACGCCAGCGGCCGTCGGCGTTGCTCGCCATCCCGTCTTCTTCGAGCTTCAACAAATGCGCGAGCAACGAGCGCTCGGCCCAGCCGTAAAGGCGCTCGGAAACGTCCTGATAAACATGCGGTACGAGTTCGCCAGCCGTCAGCTTCGGGTTTGCCCGCAATGCCTCGAGGACTTTCGCCTCGCGCTGCAGGCGGTGCTCAATGATCCAGTCGATGGCACGATCGGGGTCGTCGATAAGTTCCCCATGGCCGGGCAGCAAGGCTGCTGGTCGCAAGGCCTTGACGCGTTCGAGTGACTGCAGGTAATGCTTCATGTTGCCGTCCGGCGGATCGATGACGACGGTCGAGCCGTCGATGACATGATCACCTGTAAACACCCAGTTCGTTTCGGCGTGCCGATAGCACAGGTGATTCGACGCGTGCCCGGGCGTGTGGATGGCCTCGATCTCGAATTCATCCGTTTCGAATTTGTCGCCATCGGCCAATGTGCGCCCCGGACAAAAAGTCCGGTCCTGGTGATCGCCGTCCGGCGCCGGCCAGCCGAGCAACTCGGCTCCGGTTTCCTTCGCGAGTGCCGCAGCACCCGGCGAGTGGTCCGGGTGGGTGTGCGTCACGAAAATCCAGCGGATCGGCGCGCCCGCCATTTCCTGAATACGGTCCATGTGTGCGTCGATTTGCGGCCCGGGGTCGAGCACCGCAATGCTCGATTTACCAAACAGGTAAGTGTTCGTTCCCGGGCCCGTCATCATGGACGGGTTCGGCGCAACAAGCCTGCGCACGCCTGGCGCAAGTTCGGTGTAGCGCGGCATTGAAGGACCAAACGCGGTCACGATCTGGTTTCTGCGCAGCCGTCGAGCGTGGCGATAATGATGATGATAGTGCAAATGATCCGCGACATCGGGTCTCCTCCTGCGCACCTCAAGCTTAGCGAAAAAGAGTCGGCTGCGGGGAAAAGGGGTCGAACCGCAGTTTCGCATTTCTGCGCAGAGAGGCCACTATCCCGGGTTTTGAGAAAACTGCGGTTCGACCCCTTTTTCCTTGACGAAAGCGAAACGGCAATGCTGCAATGACATGATGATCACGGGGTATTCCACAGATGTCTGACGATTTGCGTGTTGTGTTCGAGAGCCGCAATCGGGCCGCTTGTTCGGATCGGGCGCTGGTGCTCGCGTCGTCGCAGATTCCGCACACGGTCGTCGACGACAGCAGCTCTTGCGCCTTGGTCGTGCCGGCGGAATATTCAGCCCGCGCAATGGATGAGTTACGGCTATACGACGAGGAAAACCCGCCACCTATGCCGCTCCCCCGCAAGATCATCGAATATCAGGACCCCGTTCCCGGCGTCGTCGCTTACCTGATCGTCGTGTCCCTGATTGCCTGGCTCGCCGGCAACTCGGCGTTTGGCAGCGACTGGTATCAGCTCGGGCGCGTCGACGGGACTCTGCTGCGGCAGGGCGAGTGGTGGCGTCCGGTCACGGCCCTGACTCTGCACTCCGGCTTGCGGCACCTGGTGGGCAACATCCTGTTCGGCACATTGTTCGGATTGTTTGCCGGCCGGCTGCTGGGATCGGGGCTCGCCTGGTTTGCCATTGTGGTCAGCGGCGCCATGGGCAACGTGCTGAATACGCTCCTGCTCGAGTCGTCGCATCGCTCGATCGGCGCCTCGACAGCGGTGTTCGCAGCGCTCGGCCTCGTGGCCGGCTACGTCTGGCGCGCGAAATTGATGTCGCAGGAACGCTGGCCATATCGGGTGG
The DNA here is from genome assembly GCA_022560695.1 of Pseudomonadota bacterium. Lineage (GTDB taxonomy): Bacteria > Pseudomonadota > Gammaproteobacteria > Steroidobacterales > Woeseiaceae > UBA1847. Next base: position 11,425 of record JADFSP010000016.1, read on the forward strand.
GCCCCGTTGTCGGCGGGCTTGCCTTGCTGATGTACACGGGTACTGGCGACGCCAACACCGACGTTGGCGCTCACCTGATGGGCTTCCTGTGCGGATTTGCGAGCGGCATGCTGCTGACACTCTCGGCGCTCCGGCCAGGCGACGTTCGCTGGCAACGCCTTGGCGGCGCCGCGACGCTGGTTCTCGTTGGCGGCGCCTGGCTCGTCGCATTACTTCGCTGACAGATCGAGTCGATGATGTAGAATTCCATCAAGTGGATTGCACAATGGTGCGGCAATAAAAAAATGAAGAAATTTCTGCTGTTCTTGCTGGCTCTGACTGTCATTCTGATTACGACCCTTTGGATTCGCTACGGGGGCGGCCGGCCGTACCCGGACATTTCGACGACACCGCTGCTCAGCGCCGATGCGCTCGAAGAAGTGCTCGCGTATCCCGAGCCGATCGGCAACGTCGCCGTCAGCCGCAGCGGCAGAATATTTTTTACTGTTCACCCCGAAGGAAGGCCGCAGGGCAACAAGCTGCTCGAATATGTCGATGGCGCCGCCGTGCCGTACCCGGATGGCCGCTCGCAAACAGACTTGTTCGACACGGTCCTGGGCGTCGTCGTTGACCGCCAGAATCGGCTGTGGACCATCGATCACGGCAATCACGGCATACGTACGGCGCGTCTGCTCGCATTCGACCTCAACAGCGGCAAGCTGATTCACGACCATCGGCTGGCGCCGGCGATCGCCCCGGCGGGCTCGTTTCTTCAGGATCTGCAAGTCAGCGCGGACGGCCGCACGATAGTCATTGCAGACGCCAGTTTCTGGCGCAAGCGACCGGCGATCATTGTCTACGATATCGAGTCCGCCTCGTCGCGCCGCGTCCTCGAGGGGCATCCGTCCGTGTCGGCCGAAAACTATCTGATCCGAAGTCAGGGCCGTGACATGGCGTTTGGCGGAGGCATCGTTACATTGCGCGGTGGCGTCGACGGAATCGCGCTCGGGCCGGAGTGGCTTTATTTCGCTGCGCTCAGCGGTTCAGGCCTGTATCGCGTGCGACTCACCGATTTGCGCAACGCATCATTGCCCGACTCTCAACTCAGCTCCAGGGTGGAACAATACAGCGGCAAGCCGTTGAGCGATGGACTGAGCGTCGACCTCGATGGAAACGTGTTTGTCACCGATGTCGAGCACAATTCGATTTTCATCGTTGGCGCCGATCGCGAACCGAAAACGCTGTTTCAATCAGGTCGCATACGCTGGCCGGACGGACTGTCATTCGGTCCGGACGGCTGGATGTACGTAGCCGACAGCGCGTTGTCCGAGGTTGTGTTGAGGTCACAGGCACATATCCAATCGCAGCAACCGTACCGGATATTCCGATTCAAGCCCGGCACCGAAGGCGTGGCCGGCCAATAAGCCCCGCCAGGAGCATGCCGGACTCCTGGCGTGCGCTCGTGCATTGGGACACCGTCTCAGTTAGGGTGCTGCTTTCAATATCGGGTCCATCATGCAAGTCGCTCTGCTGTACGCCGCCGTCGTGCTCATCTGGGGTTCGACCTGGGCAGCTATCCCGTATCAACTCGGTGTCGTCGCCGCGGAAGTGTCTGTCGGATATCGCTTCGGCATCGCCGCGCTCGGGCTCTATCTGTATGCCGCCGTATCGCGACGCCGATTGTGTCTTCCTGCAAACGCCTATCCAATGGTGTTCCTGCAGGGTACTTTGTTGTTCAGCATCAATTATTTTTTTATCTACTACGGGACGGCTTATATTACGACCGGCCTGATAGCCGTGCTGTTCAGCAGCATCGTGCTGATGAACACGGTCTTCGAGCGCCTGTTCTTCAGGACTCCGGTCGATGGCCGCTTGCTCCTGGCCGCCGCCGTCGGCTTTGCGGGCATTGCGATGATCTTCTGGCCGGAAATTTCGACACTGAGCATCGCGGATGAAACGATCAGGGGCGTCATCATGGTAATGGTCGCTACGGCCATTGCGTCGCTTGGCAACATGGCGGCCGTCGTCAACACGCGAAGGGGACTGCCCGTCGTCGCCGTCAATGCGCATGCAATGGCGTTCGCGGCGCTGCTTGCGCTTGCCATCGCAGCGGCCCTGGGCCGGGAGTTCGACTTCCTGATCACGCCGGGTTACATACTGTCGCTGCTGTACCTGGCGATATTCGGTTCAGCGGTGGCTTTCGGCTGTTACCTGGCGTTGATTCGCCATATAGGCTCCGCAAGGGCTGCGTACAGTTCGGTGCTGTTCCCGGTGGTGGCGCTGGCAATGTCGACACTGCTCGAGGCTTACCACTGGACGCCAATCGCGGCGACCGGCATTCTACTCACGCTATTCGGCAACTGGCTGATATTGAGCCGGCGAAAAGCGCATAACGACAAAGAAGGATCGACCGATGGACGCTAAAGATGTGCCGAACCTCGACTTCGACTTGAATACAGTCTGGGATCAATTCTTGCTCATGGTGCAGACCACGGGCGTCGAGTTTGTCAAGAATCTCGCCGGCGCACTGATTATTTTCTATGTCGGCCGCTGGGTCGCGGGCATGGTCGTGCGCGGTATCGCTACCGTCATGCAGAAAAACAATATGGACAAAACGCTCGAGACATTCATCTGCAATCTCGTGCGCATGACGTTGATCCTCTTCGTCATTATTGCCGCAGTTAATCAACTCGGCATACAAACCACTTCATTGATTGCTGTCCTGGGCGCGGCCGGCCTCGCGGTTGGTCTCGCGCTACAGGGGTCGTTGTCGAATTTTGCGTCCGGCGTGCTGATCATACTATTCCGTCCGTACAAGGTCGGCGACTACATCGAGGGGGCAGGCGTCATTGGTTCCGTCGAAGACATGCAGATATTGACGACCGTTCTGACGACCGGCGACAACAAGCGCGTCATTGTGCCCAATAGCCAGATTATGGGCAGCATCATCACCAATTATTCCAGCAACGATCGGCGTCGCATCGATCTGGTTGTCGGCGTTAGTTACGACGACGATATCGACAAGGTGCGCGACGAACTCAAGGCACTCGTCGCGGCCGACGATCGCATCCTCGACGATCCGGCGTGCCTGATTGCCGTTTCGGAACTGGCCGACAGCAGTGTCAACTTCATCCTCAGGCCGTGGGTCAAGACATCGGATTACTCGGCGGTTAAGTTCAGCCTGACGGAGGCCATCAAGAAACGCTTCGATGAGGTCGGCATCTCATTCCCGTTCCCGCAGCACGATGTGCATCTGCACAATGTATCCGCCGACTGAGAGATGATTATTGCATTGATGACAGATTTGCCGCCCCGCATCGATGACGCGCCTGTTGCGTTGACCCTCAATCCGTCACATCGGGCTCGATAAAGCACCATTTTAACTTGGGTATGCGCGCCTTGAGCTCGCGCTCGAGTGCGTTGATACTTGCAACCGCCGCATCGATGTTCAGATCGGAACGCATTTTCACCTTAACGGCCAGCATTGTGTCCGGTCCGAACTGAATCGTGATCGTGTTGAAAACGTGCTCGATCGCTTCCTGCTCGCGAATGATCGCATCGATCGCTTCCTGAATTTCCGGATCCGCGGAACGTCCCACGAGCAGCGAGCGGATACGCAAAGCCACAAATATCGAGATAACGATCAAGACGGCGCCGATGCAGATCGAGCCCATCGCGTCGAACATCGGATTATTCGTTATTGCCGCAAGGATCAGGAAAATCAGCGCCAGCGCAAGTCCAGCCTGCGCACCAATATCTTCACCCAGAACAACGACGAGTTCGGAATTCCTCGTGTGTTTCAACCATTCGCGAAACGGCCTGTTACCACGAATACGCTTGATCTCGCGCAACGCGCCCAACAGGGAAAATCCCTCGAGTACCATCGCGAACACGAGCACGGCGATAGCAACCCAAACATGCGAAATCGCCTCAGGGTGCTGCAGCTTGTGAACGCCCTGATAAATCGAAAACAGCCCGCCGAGACTGAATAGCAGGATCGCGACGATGAAACTCCAGAAGTAACTGAGTTTTCCGTAGCCCAGCGGATGCTCCGCGTCGGGCGGTCGTTGCGATTGAGTAAGCCCGAGATACAGGAGCACCTGGTTGCCGGTATCGGCATATGAATGGATCGCCTCTGCCAGCATGCTTCCCGATCCGGTCAGCCAGGCTGCCCAGGTCTTGGTCAGCGCAATGCCGAAATTGGCTACGAAGGCATACAGGATCGCCCGTGCCGTCGAATCGTGCGATGTCGAAGTCATCAGATTGCTCATCTACCGTGTCAACCGTTGCCCTCGGGTCGCGTTATTTTCATAAAGCCGTGCGCAGCTTAACGTTGTGACGGCCTCAGTCCAAGTGATTCGCGGGCGTTCACGTACCGCGCACCCCTGGTGCATAATGACGCTGACCCATCGAGGAACTCCGAGACATCATGCGACACTCCAATGTTCGATTTTTCACACTGGTCACCACAATCATGATCGCGGCTTGCGCCGCGCATCCGGACCCGATCGTCGACATGAAGGGAGTAGACCCGGACGCCCTGGCCCAGGACTGGCAGGAATGTGAATCCTACACGGAAGAAATTCTGATCAGTAAGGGGATTGCCAAAGGCACGGCCACGGGTGCCGCCGTCGGGGCGATCGCGGGCGCGATCGGGGACGACATCGGCGACAGCGCGGCCTATGGAGGCCTGTACGGCGGCACGCGTTCAGGTCTGGCCGCCGATCGGGAGCGGCAAAAAGTGTTCAAGCGCTGTCTTAGAGGGCGCGGCTACCGTGTCCTGAACTAGCAACTTCTTGACGGCCACCGGCATCTCCACTACTGTATATGCATACAGTAGTGGAGCCGTCGATGACCGTTCAGCATCACAAAGGCCGGGGCGCGCTGTCCGGCCGCGACGGTCGTTATGCGACGAGATCCGTCGAGTTTGATGCGGCCGAGGCGCGCGAGCGAGCGCAGCGGGTACCGAGAACCGTCCTGACCGCAATGCAATCGGGGCGCATTATCAGCCGCAACAGTTCTCCGGATGTGCCGTTTGATCGCTCGATTAATCCGTACCAGGGATGCGAACACGGCTGCATCTATTGTTATGCGCGACCAAGCCACAGTTATCTCGACCTTTCCCCCGGGATCGACTTCGAAACGCGAATTTTTTACAAGCCGAACGCCGCAAAGCGCCTGCTCGAGGAATGGCAGAAACCCGGCTACGATTGCAAACCGATCACGATAGGCGCAAACACCGATCCTTATCAACCCGCCGAAAAGTCGACCCGCATCACGAGATCGCTCATCGAACTGTTCGCCAGGTACGAGCATCCGCTCAATATCATCACCAAGGGCAACCTGATCGAACGGGATATCGATCTGCTGGCCGGCATGGCAAGCCGCGGGCTCTGTTCGGTGGCGATCAGCCTGCCAACCATGGACCGGTCTCTGAAGCGCATCATGGAACCAAGGGTGCCCTCGCACGAAGCACGTCTCAAGGCAATGACGAGACTCACGGCAAACGGCATACCAACAAGCGTGCTGTTCGCGCCGCTGATTCCAGCTATCAACGACAACGAAACAGAGCGGGTACTCGAAGCGGCCGCGGCCGCCGGCGCTTCGCAGGCCGCCTATATTTTCTTGCGTCTGCCCCATGAGGTGCGCGAACTTTTCGTCGAATGGCTCGAGACGCATTTTCCGCAGCGGGCGAAACACGTCATGAGCCTGGTGCGGCAGGCCAGCGGCGGACGCGATTACGATCATCGCTTTGGTATCCGTCAGACGGGCCGTGGCGCATACGCCGACATGCTCGCATCGAGGTTTAAAAGAGCCTGCAAGCGCTTCGGCCTGAATATCGATCGCTATCGGCACCGTCTGGACTGCAGTCGGTTTCGCCCCCCCGGCGGGCAGCAACTCGCCCTGGACTTGTGATTTCAGGCCGCCTCGCAGGTGGGTGCAAGGACATGGATCAGAGCCGGCGTGGCGCTATCCCGGTACGGTATCAGACGGTATAGTTGTTTACGGTCAGGCGACGCTTCGGCACAAGAACTTATGTACCTGAGTCAAGTCAAAATAGAGACATGGCACAATGTCACTGCAATCACGACGAACGACTATATAAGCATGATGTCAGGTCGAATATTCAAATACATCGCTGTCATTTTCCTGTGCCAAGCCGCCGCTGCGGGTGCTCAGGAAAATGGCCGCAATGACGACGAAGATCCGCTCGATCAGGTTGTTCCGGTCGCCGATGAGGGCCCGGTCGAAGAGAATCCGGCGACGGACACCGGGCCGGCGACCGAAGAACTGCTCGCCCAGGAATTCGCGCGGTACAAAGAGCTGGTGTCGGCCGACGTGCTCGACGAGGCAGAGAACGTCGCCAAACATATCGTCGAACTGCAAATTCGCATCAATGGTCCGATGTCGACCGATTCGGCCAAAGCGCTCACCAATCTCGCCATCATTCAGCACCGCACCGGCCAGTACGTCGCAGCGCAACAGAATTTTCAGACCGCGGTGGACATCATCGAAGACAACGAGGATCGTCTGAATGCCGCACTTGTAAATCCCTTGAGGGGCCTGGGAGCCTCCCAGCTCGAAGGAGGTCGTCCGGATCTCGCCGCACGGACATACGTCCGGGCCGTACACATCACCCATGTCAATGAAGGCCCACATAACATGGACCAGATCCGGCTGCTCGAGGCGCTTGCCGAGTCCAATCTGAGGCTCGGCTCGTCCGACGACGCCAAGGATATTCATGACACCATATATGCCCTGAATCTGCGGCATTTTGATTCGGATCAGATGGGACTCATACCGGCGCTGATGCGCCGCGGCGCATGGCAGCACCGGGCCGGGTATATCGTCGATGAACGGGCTACGTACCGGCGAGCCATTCGCATTATCGAATCCATGACCGACAAGAAAGACCTGGCACTGATCGATCCGCTGACGCGACTTGGCACATCTTATTTCTACGTCGACCTAAAAGGTTCTCAGGCACAGCACTCCACGCTGAGGTCAACGGGCGAGACATATTTCAGGCGCGCGTTGCGCATTGCCGAGTCCAATCCCGATTCGACCTGGGAAATCGAGGTTGCTGCGAGGCTGTCGCTCGGCGATTACTACATGCGTCGAGCTCAATATCCCCGCGCTCGCAGAATTTACAGAGACGCCTGGGACACTCTCTCGGAAGACGAGGAACGGCTTGACGAACGCAGAGAGTCGCTGGAACAAGTCGTGCTATTGAAGCGGGACGAACTCCCTCGTTACGCGGGCGCGGCGGCCCACGACGACGGTCCGGATCTCAACGAATCCGTGCAACAAGGAACGATCATCGTCGGCTTTTCCGTGACGACTCGTGGTCGCGTGAGCAACCTCAAAATCGTCGAGGCAAATCCGGTCGAATTCACGGAGATGCACCGTTTCTTGCGCCATGAACTTCGAACTCGCCTGTATCGTCCAAGATTCGAAGACGGTGATCCTGTCGCAACCGCTGATCTCACGTTCACGCACACCTACTTTTACTGGCAGTCCGACCTCGACGCACTGCGCGCCTTACCTGCTGTCGATGAATAACACGGTCGCACCGGCTGGTATCTTCGTTAAGGACCGAGTCGACATCCGGCGAATGACCGGTGCCGTCGCGATCATTACAGTACTTTTCGCGATCAGCGTGCCGGTACTCGCAAACTGCAAAGATGAATGGATTTGCGTCGATGCGGTCGACCAGGGCGACGATGTCGAACTCCGGGCAAGAAATCTGCGTGAGTTTCCCATCACCTACACATTAAGAGTCCGGACGCGGCACTTCGACGTCGCCGGACCCAGAATTGTCACGCGAACACTCGCGCCACGGCAATCGGAACGCATCATGCTGCTGAGGCAACACGAAGGGGGGCGCAAGGGCCGTTATCGATATTCTTACGAGTGGACTGTCGGCAACAAGGACGCGGTGCACGACGACGATCACCTTTATTCGCTGCCCTACGCGAGCGGCAGGTCGTACCGTGTGTTGCAGGGCTATCTGTCACGATTCAGCCACTCGGGTCTCGAGGCCTACAGCATTGATTTCAATATGCCGGTCGGTACTCCGGTGCACGCCGCCAGAGCCGGCGTCGTGGCACGAGTCGAGGAGTCGAATTCGTCAGGATGTTGGTACGATGGCTGCGGTCGACTCGCCAATTACATCGTAATCCTGCACAGTGACGGCACGACGGGCGAGTATTATCACCTGCAGCACAAAGGCGCATTCGTCGAAGTTGGAGACAATGTCGCGCAAGGTCAACAGATCGGCCTCTCAGGGAACACCGGACATACAACCATGCCACATTTGCACTTTGCTGTTTACCGCGCCGCTGAATGGGGCAACACGCAATCGATTCCAGTGCGGTTTGAGAGCGCCGACGGTACGGTATCAAGGCCGCGTCGCGGCGCGCGTTATCAGGCGTCATAGATATGTTCAGCCATGAAAAGAAACTTGCGCTACCGTCGCCAGAGAAAGCGCTGGCGGGCCGCGCAGAACGGATGTCTGTGCCTGATAGGCACTTTGTTAACGGCAATCGCATTATTGCGCCATTTGCTGATCACCTGACGGAGGCGGTCTTCGCGCTCGGCTGTTTCTGGGGTGCCGAACGGTGCTTCTGGCAGACGCCCGGGGTGTACAGCACGGCGGTGGGATACGCAGGCGGCGTAACGCCTAACCCGACCTATCGTGAAGTCTGTACAGGGCTCACGGGTCACACGGAGGTCGTGCTCGTCGTATTCGACCCGAACGTCGTCAGTTTCGAACAATTGCTGCAGATATTCTGGGAAAGCCACGACCCGACGCAGGGTATGCGCCAGGGAAATGATGTGGGCACCCAGTATCGATCCGCGATTTTCACGCACGACGACGCACAGCATGCGACGGCGCGGCAATCGCTGATTGCCTACCAGGCAGAGCTGTCGAAGGCAGGACACGCTGATATCACGACCGAGATTCTGCCACTTGATACGTTTTATTACGCGGAAGACGAGCACCAGCAATATCTTGCGAAAAATCCGGATGGCTACTGCGGTATCAGCGGCACCGGCGTCAGTTGTCCCACCGGGGTCGTACTGGATCAGCAGTCCGCGTAGTTCCCGTCTGTGCCCGAGCTGCCAGACATCGATGTCTACGTCACCGCCCTTGAGCGGCATATCCTCGGTCATAAACTGCTCACGATTCGGTTTGGCAATGCATTTCTGTTACGCAGTGTCAGTCCGTCACCAAGCACTATCCACGGCGAAGTCGTCGCTGCTGTACACCGCATCGGCAAGCGCATCGCGATCGGCTTCGAAAACGATATTTGGCTCGTCATCCACTTGATGGTTGCGGGTCGGCTTCACTGGAAAGCAGCGCAAACTTCGCTGCGGGGAAAACATGCCCTCGCTGCCCTCGATTTTAACAATGGCTCGGTACTGCTCACCGAAGCCGGAACGAAAAAGCGCGCTTCGCTTCACGTCGTGCGCGGCAGGTCAGCACTTGCAGAACACGATCCGGGCGGCCTGGAGCCATTGCGCTGCGACCGAAATCAGTTTCGTGCTGCCCTGATGCGGGAAAATCATACATTGAAGCGCGCGTTGACCGACCCGCGACTGTTCAGCGGCATCGGCAACGCCTATTCCGATGAAATTCTTCATTCGGCAGGGTTGTCCCCGGTGCTGCTATCGCAAAAACTCGACGACGACCAAGTTCTGCGCTTGTATCAGGCGACCGTTTCGATTCTGGAGACATGGAGAGAGCGGCTCATGCACGATGCCGGCGGGACGTTTCCCAAGAAAGTGACCGCGTTTCGCGATGAGATGAGCGTGCACGGCCGCTTCGGAAAACCCTGTCCGGCATGCGGCGAACCTATCCAGCGCATTCGCTACAAGAGCAACGAGACCAATTATTGTGCGCAGTGTCAGACCGGATCGCGGATACTGAAAGACCGTTCTCTGTCACGGCTGCTGAAGCAGGACTGGCCGAAGACACTGGACGAGCTGTAGAGTCCGTATACCGTCCAAGGCATTACCGGTAATATCCGCTTGTTTCGAATTGTCAGGAATCCACCATGGCCGCAAAAAAAGACGGCAGACCAAGCCGCGATCAGGCCGAGAAAGCTGTACGCACGCTGTTGCTCTGGGCCGGTGAGGATCCTGACCGTGAAGGCCTCGCGGAAACGCCGAGGCGCGTCGCGTACGCCTACGAAGACTGGTTCAGCGGCTACCAGGAAGACCCGGTTCGATTTCTCAAGCGCACATTCGAAGAGGTTGACGGCTACGACGAAATGATCGTATTGCGAAATATCGAATTCGACTCGCATTGCGAACACCACATGGCACCTATCATCGGCCGCGCGCACGTCGGTTACTTGCCGACCAACAAAATTGTCGGCATCAGCAAGCTCGCCCGTGTTGTTGACGCATTCGCACGTCGCTTTCAGGTGCAGGAAAAAATGACGGCACAGATCGCTAACTGCATCTGGGACGTTCTCAGCCCGAAGGGCGTCGGCGTCGTTATCGAGGCCGAACATCAGTGCATGACGACTCGCGGCATACACAAGTCCGGTGTGACCATGGTGACGAGTCAGATGCTCGGGTCGTTTCGCAAAGACGCACGTACACGCGCAGAATTCCTGAGCATGATTGACACCACACGTTAAACGGATGCACCGATCAGTGCGGCAGCAACGCCGTGTCACCGTCGTAGTTATCGCGCAGCATCTCATCACGCAGCAGCGGAATCGGTGGTTTCCCATAGCTCAGGAACCGGTCGTGAAACTCGCCCCAGGCTTCGCGGCCGCCGCGACCCGCCGTCCAGTCCTCACGCAGTTTGTTGATCATAAGCTTGCCCAGCGTGTAATTGAGATAGCCGGGATCGTAGGTTCCGCGATAGGCCTGCTGCGTAGCGTTGCCGAAGTCCTGAAAACCCTTGTCTTCGAATAACTTCTGGCTTTCTTCAATCGTCATGCCTTCGGCGTGCAAGCCGATGGCAGACAGGTATCGAGCGTTGCGCAACAGTGCGTTAAGCAATTGTCCGATACGCACTTCGGGATCGCCGTCGCCAAGACCCGCATCGACCATCATCTGTTCGGTGTAATGCGCCCATCCTTCGCTGAACGTGTAAGTGCGGAAATGGCGGCCTATTTTGTTCTCTATCCGATTCCTGTGCAGGGAATTCAGGAAGTGGCCCGGCCAGACCTCATGCACCGATGTCGCCAGCAGATCAGTCTCGCCCGGCACATAAGCAAGGCGATCTTCCTCGGACCACTCCGGGTCAGGCGGTGCGATGTAATAGACCGATGGCATGCCGGTCTCGAAGGCGCCGGGTATGTTGATGTACGCAAAATTGAAACGCCGGTGCGGCGGTGATTCGTCGACAAGCGCATCTTCGGTACCCGGTATCGAGACAATCTGCTCATCGATGAGAAATTGCCTCAGCATTGGCAATTGCCGGCGCGCCCCGGCAACAGCACCCTCGGACGGCTTGCGGCCCTGAACCATGAGTACACAGTCGCGCGTGCTCTCACCCGGCGCAAACTCGGCACACGACTCGTTCAGCAGGTCGAGGTTACTCTGCAGATTCAGCTCACCGGCCGCTTTCAGGTCGGCGAGCGATATGTCGATGCCTTCTGTCTCGCGCAACATTCGCAGGAATACTTCCTCGCCAAGCGCGAAATCGTTTGTCGCGGTTGCCTTCAGACTCTGAATCCATTCCGCCGCTTGCTGCACGGCCTCTGCCGCGGCATCGTTCGCGGCCTTGAATTGATGCTGCAGCTGCTCGTCATCAACAGGCGCAAAGATTTCCGGTACTGTCGTCTGCAGATATTCGGCAAGGCCTGCGAAAATGCGGCCGCCGATTTCGACGAACGGCGCCGGGAGCGGTGGCTCCAGATTGGCCTTCATGCTTTGCAGCATGCCCGGGATGTGACTTGCGTACATCGTGTAGGCCTGGATGCGCACATCAAGCGGTGCATATTCGCGATCCACATAGACGCTCAGGTCGATACTTCGGGCGTAGAAGACCGGATTCTTCGTCAGCCTGTCGGTTTCATTCAGCCAGAACAGCCGGTTCCGCAATGCGATCAGAAGATAGTCACGCTCGAACGCCTCAATGCGCGGAAGTCCGGTATAGGCTGAGACATCCGCTCGAGCTTTCTCCAGCCACGCGGCATAGTCCCGGAATGCGGCCAGACTAAGGTCCGATGCCTGACCGTCGTACTGATGCAAGCCCGCATCGACGGCAACTTCCGGGTTTCGCCGGTAGTACTCGTCCACGAAGGCTGCCGCAAATTCCGCCCAGGGTTGCTCGCTGTCCGCGGTTGTCGGGGCCGTCCCGCCCTGCTCGCCGCCGCAGCCTGCCAGCGCGAGACTCGCGGCCAGCAAAATTAACGCAAAACTTCTCATTGTCATTATCTCAGTGTTGCTTTGCCGACACATCAATCGAGCCCGAGTTCGCTTACGCCTTGCAGGAACGTGATGTCGACGGGAATGTTCGCCGTGGTCAGGCGATCAAGATCGGCCTGCAACTGCGCGCCTATGACGCCCTTGCTCGACATTAGCTGCGATGCACCGTCATAATCGCCGTCACCTTGCAAGGTCAGCAACAACCTCGACAGGTCAGCCATTGCCTGCCGCATGCGCTCGAAGTCGACACTGTATTTTCCGGATTCGGCATTGCGCACAAATGCACCACTCTCAGCGAAGAAATTGAATCGAACCATGTTCGCCCTGGCGTGCGCACTGCTCGCGCCAAAGCGTATCGAACGAAAAATGCCCGCCATGAACGTGACGTAGTAATCCATGATGTCCGCGTCGCCAAGCTCGTTCGCCTTGTGCAGTTTCGTGATCATGTACAGGCCGAGTATGTCCGCTTTGCCTTCCTCCATGCTGGATGCGATATCGAGCAGCGCATGCCTGACCGTGCCTTTTCCGGTAATCGTATTTTTGATGCCCAAACCATGCGCAACTTCGTGAAACATAATATTTGCGAAGAACGCGTCAAAGGTCACATGCCGTCGCTGCATGTCGTCGATGAGCACATCGGCTATGGGATCGAGAATCTTTTCGAACTTGGCTTGCATTGCGTTTTTGAGCTGCAGCCTTCGCGTACCCTTCTCAAGTTGCACCTGTTCGTCATTCGGCAAATTGATCGCTATCGTTTTCGAACCGGCATTACTATGGCCCGCGTAATAGATAACGTCGTAAGCGTTCAGATCTGAATCCGTGCCGGGCGTCTCCGCCTTGTATTCATCGGCGACGGGCAGCCCCTGCTGAAGTTCCGGCAGGAACCCGGCGAAACGGCTCAGGCGCTCACTCCATGCGAGGTCCTTGATCAACACATAAGATTCATAGGCCGCGCGATAGCCGAACAGACGATCCTCATACGTTTCGATGGGGCCGATGACAACGTCGATTTCGTTGTCCTTGACATCCATCCAGTACATGTCGCTCATCTGGAATTCGTCGCTGATCAACGCGAACGCCCGCAATTTCAGGTAGGTGGCAAAGTCGGCGCTTTCGGCCAGGTCGGCGGCATTGCGCAGTAGTTCCGCGGCCCGCCCGAGCTCCTCCGCGTAGGCGACGTGATACGGGACCAGGGTCAATTGGCCCTGCGCATCGCGACGAACAAGAGAATACAGTCCGGTCTTGCCCGGCAGGTAAGCCGCGTCAAACTCTTCCTTCGTCATGTCGGGTGGATACAGGTTGGCGCCAAGGGGTTTCACGCCCGCGCCCTCGATGAACGGCTTCTCGTCATCGAGCCTGTCCCAGGGCCCGTAGTTGAACTCTGCAAATCGGCGCGTATCGTCAACGCCGATCGAATCCAGCCAGCTTTGGTAGTCGTCTCTATAGGCCTGGCGCCAGAACAAGTCGTCCATGATCTGAGATGCATCGATCAACAGTGTGATCATCTCTCGCTGATTATCGGTCAACGCACTGAGATCGGCTGTCAGCCTGAATTCGGCATAGATATCGGGACGAGGCTCGACCATGACTTGCGGTTGCCGGGCGTCGGCGCCAGGCGGCGCTTCGACGCCGCACGATGCGATGACAATTGCCATAAGAAATACGCCTGACCGGCGTATGAAAGTTGATGAAGTCACAGGTTTCCTCTGGCGAACCGTCGAATCAGCGAGTATCGCATACGAAGCGACCGGGACAGGATACTAGAGGTCGACAATCTCGATGTCGGACGCCGCCAGGCGTTCGCCCAGAAATCGACCGCCGACCCGCGAAAATCGCGTGGCGCCATCGGTCGCCAGCAGCCGCAATGAACCGGCTGCACTGCTGGCATTCGCAAGTCCGGCATCAGCAAGCACGTGCCTTGCGAACTCGGCCGTGGTGCTCGCCGAATCGACGACGACCGTGCCACCGCCGATGACGCCGGCGATCACCTCTCGCAACAGCGGAAAATGCGTGCATCCGAGAATGACACAGTCGGGCTGGTATGACGCGTCCACGATCGGTTGCAAGTACCTGGTGACGATGCCGGTGGCAATCGCGCCATCTGTCCAGCCTTCTTCAGCCAGTGACACGAGTAATTCGCAGGCGAGCTCACGGACATCGGCACCGGCATCTTGCGCCTTGATCGCATCGTGGTAGGCACCGAGGCGCACTGTCGCCTCGGTGGCCAGGACCAGGTGCGCACCGCCGAGGCCGGTCGCGACAGCCGCCTTCGCGCCAGGCTCGACGACGCCGATGACGGGCAGCGGCCGCATTTGCTGGCGCAATGCTTCGAGCGCAACAGCCGATGCCGTATTGCACGCGACCACCAGAAGCTTTATGCCCTGCTTTTGCAGATGCACCGTTGCCTGGCAGGCGTAGCGGCTGATCGAGACCGCGCTTTTCGTACCGTATGGCAGGCGCGCCGTGTCGCCGAGATACACCAGGTCTTCGTGGGGCAGAGCCTCGCGCAGCGCCTTCACGACGGTTAGCCCGCCGACGCCGGAATCGAATACGCCGATCGGTCGACTTCTTGCCTCGTGATCGTTCATACGCGCATTGTGCCGAAGCACGCCGTGAACCGCATCCCCTGTTGCTCCGGTCGCGCCCGAAAATGCCAATCTGTGAAATAATCGCGGCATTGACCAGTGCTTCGATACAGGACGCCGTGCAAAAACTTGTCTATGGGATCGTCGCAGCGATCGTGCTGCTAATCGTCGTCGGTTTCACGTTGCCCCGACACAGCCGTGTGGACATCAGTACAAGCATCGACGCCAATCCTGCGACGGTATTTGCGCTCGTCAACGATTTCGAGCGAATCAGCCTGTGGTCGTCGCGGACGACCTCGGATCCCAACGCGCGAATCGTGTATTCAGGCCCGCAGCGCGGCGTTGGTGCAACCATAAGCTGGGATGGCGCCGTACTCGGCAGCGGCACGCAGACAATTACCGAGAGCCGCCCGTTTGACTACATCGCGACCGTCATCAATCCAGCCGAAGCCGGGGAAGCAAGAACCTGGTTCAATCTGCAGGGCGGCAACGGATCAACAGTCATTACCTGGAGTTTCGAGCACGACTACGGCCTCAATCTCGTCGGCCGCTATTTCGCCCTGCTCGTGAGTCGTGTTCTGCGACAGGACTTTGAAAATGACCTCGCCAGGCTCAAGGAACTCGCCGAGACTCTTCCGCGCAGCGACTTCAGCGACATCGAGATTGAGCACCTCATCGTCGAGGCTGCCGAGATTGCTTATCTGCCAACGGCGTCTTTGCCGGAGCCGGCCGCGATCTCGGAGGCGATGGGCAGCGCCTACTTCGATATTCTGAATTTCATCGATCAACAAAACCTGTCGGAGGCTGGTGCGCCGATATCCATCGTCCGCGGTTTCAGCGGCGCGGAGTTGCTGTTCGATGCCGCGATACCCGTGCGTGGCGTAACCGGGGCCACCGATCGCGACGGCGCAAGCGTCAAGTTGGGTAGCACTTACGCGGGGCCCGTCATTCGCGTCACGCACATCGGTTCCTACCGCAAGCTCGGCGAATCTCACCGCAAGATCGGTGCCTACCTGGCCGCACTCGGCATCGAGCGCAATGGAGATGCCTGGGAGTCCTATGTCAGCGACCCGACCAGGGTCGCTGAAGACGATTTGCTGACCTACATTTACTACCCGACCAAATGATCGCGAAGTTCAGGAAACGGACTTGATCAGGAACGGCGGAATGCCTTCACCGTCCTCCCGCGTAAGCGGCAACAGCTCCTGGCCGTTTTCGTCATGGCGTATCATTTCACCGTACAGGAGCACAACCGAAATGGCACACTGGCTGGCCTCGTCGACGGACATTTTCCTGACCGAGGCGCAAATCGACCCCTCACCACCTGCCGGCGTGACACAGTGCATCGCATCCTTTAATTGCGCGAACGGCTGTTTGGTCGCATTGGGTAAATTTTCTTCGTTGATATGGTCCAGGTTTTCCTCGTAGGCCTTGATAAGCCTATGTTTTATATGACCATGCCCGGCGAGCACCGACACGGCGGCAAAAAACAGTTTGACCTGGTCTGTCATGTCCACTCCAGCGTTTCGTTATTGTTCGGCCGCTTTTCTTACCTCTCAGCGACTTCACACGCTTTCTGAGTTGACTACGTCCTGTAGTCGGCGACCCGCAAAGGGTCGCCCTGAGCTTCAGTCCTTCCTGATCTATCAGATACCTGCGCTACATTCTTATAACAAAGTTTGCGAACCGCGCGCAAGTAGCAGCGGCTTTGGCCACAACGAGGTGCGTACCCATTCGGGCCTGGTCGCTCTCGCACATCCCTGTGCTCCGCGACATAAGGTCGTCCTGACCGGAAAGGCCTGTTACAGCTTGCTGATCTCTATCGTCCAGTGTTCCGCGCCGAGTTCGCGCCGGTCCGAGTACAGTGGGCCGGTCTGACCCACCGCCCAGCGCGTTGCCAGCGTCTCGGCCATGACGTAATCGCGATGTGCTTTCAGCGCCCGCTGCACGCCTGCGGATCCCGAAACTCCGAGCGCGATCCGGTCCGACACCTCAAGACCAGCCTGCTTGCGGGCATCCTGTACCGAGCGGACGATTTCCCTGGCCACCCCCTCGTCGACCAGTCCGTCATCCAGCGTGGTATTGAATTCTGCCAGGTAGCCGGCGTCCTCGGCGCAGGCAAAACCTTCTTCGGAACTCGTCTCGACGATTACGTCACCCGGTCCAAGCGTCAGCGTTCCGGAACCTACAGTGATCACTATGGACTCGCCGCGCGCAACATTGCCCGCGATTTTTGCGCCGTCCGCCTCCTGCAGGGCTTTTCGAATCTCTGGAATCTGCTTGCCATGAGTTTTGCCGAGCACCGGCAGATTCGGTTTGATTCTGTAACTGACATGCGCGTCATCCCGATCGATAAACTCGATTTTCTTGACGTTGAGTTCCTCCAGAATCTGTTCACTGTGGTCTGTGAGCGCCTTGGCCGCCGCCTCGTCCGGCGCCCGAACACGAAGTAACGACAATGGCTGCCTGGTTCGCACGCCGGATTTTCCCCGCGCCGCCCGGCCGAGCTTGACGACCTTCTGTACAACACCGATATCGCGCAGAAGGTCCTCGTTACGCCATGCCGCCTCAGCCTCCGGCCATGTGGCCATGTGCACGCTCCTGGGAGCATCTTCATCCACGCCGCGCACGAGATTCTGGTAGACATGCTCAGCCAGGAACGGCACGAACGGCGCCATGAGTTTGTGCACCACCTGCAGGCATTCATACAACGTCAGGTACGCCGCCTGCTTGTCCTCAGGATCGGTCGACTTCCAGAAGCGGCGCCTGTTGCGGCGCACATACCAGTTGCTGAGCTGATCAACGAACGACTCGATGGCATCACCCGCCGTCCTGGCATCGAAGTCGTCCATTGCCTGCGTCACTGTCGTGATTGTCCGGTGCAGTAGTGCAAGCGCCCAGCGATCGATCTCGGGACGATCCTCCACCGCGATGTCGCGGCTCAGGTCGAGGTCGTCAAGGCGCGCGTATAAAACGAAGAACGCGTACGTATTCCAGAACGTATTGATAAACGAGCTCGCGACCTCTGCGACGATCTCGACCGAAATGCGTTTCGGTACATCCGGAGACAGGCGCGCCAGGAAATACCAGCGCAGCGCGTCGGCACCGACTGTGTCGAAGACGTCATATGGATCGACGATGTTGCCGAGTGACTTCGACATCTTTTTGCCGTCTTTATCGACAATCAGATTCAGGCAAATGACGTTTTTATACGCAACGCTGTCTGAGACGAGTGTTGCAATCGCATGCAATGTGTAGAACCAGCCGCGTGTCTGATCGATCGCTTCACAAATATAGTCGGCCGGAAAGTTCTGTTCGAATGTGTCCTTGTTTTCGAATGGGTAATGCCATTGCGCATACGACATTGCGCCCGAGTCGAACCAGCAATCGATGACCTCGGGCACGCGTCTCCAGGTCCTGCCGTCTTTCTCGAACGTCACCTCATCCACGGCCGGGCGGTGCAGATCGAGGTCACGCAGCGATCGCCCTGTCAGTTTCTCGAGTTCAGCAACCGAACCGACACAGTGATAATTTTCATCACCGTCGGTCCATACAGGCAACGGCGTACCCCAGAAACGCTCACGCGACAGCGCCCAGTCGATATTGTTTTCCAGCCATTTGCCAAAACGGCCATCGCGGATGTGCTCGGGAACCCATTTTATCGTCTTGTTCAGCTCGGTCATGCGTTCGCGAAATTGTGACGTTCGAATGTACCAGGCGTTTTTCGCGTAATAAATGATCGGGTCGCCGGTACGCCAGCCGAACGGGTAATTGTGCTTGATTCGTTCCGAGCGAAACATGAGCCCACGCTCTTTCAATTCCCGAATGAGCGGCTTGTCGGCATCCTTGAAGAACATTCCAGCGACGGGCCCGGCCGCGTCGACGAAATGTCCATCGAGGCCAACACTGTGCAAGACAGGCAGGTTGTGCTGCTGCCCCAATGCCAGGTCGTCGACGCCGTAAGCGGGCGCTGTGTGCACGATGCCCGTGCCCTCGTCGGTACTGACAAAATCAGCCGGCAGCACGCGGAACGCGTCGGCCTCCACCTCCAGGTAGTCGAACAGCCGCTCGTACCGCAAACCCACAAGCTCGCTGCCTTTGACCGTTTTCGTCACTTTGTGCTCGATATCACGCAGCACCGTCTCGCGCAGCGCCTCGGCAACGATCAGTGTTTCGTCACCGGCGTCACAGTAGCTGTAATCGATGTCTGAACCGACCGCGAGCGCCAGGTTCGAAGGCAGCGTCCACGGTGTCGTTGTCCAGACAAGAAAACTCGTGTTGTTCTCTTTCTCGACTTTGAAGCGCACCGTGATCGATGGATCTTCGACTTCTTTGTAGCCAAGCGCGAGTTCATGCGATGACAATGTCGCGCCGATGCGCGGATCATATGGCACGACCTTGTAACCACGGTAGATGAGCTTCTTGTTCCAGATCGTGTGCAGCAGATGCCAGACCGATTCGATGTAGCGGTTGTCGAGCGTGTAATAAGCCTCGTCGAGGTTGACCCAGAAACCCATGCGCTCTGTCATCTTCTCCCAGTCGCCGATGTAGCGCATGACCGACTCGCGGCACAGCCGGGTGAATTCCGCTATTCCGACCTTTTCCTTGATCTCCTTCTTGTCAAAGATACCCAGTTCTTTCTCGATCTCGTGCTCGACCGGCAGTCCGTGGGTATCCCAGCCGGCCTTGCGCGGTACATGGAAGCCACGCATCGTCTTGTAGCGCGGGAATGCGTCCTTGAAGCTGCGTGCCAGTACATGATGAATGCCTGGCTTGCCGTTCGCCGTCGGCGGACCCTCGTTAAAGATGAACCGGGCTCGTCCTTGCGACTGCCTGAGCGTCCGGGCAAACACATCGTTGTCACGCCAGAACTCGAGCACTTCCTGCTCGAGCGCCGGCCCGTTGTAACGCCCTGATACTTTCTTCAATGCCAAGTCTCGCACTCCAAAAAATCGCCCCGGACGCATCCACTGCATCCGGGGCGACTCCTGAAAATCGCGGTACCACCCGGTTTCGCCGCAATCTCGCGACTGCTGCCTCGGTGGGTCTCAGTGACCCGTTGCCCTGTAACGGGGGCCGGCCGGCTGTGCCTACGTGACTTGCGCCATTCGGACAGCAACTCCGGGGTGATTTTCGGCAGATTTCGGCCCGGGGCTCACACTACCCCCCGGTCGCTGCGGCCCGATTTGCCCGCCTACTCTTCCCTTTCAACGTCTTGCGGGAGAAATTATCCTTGCACCGTCGAAAAAACAAGCAAAATATTCAACCGAGCACGTACGGCGCCGTGCACGAGACAGCCATCAGCCAGGAGTCATTATGGTGTTCCCTGAACCACGATTTATCGATACGAACGGTATACGCATGGCCATCTATGAACGAGGCCACGGGCCCGCTGTGATTTTGCTGCACGGATTTCCCGAACTTGCCTTCTCATGGCGGCATCAACTGCCGGCGCTGGCCGCCGCCGGGTACCGGGCGATCGCCCCGGATCAGCGCGGCTACGGCAGGACCGATTGCCCGCCTGCGGTCGGTGATTACAGCATCGAAGAGCTGATCGCCGACACGAACGGGCTGCTCGATGCGCTGGACCTCGCGAGCGCCACTTTTGTCGGCCATGACTGGGGAGCGCTGCTGCTGTGGTCTATGGCGCTGATGAGTCCTGAGCGGATTGACGGACTCGTCATCCTGAATATTCCGTTCTTTCCGCGACCACCGGTCGATCCGATCACGCTGTTCCGGCAGCGCTTCGGTGACGATTTCTACATCGTCAATTTTCAGGATTCGAACGAGGCAGATAAAGCCTTTGCCGCCGATCCCAAACACTTTTTCGACGTCATGATGCGCCAGGGACAAATCACACGTGAAGTCTTTGACCAGCTACCCGCGGAGATGAAATCGCTCAGCCTGCTGGCCGTGATGAAGCGGCAACAATCGGGAGGCAAGCCCCTGCTCAGTCCTGCTGAGCGAGACTATTTCGCAGATGCGTTCGCCGGCAGCGGATTCACGGGCCCGATCAACTGGTATCGCAACTGGACACACAACTGGGAAAGCCTTGACGGCATCGAGCAGACGGTCAGGATTCCGACCTTGTTCATTGGCGCGCACGACGATGTCCTCATTTCGCCCGTGCACATTGAGGCCATGAAGCCCCATGTTACTGATCTCGAAATCCACATGCTCGCACCCTGCGGCCACTGGAGTCAGCAGGAGCGTCCCGATGATGTCAATGCCCTGATGCTCGACTGGCTCGCACGGCGCACGCTGTAAGCCGGGACAAAAGAGGGGGCGGATCCGATTCAATTAATGGATCCGACCCCTTTTACCCTATCTGTGCGGTCACGACTAATGCAGGGCCGGGGAAACGATCTCGCCATCGCCGTCACCGAACATCGCACGATCAAACGCGTTAACCATGTAGTCGGTCGACTGCGCACCGATCAGCAACAGGTGTCGATTCAGCAGAAAGCCGGGAACGCCGGCTATGCCGCTTGCGCGAACCTGGATTTCGCGCGACAGAACAATTTGGCGCGCCGCGTCATCTTCGATGACCTGCACGACATCGGCCGCATCGAGGCCGTGGCGGCCGGCCAGTTCGACGAGTACGTCAGTCTCACCAATGTTCTCTCCATGGACGAAAAACGCCGACATGAACTCTTCGGCGAGCGCCGACTGATTCTTGCCTTCTGTCTCGGCGCGGTACATGACCTGGTGGGCCGCGAGTGTGTTAGGGACACGCTTGACCCGATCGAAGCGAAATTCGATGCCTGCCTTGCGACCTTCGGCCAGCAGCCTGTCGAGCACCGGTTGAATGCCGGCCGGACTGCCGAAACGCTGCGTTAAATAGTCTTCGAGTGATATGCCGCTTTCCGGCATTTGCGGATTGAGCTGATAGGGATACCAGTTGACATCACTGGGTCCCTGTACCGCCTGCATGGCGATATCCAGGCTCCTCTTGCCAAGGTAACTGAACGGGCACACGAAATCGGCAATCACCTCAACGTGCAGCACCGCGCCTGGCGCGACGCGGTCGTTATCCGTGACGATGTCGGCAAATATCGGGCTCATGTGACGATCCCCTTCATTACGCACAGAAATGAGGCTGTCATTGGAAAAATCAAGCTCTTGTGCCGCAACCGGCACTTACTGGATTGGATTCACGGCGGGAGTGAAAGTTTGGGTGTTTTTCGGTGCCGAGCCGGGAACTTTCGCCAGAGTTGTCAAAGCAGCCCGAAATATGAGGTTTGGCGCCGATCGATCGCCTCGCGGCACGTTTTGTGCAATATTTGCGTCCCTGACACGGTCTCCTGAACTGAGACTACTTGTGGAGAGAATCGTTGCTGATCCTGAAACCGTCCGATATCCGCCCGTCGGAAATCACGAGCAAAAGCAACTACCTCAATCGCCGTGATTTTGTAAAGGCCGGCGCCATTGCGGGTGCAGTTGCGAGCGGCGCGGCGTTTGCCGCACCGGCACTTGGTGCTATCGCTCCGCCGCAACGCGGCGCGAAACTCGAGGGTGTCGGCAAGAGCCCGTTCAGCACTGACGAGCCGGCAAATAGCTACGAAGACATCACAACCTATAACAATTACTACGAATTCGGCACGGGCAAGGGTGATCCGTCTGCAAATGCCGGCGATTTTCGCGCGCGGCCCTGGTCAATCACGGTTGATGGACATGCCGAGAAGACCGGCACGTTCCAATTCGAGGACTTTATCAAGCCCTTCGATCTCGAAGAGCGTATTTACCGCATGCGATGTGTCGAGGCGTGGTCCATGGTCATTCCGTGGGTCGGCATCTCGCTCGCTGAGGTCATTAAACACTTCAAGCCGACGTCGAAAGCGAAGTACGTGGCATTCGAAACGCTCAACGACCAGATTCGCATGCCCGGGCAGCGTCGGCGCGTCCTCGACTGGCCCTATCGCGAAGGCCTGACGATTGCCGAGGCGACAAACCCGCTGCCCATTCTCGCGGTCGGCCTGTACGGCGAAGTGCTGCCGAACCAGAATGGAGCGCCGATTCGACTCGTGGTGCCGTGGAAATACGGCTTCAAGGGCATCAAGGGCATCGTGCGAATGAGCTTTGTCAGCAAACGGCCGCGCACGAGCTGGAACATGTCCGCGCGCCATGAATACGGCTTCTATGCGAACGTCAATCCCAACGTCGATCATCCGCGCTGGAGTCAAGCCAGGGAACGCCGTATCGGTGCCGGTTTGTTTGCGCGCAAGCAGCCGACACTGATGTTCAACGGTTACGGCGAACAGGTCGCACATCTGTACGATGGCCTCAACCTGCGCAAGAATTTCTGACCCAGATCGCCTCATGCGGCAGTAACAGCGTGGACAGGCTGCAACAGATCCGCTTCGTGTGGAAGCCCATGGTATTCGCACTGTGCCTGCTTCCCGCCCTGCTCGTCTTTAGCGACGCATTCGAAATTACCGGCCGACTCGGCGCGAACCCGATCGAAGAGATCCAGGACCGATTCGGCATCTGGGCGCTGCGTTTCGTCATGATCACGCTCACCGTCACCCCGTTACGGCGCATCACAGGCTGGAACTGGCTCGTTCGCTTTCGCCGCATGATCGGACTGATCGCGTTCTTCTATGTGCTGATGCACTTCCTGACCTGGTTGATACTGGATCAGGAACTGCTGCTGTCCGCGATCGCCGAAGACATTATCGAGCGTCCGTTCATCACGCTGGGCTTCACGGCGTTTTTGCTGCTGACGGCCATGGCCGCGACATCAACAAATGGCATGCGACGGCGCCTGGGCCGGCGCTGGCAACAATTGCACTACGGCGTCTATGGCGTCGGTGCTCTGGGCGTGTGGCATTACTGGTGGCAGGTCAAAGCCGATGTGCGGGAACCGCTGATATACGCGATCATCCTGGCGGCTTTGCTCGGTTACCGCGTTTGGTGGCAACGACGCAAGCAGCGCCGACCGCAGCAGGCCAAGCAAATGCCCGTGCGGTAAACGCGGCGTATACTGCGCCGATTCATGCCACACCGGTCCGGAAAGGGCGCTGAATATGGCAATTGCCGCGTGGAAGCGGATTGAGACAAGCCCGGGGTATCGAAGAGCAAAGCTCGCCCTCAAGCGTCTCGTCGGCCAGGAACTCAATCTGAAACCTGAATTACACGTTGCCTGCGTGAACGACGGTGGCTGGCAATATGACGCAACGAAACTCGACGAGAACAGTATCGTGTATTCGTTCGGCGTGGGCGATAACATCGATTTCGACCTCGCGCTGATCCTGCGAACGCATGCCCGGCTTCACGCTTTTGATCCCACACCGACGGCGCTCTCTACCTGCGATGATGGCGCCCTGCCACCCGAATTCCAATTTCATGCATGGGCGGTCGCCGGTCAGGACGGCCACCTGACCCTGTATCCGCGCGTCGGGAAAAGCGGGGCGGTGTCCGACGTGGTGTATACCCTGGTGGCCGACGAATCAGTGCGTGATAGCGGTCTGGAGGTTCCCGCCTACACCATTCCGACCATTCTCGCGAAACTCGGTCATTCTCACATCGACCTGCTGAAGATGGATATCGAGGGCGCCGAGTACGAGGCCCTTGACCAGGTGTTGAGGTCGGCACTGCGGCCGCAACAGCTGCTCGTCGAATTTCACCATCGATTTTCAGATATCGGCCCGGATCGCACCAGGCAGTTGATCGATCGCCTGAGAACCGCGGGCTATCGAATATTTGCCGTCAGCGACACGGGCCGCGAGGTTTCCTTCCTGCACAAGGCTCGAGGCTGATCGAGGCGCTCGGTTTGGCGCGGCAACAAAAAGGCCCCGTCAGACGGGGCCTTTCGTCAGCCTTCGGTAGCGAGGCGTCTTACATCATGCCGCCCATGCCACCCATGTCCGGCATTCCCGGTCCGGACGATTCGTCTTTCGGTGCCTCGGCAACCATCGCCTCGGTCGTCAACAACAGACCGGCGATAGACGACGCATTTTGCAGGGCAAATCGCGTCACCTTGGTCGGATCAAGAATGCCAGCCTCGATCATATCGCCGTATTCACCCGTGGCTGCATCGTATCCGTAGTTACCCTTGCCTGCGGCAACTTCGTTCAGAACGACACTGGCGTCACCGCCTGCGTTGCGGACGATCTGGCGCAATGGCTCTTCGATGGCGCGCCTCAGTATGGCGATGCCAACATTCTGATCATCATTGTCGCCGGTGAGCTTTTCGATGCCAGCGCCTGCACGAATAAAGGCGACTCCACCACCCGGAACGACGCCTTCTTCGACGGCCGCGCGAGTTGCGTGCAACGCGTCTTCGACGCGAGCCTTCTTTTCTTTCATCTCGATCTCGGTTGCAGCACCGACCTTGATAACCGCAACACCGCCGGAAAGCTTGGCAACGCGTTCCTCCAGCTTTTCCTTGTCGTAGTCCGATGAAGACTCCTCGATTTCCGCATTGATTTGGTCGACGCGCCCCTTGATATCCTTGGAGCTACCGGCGCCGTCAATCAAAGTCGTGTTTTCCTTGGTAATCAGGACTTTCTTGGCCTCACCGAGATCCTCGATCGTCGCCTTCTCGAGTGACAACCCAACCTCTTCCGAGATGACCTGTCCGCCGGTCAGGACTGCGATGTCCTGCAACATTGCCTTGCGGCGATCACCGAAGCCCGGCGCCTTGACAGCCGCTACCTTGACGATGCCACGAATGTTATTGACCACAAGCGTCGCGAGCGCCTCGCCTTCGACGTCTTCTGCGATGAGTAGCAGAGGACGGCTGGACTTGGCGACAGCCTCAAGAATCGGCAGCAGATCGCGAATGTTCGAGACCTTCTTGTCGTGCAGGAGAACCACCGGGTTCTCGAGTTCAACTGTCTGACTCTGTTGGTTGTTGATGAAGTAAGGTGACAGGTAGCCACGGTCGAACTGCATGCCTTCGACAACGTCGAGTTCATTTGCAAGACCAGAGCCTTCCTCAACTGTGATAACGCCTTCCTTGCCGACCTTCTGCATGGCGTTCGAGATAATCTCGCCGATCTCGGGGTCTGCGTTGGCTGAGATGCTGCCAACCTGGGCGATTGCAGTCTCGTCTTCGCATGGCTTGGATTGCTTCTTGAGCTCCTCGACGATCGCCGCCGATGCCTTGTCGATACCACGCTTCAGATCCATCGGGTTCATGCCGGCAGCAACCGACTTCAGCCCTTCGCGAAGAATTGCATGCGCAAGGATGGTCGCGGTCGTGGTGCCGTCACCGGCGACGTCCGACGTCTGCGAAGCAACTTCCTTCACCATCTGTACGCCCATATTCTCGAAATTGTCTTCGAGTTCGATTTCCTTGGCGACCGAGACACCGTCTTTGGTGACCGTCGGCGCGCCGAAACTCTTGTCAATCACGACGTTGCGTCCTTTCGGACCCAGGGTTACTTTCACCGCGTTGTTGAGGATGGTCACGCCAGCAAACATCTTCTGCCGTGCATCATCACCAAAACGTATTTCTTTAGCAGCCATTATTTATTTCCTCTGTTTAGCGTCGGGGCGGCGCCAGCCGCACACCGTTTGACGTTTGGTATTTCAATTAGGTCTGGGGAGTGATCGGTGGTCAGTCTTCTATCACTGCCATGATGTCGTCTTCCTTCATCACCAGCAGCTCGTCGCCGTCAACCTTGACTTCGGTGCCGGCGTATTTGCCGAACAGCACCGTGTCGCCAGGCTTGACGTCGAGTGGGCGAACCTCGCCGTTGTCGAGGATCTTGCCATTGCCCGCGGCGATGACTTTACCCTTGATCGGTTTTTCGGCTGCAGCGTCAGGAATGACGATGCCGCCCGGTGATGTGCGCTCTTCGTCCATGCGCTTGACGATGACCCGATCATGAAGCGGTCGAATCTTCATTGTGTTTGTCTCCTGTAAGTATTTGATTTAAAACCGACTTATTACGGCTTTCCGTTACCCAGCCATTAGCACTCGGTCGTTAGGAGTGCTAATAATAGGCATGGCGAGTGAAATTTCAAGCCTTGTAGGCGACAGGTCCGGCAAAAACCCGGCCTGGTTCGATGACATTGCCGAATACCGACGGTATGCTGCGCCTCCGCTGTGCCAATGCGGCACTGAAACCGGTAACAAACCGCCCGATTCCGGGTCTGTATCTGGAGTCGCCGCCTGAATTTCCCTTACGGCGTATCAATGAGAAAAGAGCCCATTTACATCCCGTTACTGACACTGCTCGCCGCGTTCGCGGGCCTCGCCGCCGCTCATGCCGCGCAAGATGAGCCGTTGCCGCCGAGGGAGGCCTATCAGTACACCGTGACCGACACGGGTGACGCCCTGGAAGTCGACTGGACGATCGAGGACGGCTACTACCTGTACCGCAACAAGCTCGGCTTCCGGAGCAATAGCGTCGCCGTCATTCTCGGTGACGCCGAATTGCCCGAAGGGCTCCAGCACGAAGACGAGTTTTTTGGCCCACAGCAAATTTACAGGCAGCAATTGCATATCCGCGTGCCGTACACGATCGCCGGCGAGCGGCCGGCATCGATGGAATTCGTGATCAAGAGCCAGGGCTGCGCGGATATCGGCCTGTGCTATCCGCCTCAGGTCTGGACCGAGCACGTCGAACTTATTCCCGTCGCGTTTACCAGGCCGAAACTCGATCTGGGCAATATTCTCGGTCGTAGCAGTGCCGGAAACGTTTTTGGTGGTGAGTTCCTGCCCGTCGACGAGGCTTTCAAGCCGGTGCTGATTCCGATCGATGGCAACACCGTCGAAGTCTCGTGGCAAATCGCATCCGGATACTATCTCTACAAAGAAAAGATTTCAGTCAAGACACTGACCGCAAGCGTGCAGCTTGGCCGCCTCGATCTACCGGCCGGCAAGATGAAATTCGACGAGTTCTTCGGCGAATCCGAGGTTTATGTCGAGGACGTGTTCGCGAAGCTGCCGCTGGCACGGGCGACCCCCGACGCCATGAACCTCGAGCTCGAACTCGCCTATCAGGGTTGTGCCGAAGACGGCCTTTGCTATCCACCGACGACACGCGTGCTGTCGATCGCATTACCGATGGCGACCGCCGTCGCGGACATTGCGTCGCTGCCGAATGGCGGCGAGCCGCTATCCGAGCAGGCGCGGCTGGCCGGAGTCATTACGAATGCGAGCCTCTGGGTGGCAATCGGCGTGTTCTTCCTCGCCGGCCTTGCGCTCGCATTTACGCCTTGCGTGTTGCCCATGGTGCCGATTCTCTCAGGCATTATTGCGGGCGAAGGCGCTAACGTAAGCCCGATGCGCGGCTTCGCACTGGCGTTAAGTTACGTCATGGGCATGGCGCTCATATACACGGCAGCGGGTATTGCCGCCGCCGCCGGCGGCATGCAGCTGCAAG
This sequence comes from Pseudomonadota bacterium, assembly GCA_022560695.1. Taxonomy (GTDB): domain Bacteria; phylum Pseudomonadota; class Gammaproteobacteria; order Steroidobacterales; family Woeseiaceae; genus UBA1847. The sequence goes on from JADFSP010000016.1 coordinate 39,722, forward strand.
CGACATTTAATCAACCGTGGATTCTGATTCTCTTTTCGGGCCTGTTCGTGTTTCTCGCGCTCGGCATGTTCGGCATGTATGACCTGCAGATGCCAAGCTCCATTCAGAGCCGGCTTGCCAATATCAGCGGCCGGCAGACGACTGGCACGACGATCGGTGCTTTCATCATGGGCGCGCTATCGGCGCTGGTTGTCACCGCATGTGTCGCGCCCGCGCTGATCGCGGCCCTCACTGTCATGGCACAATCGGGCGACATCGTCCGCGGCGGCGCAGCTCTGTTCGCCATGAGTCTCGGCATGGGTGCGCCATTGCTCGTTGTTGGCGCGGCGCAGGGCAAATTTTTGCCGAAGGCCGGTCCGTGGATGACGGCAACCAAGGGCGCATTCGGCTTCATGATGCTGGGCCTCGCCGTCTGGATGTTGTCGCGAATCCTGCCAGGCGACGCGACACTCGCGCTTTGGGCCATCCTCGTCTTCATGGCCGGAGTCTTCATGGGTGGATTGACCTCGCTGGCTGCCGACTCGACACCCACCCGCAAACTCGGCAAGGGTTTCGGCTTTCTGGCGATTATCTACGGTGTTCTGCTGCTGCTCGGCGCGCTGACGGGCGGTAGCGATCCACTCAAACCGCTTGCGAGTGTTGGTTTCGGTGGCGCCGTTGATGTGGCCGAAAAACACGGCCTCGAGTTCCAGCGCATCAAGACGGTCAAAGACCTCGATCGCGAAGTTGCACTCGCCGCCAGTCAGGGCCGCACCACGATGCTTGATTTCTACGCAGACTGGTGCGTGTCGTGCAAAGAGATGGAAGCTCATACATTCACCGACGCCGGTGTTCAGGCAACATTGGCGAACACGTCATTGCTGCAGGCCGACGTGACTGCCAATGACGAGGCCGACCAGGCATTGCTGCAACGCTTCGGTGTCTTCGGCCCGCCGACGATTATTTTCTTCGGCGCCGACGGAGAGCAGCGGCATGGATATGAGGTCGTCGGTTACATGAAGGCAAGCGCTTTTGCCGAGCATGTGGAAATGGCGTTTGCCGCTGCGGCGACAGTGACGGCCAATTTGGAATGATTGAGGCATAACCATGCAACGAGTCTTGTTGGTGTTCGGGACCGCGCTGCTGGCTCTGATGGCCGGCGCATTGTTTTATGCTGCGCGCCAGGGCTACGAGGTCAAGCCGCACGACCCTCGTGATGCTCCGCCAGCACAAGCACGCGAAGTGGACTGGTACCCGTCGTTTACCATGCCGGACATCGATGGCGTCATTCACGATTTCTCGGAGTGGGATGGCCGTCATCGCCTCGTTAATTTCTGGGCGACCTGGTGCGCACCATGTCGTCGCGAGATTCCGCTGCTCAAAGCGTTTCAGGACGAGCAGGGCGAACACGGCATCCAGGTGATCGGCATCTCTCTGGATTTTCCCGAAGACGTTCTGGAATATGCGGAGTCCGCCGAGTTCAATTACCCGGTACTCATCGGCCAGGAACAGGGATTGGTGCTCGCCGAGTCGTCCGGAGTCGATTTCATCGCACTGCCGTTTACGATGATCGTCGCGGCTGACGGTGAACTACTGACAACGCATATCGGTGAAATTCACAGGGAAGATCTCGACCACATCGTCGCTGTCCTGGGGCAACTCGATCGTGGCGAGATCGACAAAGAAACGGCTCGCGCCGACCTCATGACGTTGTGAATACCTGTATGAAAGTCTGCGAAAAGCGTTAGTATTGCTGCTATCTTCGGTAAACTGGTTGGCATCGGCAGCAAATGTCAGCATTTCTCATCATCAATGGTCCGAACCTGAACCTGCTCGGCTCACGCGAGCCCAAGGTCTATGGGGCGACGCGCCTCGCCGACATCGAGACGCACTGCGGCAAGATCGCGGCGGAGCTCGGTCATGAGCTGCATTGTTACCAGAGCAACGCCGAACACGAACTGATCGACCGGGTACAACAGGCTGGCGCCGACGGTATCGATTTCATCATCATCAATCCGGGTGCATTCACGCACACCAGCATCGCATTGCGTGACGCGCTGCTTGCGGTCGAGATTCCGTTTATCGAAATTCACCTGAGCAACACGTTTGCCCGCGAAGAGTTTCGCCACAACAGTTACTTCAGCGACATTGCGCAAAGCTGTCTGTTCGGTTTTGGAGCTTTCGGGTACGAGCTTGGGCTGCAAGCCGCAAGCCGCTACGTCGCAGAGGCCGAGGGAGAATAATGGACATAAGAAAAGTCAAAAAGCTGATTGAGCTCCTCGACGAGTCCGGCATTGCCGAGATCGAGATCACAGAGGGCGAGGAGTCCGTCAGGATCAGCCGTTATCCGCCGGGTACCATGGCAGCACCTGCCGTTGCCGCGCCGCTGATCGCGGCCGCCGCGCCCGCGGCGACAGCAGCACCGGCGCCAAAAGCGGCGCCCGGCGCGACGCCGGCAGCAGACCCCGAGGACGACGGCTTTCTCGTCATTGCACCGATGGTTGGGACGTTTTACGCTTCTTCGTCACCGGGCGCAGCGGCGTACGTCCAGGTCGGCGACCGAATCAATGAAGGTGACACGCTGTGCATCATCGAGGCAATGAAGATGATGAACCAGATTGAAGCCGACACATCGGGTGTCATTAAATCGATACGCGTGCAGGACGGCGAACCTGTCGAATATGGCCAGACGCTGTTTGTCATCGATCAGCGGCAGGCTTGACAAGCGGGCATACCGGATATGCTCGACAAAATCGTTATAGCCAATCGCGGCGAGATCGCGCTGCGTGTGCTGCGCGCTTGCCGCGAAATGGGCATCAAGAGCGTGGCCGTGCATTCGAGTGCCGACAACAATCTCAAGCATGTCTTGCTCGCGGACGAAACCGTATGCATCGGTCCGCCGGCGTCGGTTGACAGCTATCTCAACATGCCGGCGATTATCAGCGCGGCCGAGGTGACCGACGCCGTCGCGATTCATCCGGGTTACGGTTTTCTGTCCGAGAACGCTGACTTTGCCGAACGTGTCGAGTCGTCCGGATTCGTATTCGTCGGCCCGCAAGCCAGCGCAATTCGCCTGATGGGCGACAAGGTGTCTGCGATCAGGTCCATGAAGGCGGCAGGTGTGCCCTGTGTCCCCGGTTCGGATGGGCCACTCGGCGACGACCACGACGAAAACATTCGCCTGGCTCGCGAGATCGGCTATCCCGTCATCATCAAGGCCTCCGGCGGCGGCGGCGGTCGCGGCATGCGCGTCGTGCATGCCGAAGCCTCCCTGACTGCCGCCATCATCGTGACCAAGGCAGAGGCACGAGCTGCATTCAACAACGACATGGTCTACCTGGAGAAATTCCTGGAGCAACCACGGCACATCGAATTCCAGGTACTCGCCGACGGCCAGGGCAACGCGATCCATCTCGGTGAGCGCGACTGCTCGATGCAGAGACGTCACCAAAAGGTCATCGAGGAAGCGCCGGCGCCTGGCATCACCGATGAACAACGGCGCCGCATTGGCGAACGCTGCGTTAATGCCTGTCTCGAGATCGGTTATCGCAGCGCCGGTACGTTCGAGTTCCTGTACCAGGATGACGAGTTCTATTTCATTGAAATGAACACTCGCTTACAGGTGGAGCATCCTGTCACTGAAATGATCACGGGGATCGACATCGTACGCGAGCAATTGCGAATTGCGGATGGCGAGACTTTGACTATCACCCAGGATGACGTCCGCATTCAAGGGCATGCGATCGAGTGCCGCATCAATGCCGAAGACCCGAAGAACTTCATGCCGTCACCGGGCGTTATCAATCTGTGGCACGCACCCGGTGGTCCTGGTATTCGCGTCGACAGCCACGTATACAGTGGTTATGAAGTGCCGCCGTTTTACGACTCGATGATTGGCAAACTGATCGCACACGGGCATGACCGCAATGCTGCGCTTGCGCGCATGCGAAATGCATTGACCGAAATCGTCATTGAGGGCATCAAGACGAATGTTCCCTTGCACCAGGAGATATTTCAGCACGCGGCGTTCCAGGCGGGTGGCACGGATATTCATTACCTTGAGAAACGTCTTGGTCTGGTGTGATGCGGCACCGTACCGGGTGCGAATCTGAGCCGCGATGGATTGGCGACAGTTTGTCATGAATCTTGAATCACTGAGCCCGGAAAGCGTTGAAGCGATCTTCATGCGCCATGGCGCACTCTCGGTCTCGCTCAGCGATGCCGCAGATCACCCGGTTCTCGAACCTGCTCCCGGGGAGACGCCGCTTTGGAATGACACCTGCATGACAGGACTGTTTTCCGCCGACGCCGATCTGCAGGTATTGCAAGATGACCTGCTGCAGTCTTTGTCACTCGAGCGACTGCCGCCTCACCACATCGAGCCACTGGCCGATCGCGCCTGGGAGCGTGAATGGCTCGAGAATTTTCGGCCCATGCGCTTCGGAAAACGCCTTTGGATATGCCCTGGTGACATGAACGCGGATGCCGATGACGCCGTTATCGTACGCCTCGATCCGGGCCTCGCTTTCGGTACGGGATCGCATCCGACGACAGCTTTGTGTCTCGAGTGGCTCGACGGCCTCGATCTCGACGGGCGTGCAATGCTCGACTACGGTTGCGGCTCCGGTATCCTGGCGGTCGCCGCACTACGCCTCGGCTGTGCCGCTGTGACCGCATTCGACATCGACCCGCAAGCCATAACAGCGACACGGCAAAACGCGGCGCGAAACCACGTCGAGCACGCGATCACCTGGGCCGAAAACCCGGCATCTATCGGGGGGCAATTTGACATCGTCGTCGCCAACATCCTGGTCGCGCCATTGATCGAATTCGCAGCATCGATCGCGAATCGCGTCAAGGCAGGCGGCATGCTCGCGCTCTCCGGGATTCTCTCGCAACAGGTTGAGGAGGTACTTGGCGCCTATGACGCCTGGATCGATTTCGAAAAACCGGCATGCGCAGAACAGGACGGGCAGACCTGGGTCCGCCTGACCGGCGTGAGAGGCAAGGACTGACCATGTACACGCAATGTCCAGAATGCGGAACCTCGTTTCATGTCACAGCCGAGGTCCTCAAACAGGCGATCGGCAAAGTCCGCTGTGGCGGTTGCGGCGTCGCGTTCAATGCACTCGAGTACCTGTCGGAACAGAAGCCCACGTCCGAATTGATTCGGGACACCGATGCACAGCTCCCCGAGTTAACGCCCAAAAAACGACCAGCTGCGCCGGCGGCTGAAATGCGCTTCGATGACAACACGCCGGTGCCTGACGACTTCGATGTCGATGACGAGTTGGCCGCGACTGACGTCCTGGCCGATGATGCCGGGGCTCGCGAGGAACCCGCCCAGGTCGACCTTGCGCTCGGCGATCCGGAAGAGTGGGAAGAACTGCTCGACGAGGTCGATGGGGCTCAGGTTGCGGCCGCCGAGTCGGCGCCTGCAGAGATCGACGAAGCACTGCCAGACATGGACGAGCAGTTCGCAATGAAGGCTGAGGCGATGGGCATCGATCTGAGCGGTGTGCATGAGCAAGTTGCGCGTGCGGACCACGGGGTTGACGCCGAAACCTCCATTGACGATGACTTGATCGCTGCCGCGTTCGAGGTGGAAGAAGCCGGCGCTGATGACGAGCGGGACCACGGCAAGGACAAACATTTCGTTCCGCCGATGACCGAAGAAGAGCAGACGATCAATCGAATGATCGACCAGGACCTCCTAAGCCTGGCGCGGGAAGACGAAGACGGATTCAAATCAACGATCATTGGAGAATTCGGCGATCTCGACCAACTGGATGACAACCCGTTGGTCGAAACAATCATCATGGAGGGCGACGAAACCCGGGCGGAAATCGAAAAAAGAATACTTGCCCACAGCGCTCGCTCGGACGGCGACGATAGCGGCTTCATCGCCCAGGCAAGAAAGAGCATGCGCGGTGCGCTTGATCGCCATGGGTTGAGTGAGAGCTCGGGCGGCTATGCCACCGTTGCCGGCGTTTTTCTCCTGTCGTTGATGCTCGGCGCACAGTTTGTGCACCGGTCCCGGGAGGCGTTGGCCACGATCCCTGCGTTCAGCAGTACGGTCGGCCCCGTGTATCGGGCCATCGGCCGGCCGCTGACGCCGGCGTGGGATATCACGGGCTGGCGCTTCGAGGTCACCAAAGGCAGCACGGATGAAACCGACGAATTACTGACGATTTACTCGCGCATTGGTAATCAATCGGATGCGGCATTGCCCTACCCGCTCGTCAGTGTCTCGCTGACCGACCGCTTCGAGGAAATTATCGGCAGCCGAGTGCTGGAGCCGGCGCAATATCTCGTCGGCGACCTCGACCCGCGTAACCCGGTGCCGCCGGGTGACACGTTCAATGCCGTCATCTCGATCGAATCGCCATCGCCCGACGCAACGGGCTTCAAGCTCAACGTCTGCTACCGCATGGCGAACGGCCAGCTGCGCTGCGCGGTCGACGATTTCAAATAATGATGCTATGCAATCGCCGCCCTTGAAACCGCTGATCATCGGCCCGTACACACTGCCGAGCCCGTTTGTCCTCGCACCGATGGCCGGCATCACGGATGCGCCGTTCCGGCGGCTTTGCCGGCGCTTCGGCGCCGGCATGACGACGTCGGAGATGACGACGGCCGACACCAGCCTGTGGCAAACCGCGAAATCGCGCCACCGGCTCGACCTGGACCTGGACGCCGAGCCGGTCGTCGTGCAGATTGCCGGCTCCGATGCCAATCAGCTTGCGTTTGCAGCCCGGGCCTGCGTCGAACGGGGGGCGCAAATCGTTGATATCAATATGGGTTGTCCCGCAAAGAAGGTCTGCAAGAAACTCGCCGGCTCAGCGCTGCTTCGTGACGAAAAACTCGTCGCACGGATTCTGCGCGCCGTGGTCGCCGCTGTTGACGTGCCGGTGACGCTGAAAATACGCACAGGCTGGGATCCTGACCACCGTAACGGAGTAACAATCGCCCGTATCGCCGAAGACGCCGGCATCCAGTCGATCGCAATTCACGGCCGGACTCGCGCATGTCGTTACCGTAGCCTGGCCGAATTCGAAACTATTTCACGAATCAAGGAAAATGTTTCGATGCCCGTAATTGCCAATGGCGACGTGACAACTCCGGAGAAGTCGCTTGAAGTTTTGCGTCTAACTAATTCTGATGGCTTGATGATCGGTCGTGGCGCGCAAGGACGTCCGTGGATCTTTCGCGAACTGAATCACTTTTTAAACAATGACGCGCCAGTTGCGCCGCTAGAAAAAAATGAATTGCGTGATATGATGCTCGGCCACCTGAATGAATTGCACCGGTTTTATGGGGACAAAACCGGTGTTCGGGTGGCTCGAAAGCATTTGGCCTGGTATTGCATCAGTCTCGCAAACTCGGATGAATTTCGTCACCAGGCGGTGCGCGTTAACAGTGCTTCTGAACAACTTGAACTGACAAGGGAATACTTCGACCGCGAAAATGCGGGTATTTTATTGGCAGCCTAGTCATTTGGAAGATTGGGAGGTTGGCTCTCGTAACGACACGAAGCCAGTGCATTGGGAATGACCGACGTGGCCGAAAAGAACAGCAAAAACAAACACAATCTCGAACTCAAAGCCCCGGAAAGTAACAAACCGCTCTGCAAGCACACCGAAGATGCGCTGGATCAATATTTCGCGAGTTTGAACGGCGATCGCCCGGGCGATCTGTACGATCTCGTCATCGGTGAAGTCGAACGACCGCTCTTCGTGGCCGTGATGGATTACACGCATGGCAACCAAAGCCAGGCGGCGGGGATACTCGGTATCAACCGGGGCACTCTGCGCAAGAAGCTCAGGACCTATTCGCTGATTCAGTAGGAGCCGCTCGGCACGGTGCTCAGTTCAAGCGGCTTCGCGGCAGATATCTCTCTATCCATATTGCTTGGGGACTTGCATGTTCAGTGTGCGACGCGCACTCGTCAGCGTTTCTGACAAGCGCGATCTGATACCGTTCGCGACAGGCCTGGCGGAGCTCGAGATCGAAATCGTGTCGACGGGCGGCACCTGCCGGCAATTGCGAGACGCCGGCATCGTGGCCATCGAAGTGTCGGAGAAGACCGGCTTCCCGGAGATAATGGACGGCCGCGTCAAGACGCTGCATCCCGCAATCCACGGCGGCCTGCTTGGCCGGCGCGGCACCGACGAGGGCGTCATGCGTGAGCACAAAATTGAGCCCATCGACCTGCTGTGCGTCAATCTCTATCCTTTCGAGCAGACAATCGCACGCGCCGGCGCGAGCATCGACGATGCGATCGAGAACATCGACATTGGCGGCCCGGCGATGATTCGGGCCGCGTCGAAGAATCACGACGGTGTCGCGGTTGTCGTTGATCCGGATGACTACGACAGTGTGCTCGAGGCACTGAGATCGGATGCGCTCACTCTCGAGTACCGGCGCCGCCTGGCCGCCAAGGCTTTTGCGCATACGGCGAGCTACGATACTGCGATTACGCAGTACCTGTCGCGGCAACTGCAAGACGATCCGCTGGGGGAACGTTTTCTCTACGCAGGCAAGCTCATCGAGAAAATGCGTTATGGCGAGAATCCGCATCAGGATGCCGCGTTTTACATCGATCAATGCGCTGCGGCCGGGTCGCTCGCGACGGCGCGACAACTGCAAGGTAAAGCCTTGTCCTATAACAATATTGCGGACTGCGACGCGGCGCTTGAGTGCGTCAGGCAGTTCGCAGATCCGGCCTGCGTCATCGTCAAACATGCGAATCCGTGTGGCGTCGCCGTTGCCGGGGATATTCTCGGCGCCTACGAGAAAGCGTTCCAGACGGATCCGACGTCAGCGTTCGGCGGCATTGTCGCGTTCAACAGGCCGCTCGATGCGACCACGGCAGCATTGATCATCGAGCGCCAGTTCGTCGAAGTCGTCGTTGCCCCCAAAGTCGATGACGGTGCCACTGCGGTACTCGCTGGCAAGAAAAACGTTCGCGTGCTCGAGACCGGCGACTGCGATGCCGGACCAGCCGCAGGATTCAACTTAAAAAAGGTGTCGGGCGGCCTGCTCGTGCAGAACACCGACCTCGGCCGCATCACGGCCGACGACCTCAAAATAGTGACGAAGAAGGCGCCATCCGCCGGGCAGCTCGACGATCTCTTATTCGCCTGGACCGTGGTCAAGTACGTCAAGTCCAATGCGATCGTTTTTTGCAAGGACAAAATGACGATCGGCATCGGCGCGGGGCAGATGAGCCGTATCTACAGCACGAAAATCGCGGCGATGAAGGCCAGCGATGAAGGGCTGGCCGTTGCGGGTTCGGTAATGGCGTCGGATGCCTTCTTCCCGTTCCGCGATGGGATCGACGCGGCGGCGGAAACAGGTATCGCAGCAATCATCCAGCCCGGCGGATCGATGCGCGATGACGAGGTCATCCGGGCCGCCGACGAACACGGCCTCGCCATGGTGTTCACCGGCATGCGCCATTTTCGCCATTGAGGTAACGTAGCGAAGTGAAAGTCCTGATCATCGGCGGCGGCGGGCGCGAGCATGCGCTCGCCTGGAAATGCGCGCAGTCATCACTAGTTGATGAAGTCCTCGTCGCGCCCGGCAACGCGGGCACGGCCTTTGAGAACAGAGTTCGCAATGTTGCCGTGTCTGCGGACGACATCGACGGTCTCGTCGATCTTGCGCAGGCGGAAAACATCGGGCTGACAATCGTTGGTCCGGAAGGACCACTTGTCGCCGGCATTACCGATCGTTTCGAAGAAGCCGGCCTGTCCTGCTTCGGTCCGAGCGCGCTCGCATCACAACTGGAGGGATCAAAAGCGTTCACGAAGGATTTTCTGACGCGGCATGACATCCCAACGGCGGCGTATCGGAGTTTTACCGAACTCGCGCCAGCCCTCGAGTACATTCGCGAACAAGGTGCTCCCATCGTGATCAAAGCCGATGGTCTCGCCGCCGGCAAAGGCGTGATCGTAGCGAAGACACTCGACGATGCCCAAAGGGCAGCGACTGAAATGCTCTCGGATCGCCGCTTCGGCGACGCCGGTAAGCGCATCGTGATCGAGGAATATCTCGACGGCGAAGAAGCGAGCTTCATCGTCATTACCGATGGCAAAAATATTCTGCCGCTCGCGACGTCGCAGGACCACAAGGCTCGCGATGAAGGCGATGTCGGGCCGAATACCGGTGGCATGGGCGCGTATTCGCCGGCGCCGGTGATTACACCCGACATCGAGGCACGCATTATGGAGTCGGTCATTCGACCGACGCTCGAGGGACTGCAAAAGGATGGCACGCGCTACGTCGGCTTCCTGTATGCGGGCCTCATGATTATGGCCGACGGCACTCCGAAAGTGATCGAGTTCAACTGCCGCATGGGTGATCCTGAAACACAACCCATCATGGCGAGATTGAAGTCCGACCTTGTCGAGATCTGCCGGGCCACGCTCGACGGATCGCTGGACGAGCATGCAGCCGAGTGGGATTCTCGTGCAGCCGTCGGCGTAGTCATGGCGGCCGGTGGATATCCGGCAAGCTATGCGAAGGGCAAGCGCATTGCCGGCCTGGCAGACGCCGACGGCGATGCGCTAAAGGTTTTCCACGCCGGTACGTCGAAAGCAGGCGATGACGTCGTCACGAGTGGTGGTCGGGTTCTGTGTGTTGTCGCCCTGGGCGACAACGTGGCAACGGCGGCGGATCAGGCGTATGACGCCGTCGACAAGATCTGCTGGGAAGGCATGTACCTGCGCCGCGATATCGGCCATCGGGCAATCGCCCGCGAACGAAAGTGAACACGGCGTGCTAACGACAATCGAAGCACGCGATGCCATCCTGGCCGCAATGCCGGTTTTCGACACCGTCACCATACCGGCCGATAAGGCGATCGGACGCGTGCTGCGACAAAGTGTTTTCGCCGAGCGCGACCAGCCGCCATTCGATCGCGTCATGATGGACGGTATCGCGATACGATTCGCCGACTTCGACAGCGGCACGCGCCGCTACCCGATTCAGTCGATGCAGGCGGCGGGCGACCCCGCGCAGTCGCTTGATGCAGGCAAATGCATCGAAATCATGACGGGCGCGTCGCTGCCCGATGGGGCTGATTGTATCGTTCCCGTCGAACGCATTGCGGTGAAGGAAGGCATTGCGGAGATCGATTCCGATTACGGTGCCGAGAAACGCCAGTTCATACACGCGCGAGCATCGGACCATACGCAAGGCACCGAGCTATTGTCGCCGGGCAAGCGTGTGTCACCAATGGACGTCGCAATCATCGCATCCTGCGGATTGCCCGAAGTTGAAGTCGCCGATCACCCGTCCGTTGTTGTGGTTTCCACCGGCAACGAACTCGTTCCTGCAGGCATGCCGATTGAAGCGCAGCAGATTCGCATGTCGAACGGCCCGGCCATCGTCGCCATGCTCAAGCAACACGGACACGACGATTGCAAACACGATCATCTTGTCGATGATCCGGCGTTGTTAAGAAAGAGTATTGGAAGCCATCTCGATGACGCCGACGTTTTGGTTCTAAGTGGTGGCGTCTCGATGGGTCATGCAGATTACGTTCCAAAAGTTCTGGATGAACTCGGAGTGCGCGTCGAGTTTCACAAGGTCAGTCAGCGGCCCGGTAAACCGATGTGGTTTGGCGTTGGCCCGAAAGGACAACCAGTATTCGCACTGCCGGGCAACCCCGTGTCCGCGCTCGTCTGCTGTCGCCAGTACGTCGTGCCTGCACTGGACGCTGCAGCCGGTAGGACGGCAAGCCAGCCTGAATTCGCGACGCTGACAGAAGACGTCACGTTCAAGCCGAAACTCACCTGCTTCCTGCCGGCAAAACTGGTTTCGAATGCCGCCGGCCAGATGCTCGCGATGCCGGTGCACACGAACACGTCGGGTGACTTCGCCTCTCTTGCGGGAACCGATGGCTACGTTGAACTGGCACTCGAGCAGACGAAATTTCCGGCCGGGACGACAGCGCCACTACACCGCTGGTTCGCAGCATGACATCCTCAATATTCGTAACCTATCAACCACGACCTATCGATTGTTTTTTGATTAGGCAGCAGTGGATACATCGTTGATTCCGAATGTCCGCTTCACACCCGACAGCGGCTGTTCGAGTGGTAGAGTTAAAAGGGGCCGCTGACGACCCGAAGCGGCCATTCGCAGCGCCGAAAGCTAATCAAATTCGAGGAGTGATACACTGACAATATTGGCAGTTCATTACCTGTTATGTCGCAAATTGGAATGAAACCTCTCAGCTGACCGCAGAGCTGGGAAGCCACAGGTTCTTCATGGGAAAGGGGATTATGAGCAACTCTAGAAAACGGCTCACGGGCCACGAATTGTTTTATTTCACCACCTGTCAGTATTGCATTAAAGTTCGGCTGGCTCTTTGGTGGATGGGGCTCGAGTTGCCGTTAAAAGACATTCTTTTTCATCCCAAAAACAAAGCTGAGTTGATTGCAGGTGGCGGAAAAAAGCAAGTGCCCTGTCTGCGGATCGAAGATGAAAGGGATGGAGTTCGGTGGATGTATGAATCTAGTGACATAATTCGATATTTAAAACAGCAATTAGCTAGTTAAAAATCCGCAACGTGTTTATTCATTCCATGAATGAGAAATGCAACATAACAAATCGCTGCACAGGTCAACCGGCTGACTTCCGATTTCACGTCCGCTTGTGGCCGTTAGCCGCCGTTCAAAACGTCGAATTCCCAGTCGACCCAGCGCTCGCTTTTGCCTTACAGCAGCGGTCAGCATCGGAGCACGATGCAGCCTAACAATGCGCTGCACTGACATACCGCCTTCCATCATGATTCTTGCGGCCGCAAGAATCTCGCCGTAAGCTGGTCGTATCAAAACTTAGACCTTAGGCGGACTGTTGAATAACTCACATGGTTGAAGTAATTCTCAAGCGATTCGAGAACCCTGACGAAGTGACTTACTTCAACAAGGGAAAATTCGAGACAGTAACACTCGGCGAAATGACGATCGGCCGGGCGACGTACGAGCCGGGGTGGAAATGGTCGGATGACGTTGGCCCCGATATCGGTGCATCGCATTGCACCGTAGAGCATGTTGGGATGGTCGTATCAGGATGTGCTACTGCTGCATTTGCCGACGGCAGAGTGACTGAGCTGAGTCCTGGAGATGTCTTCTACATTCCACCGGAACCTCATGACAGCTGGGTAGTCGGTGATGAACCCTATGTGTCGTTGCACTTTTTGGGCGCCGGAAAGTACGCCAAATGAGTCAGGGCAATGGTGCATAAAATACTGAAGTTGGTGGGCCCAATGCACGTCGTCGGTGGACTGCTATTGTTCATGTCGGCTTTTTTGCCGTCGGCTCAAGTCGCGATCGCGTCGCTGGTTAACCTGCCGGCCGGCCAGGAATTTTCACCGTTCTTTGTCGCCATCCTGGGGCCAACCATCGCCAGTTGGGGCGTCCTGTTTTCAGCGGTTGTTACACAGTTCTACGCGGCGCCGTCGCCCGGCCTCTGGAAGGCATTGGTGCTGTCTGTGGCGATCTGGGCTCCGCTGGACACCGGCCTCTGCCTGTATTTCGACGTTTACGGTGGTGCTGCCGTCAACACCGTCGTCGTCGTCGTGCTGTTCGGACTGCTGGCGAGTGTCAGGAGTCTTGCCTATCCGTCGGGAGAGACTCGTGCTTAACATCGAAGGCGTCAACCACGTTGGTATCCGGGTCAGCGACAAGGTCACATCCATCGATTTTTACGAACTTCTCGGCTTCGCGCTCATTCGCGACGTCGGTTTTGAATCAGGCCACCCGGTGATCATGGAGCACCCTGGTGGTGTCGTGTTGAACCTGCTGGGCCCGTCCAATGTGTCCGGCACATCCAATATCCTGATGGATGTGGAGGAGAAGCACACGGGAATCACTCACGTTGCCCTGACGGTCAGCTCGCTCGATGAAGCAAAACAGTTCGTGACGAGTAATGAGATTGAGATCACTGGATCATTTAGTTTCGGCAATATGTCAGCGATCTTCATTCGCGACCCGGACCGCAACGTCATTGAACTCGATGCCTATGATGATGACGAACCGGATTCAGACTCGGGCTACTCCGACCATCCCTGAGGAGCGCACGCGAGAATCATGGTAACGATGACCGAACCAACCTACACAGGTCGTTGCTTTTGCGGCGAAGTGCGGTTCAGGGTTACTGGCCCGGCCATGTTTGCCTGTCATTGCCATTGTGAAAGTTGCCGGCGCGCGGCCGGCGCTGCGTTTGTTTCCTGGACGACTTTTGCACGCGACAAACTGGTAATTACGTCGGGGACGATCGTCGAGCATCACTCTACGCCCGGAGTAACACGCGGCCATTGCGGCACCTGCGGCACTTCGTTGACCTATGAACACGTGGACCGCGCTGGCCAGATCGACATCACGCTGACGAGTCTCGACGATGCGTCACAGATCGAACCCACGGCACATATCTGGGTGGCCGATAAGATGCCCTGGCTGAGCATTGACGACGGCCTGCCACAATACCAAACCACCGTGACGGCCGATATCCAGGGAAAACAGTAACCGAACGACCGATTTCCTCGTTTGCACCCGTCGTATAGAGCGCGGATGCACGACCGCAGTCGCGCCCACAGTGCTTGGTGCGGCGCGAAGCCATTAAAAACGAGGTTGAGATCAGCCACACCATGCCGGCGCCGCCAGTCCCCACCATCAATGGCAAGCCGTTGGATACGGACTGCGAGGATGACGAATTCACCGAAGTTTCAGGTCCGGTGGTCATCGCGTGGGATGCCGTGACAAGAACCCATTCCGAGCTCGGTGATCCGCAGGACTCGACGGACATTACGATCATCAACTACGAAGTGGTCGTCGAGGCCGAGCTTGAAATTGACGGCGAGGAGTTCGTGTCCATCCTGAGCGTCATACTGCCCCCCGGTGTGACAACAATGACCATACCTGACGAGTTTCTGGCCCAGGCCGAGGAGTTCAAGTACGAAGTCCTCGCCCGCGAGGAAAGCTGGAATCAGACGGCCATCGAAAGTTGCTTCGTCCTCGAGGAATGATCGAACGGTCACACGCTCTAGGACGCGGGGCCGTACTCGGCCTCGCGTTCTTTTTCGGCGTCGCCCAGGGTGGCCCGATTGTCGAGGTGACAAGCCACGAGGGCTT
>JADFSP010000043.1 GCA_022560695.1 Pseudomonadota bacterium
AGCCTGCATCCAATGAGCTGCAAACAGCTTGCCCCGTTCTTTTTTGTGCAGACGTATATCCAGGAACGTCTTGATGAGAATCAGGACTGACAACATCGGCAACGGACTGCCCAGCCACATCACCAATCCCGCACCTAACACAATCGCGATATGCATTGCAATGGGCTTCATTTTCAATTTTCTGAAAATCCGCGTGCGCGCGTCACGGTATGCCACTGACTCAATTGGTGCTCATTGAGTCGGTCAAGGCTGTGGTTCGATTGACTCAGATCGGCTTGGCCCGATCTTCGCCCTCGCTACACTCGGGTCGCTGCGCGCTCCTGATTCGCTTCGCGAATCGATCTGCCCCTGGCCACCATCTAACGTTCGAACGAATAGTCTTCCGGCGGCGTCTTCGTCTCCGACCCATCCGCGGCCTCGTAGGTGCGGCCGAATCCGGTCAGCGCGGCGATCAACATGACGGCCGCGAGGAACCAGCCGTGTAGCACGAACGGCCAGACCTCGGTCGGCGACACCGCCTGCACGAAGTCGTACTGCGATTCGAGCGCACGAATCGTCTGATAGCCGACTAACACGCCGCCGCCCCAGGGAAAAATATAGCCGATCGCCGATGTCACGGCGTCCAGCATATTGGCGCGGCGATACGGGTGCAGGCGGAATTCCTTGCCGAGCTTTGAGACGACCGGCCCGGCGGCGATCTCAGCAGCGGTGTTGATCGTGATGAAGACGTTGAGCGAAAACACGATACCCCACATCGCGACCTCGGCGCGGGCGACCGATGCGCGGGCGAATCGTTTCAGGCCGTTTATGATGGCGTCGAGCGCGCCGCCAAGCCGCATGATGTGGCCACCGGCGACAATAAGCAGGATCAGGATCGACAGACCGAGGTAGCCGACGATGCCGTCAACAAGGGCACCGCCGATGCGCCCCGCGGACGGATCGAAAGACAGGATGGCCGCTGGCGGCGCCAGGCCGAGGATTAGCTCCAGTGCCACGGCCGTGATAATGCCCCAGGTCAACGCGACGAGAATGTGCTGGCCGCGCAGGGCCAGGAAGATAACCAGTGCGAAAGGCGCCAGCAGCAGCAGGCCGTCTGGGGAGGCCGATTCGGTCAGCATTTGCGCCGCGCGTGCGTGGTCGACGTCCACGCCGCCACCGCCCAACAGTGTGAACAGCAACAGTGCCGGTATCGCCGCGATCACCGCGTATTTGATGCGGGAGCGCACGACGCCGGGGATATCGGTTTCCTGTGTCGTGGCCGAGACGACGGTCGTGTCGGATACCGGCGCCAGATTGTCGCCGAACGCCGCACCGGAGAGGATCGCGGCAAACAGCCAGACCGGATCGGCACCGAGGATCAGCCCGGCGGGAAACATCAACGTGCAAAAGGCCACGGTCGTGCCATAGCCGGTACCGACCGCGGTGCCGAAAGTTGCCGCGAGCACGAACGTGGCGCCGACGAAATACCCGCCCGTCGCATTCGACTGGCCGCCAAGCCAGACCAGCCCGTCGACGAGACCGCCGACCCGAAGCACCTGGGCGAACATGCCTGCCCAGAACCAGGCGACGATCGTCACTGTCGCCACCGGGTTCGCCATGCCGGTTATAACGGCATTCGCGTAGTCCGCCCACTGGCTGCGGCAGAGCAGCATGCCGAGCGTGAGGCCGCCGATCATGCCGAGGATCAGGCCACGTTCGTCAGGAGCGCCGGCAACCGAGATGGCTACCGCCCAGACGACAAAAAACAGCAACGGTACGGCGGCGCCGAGCCGCGCGCCGTAGAATTTCAGGGTGTGATCCATTGGTTCACCGATTTACTCAGATTATCGCTTACGTATGGCTTACTGTTTACCATGTCTGCGGAAACGAATCTGCAAAAAACCAATCCTTCATGCCATGAAACTGCCGCTGAATTTTTATTCGCGAGACGACGTCGTCAAGGTCAGCCGGCAGCTGCTCGGCAAGGTCCTCTGCTCGAACCTGAGAGGCCGGATCACAAAAGCAGTCATCACCGAAACGGAAGCGTATGCCGGCATAAATGACAAGGCCAGTCACGCCTTCGGTGGCCGGCGCACGGATCGGACAGAGCCCATGTACGGGCAAGGCGGTACGGCCTATGTCTATCTTTGTTACGGCATTCACCATCTCTTCAATGTCGTCGTCGGCGATGTGGATGTGCCACTGGCGATATTGATAAGAGCAGCCGAACCAATGGAGGGAATCGACATCATGCGGCAGAGGCGCAAGAAGCCGCGCAGCGGCAAGGTATTTCTGGCGGGGCCGGGAACTCTGTCACAAGCCCTCGGCATTACGACGAAGCTGACCGGCGCCTGCCTGCTTGAAGATCGTATCTGGATCGAAGATCAGCAGATATCAGTCAAAACGCGAGACATTATCGTCGCGCCCAGGATCGGGGTCGACTATGCGCAGGAGGACGCGAACAGACCTTACCGCTTCAGAATCGCAATGCGTGCGACCGCGTCCACGCGCTTACGTAAGCCTTGCGTGAATGAGCGATGCATTGTCAAGAAAACGGTTGACCAGTGGTAGTCGGTTTTTTCCTGTCGGCATCCGGCACGGCGGACAGGATGTCGACGATCGGGCAATCCGGTATATCACCGCCATCACATTCGCTGACCATATTTGCGAGTACTTTCTCCAGTTTTCGCAGGTCTTTGATCTTGCTTCTGACTGTCGAGAGGTGCATGACGGTCATCTCCCGGACTTCGGCGCAGGTGTATTTATGCTCATCAACTAACGTGAGCAGTTTGCGGACTTCCGGCTGACTGAAACCGAGCTCGCGGCTGCGGCGCACGAATGACAGGCGTTCGAAATACGGGGCTGAGTAGACGCGATACCCGGAGCTGTTTCGCGGCGGATTCGGCATGATCCCGATCTTTTCGTAGTAGCGAATTGTCTCGATATTGACCTGTGTGAGCCGAGACAACTCGCCGATCGTGAACTCCCGCACGATTTTTCTCCAAATTACGCTTGAGTCTGTAGCGACTACAGGCTTTATAGTGGCTTTCTTTGGCTACTAATACAAGGTCAGACGATGGCGTTGACAGAAAATTCCGACGAGGGTCGAAAAGGGCTGATTGCTGCCGGCGGGCTGATTGGCGCCGTCCTGGCATCAACCTGCTGTATTGCGCCCTTATTGCTGATAACGCTCGGCGTCAGCGGCGCCTGGATGGGCAATCTCACCGTGCTGGCGCCGTATCAGGGATATTTCATCGCCGCGACTCTGGGTTTTCTCGGTGCAGGATTCTGGTACGTGTACTGGAAACCGAAGAAAGCCTGCGAAGCTGGAAGCTATTGCGCATCCCCGACATCGGATCGCGTCATTAAAATCACATTATGGATTGCGGCCGCGCTCGTTACCCTGGCTCTCGGCGTCAACTTTATTCTTCCTTTCTTTATTTAGGAGCATGGAAATGAGAAATATTTTTATTGCGATCGTATTCGGAGCAAGTTTGAGTGCGGCTCTTCCAGCTATCTCGGCCGAGCAAACGGTTTTGTTAAACATAGAGCGCATGAGCTGCGCATTATGCCCGCTGACTGTACGCAAGGCCATGGAGCGCGTCGATGGTGTGCAACAGGTTGATGTCGACTACGACACCAGGACGGCGACCGTAACTTTCGATGACTCGAGCACGACGGCCGCGGAAATTGCGCAAGCGTCAACGGATGTTGGCTACCCGGCTACACCCGTGAGCGACTGACTAAAAGTGGTCTTCGCCTGACTGGCCTTACTTTCAATAGCATTGAACGAGTAAAACATGGCAACACTTACCCTGGATATATCTGGCATGACCTGTGATCGCTGTGCAGTAAAAGCGCAGAACGCCCTGAATGAATTGCCCGGTGTTTCGGCACAGGTGTCTTTCAACGATCGCGCCGCAGCAATCGACATGGACACGGATGTGCCGATCGACCATTTGTTCGATGCGTTGGCGAACAAAGGATTCCGGGCCAGGTTGCTGCAACGCGACGGGCGAGCAGTCAGTGATAAAAGCAGTGATGGATCCCATGTCGTCATCATAGGCACGGGTTCCGGTGCATTTGCGGCCGCCATTAAAGCGGTCGAGGGTGGCGCTACGGTTACACTGGTCGAGCGCGCGGATATTATCGGTGGCACATGCGTCAACGTCGGTTGCGTACCGTCGAAAATAATGATTCGCAGTGCACAACTGGCGCAGCATCAGCGCCACAATGCCTTCGACGGCCTGGCAGACAGCGAACCGGTCATTGATCGCAGGGCACTCCTGGCACAGCAGAGCGCCCGCGTTGACGAACTGCGACAGGCGAAATACGAAAGCATTCTCGAGGGCAACGATGCGATTGAACTGGTCAGAGGCACGGCATCGTTTAAAGACTCCAGCACCCTGGTTGTAACGCGGCCGGACGGAAGTGAACAGATCCTGCGTGCCGATAAATTCTTGATCGCGACTGGCTCGTCTCCCGCGGTTCCACCCGTGCCGGGATTGCAGGACGTACCGTACTGGACCTCGACAGAGGCGCTGTTTGCCGAGTCGATACCGGAACACTTGATCGTTATCGGCTCGTCGATAGTCGCGGTAGAGATCGCCCAGGCGTATCGCCGCCTGGGTTCGCAGGTAACGATGCTTGCCAGGACAAGACTGTTGTCGCAGGAGGACCCGGCATTAGGTGAGGGCCTGACCGCAGCATTCGAAAGAGAGGACATTCGGGTTCTTCCCGGAACGAGCGCGTCGCGGGTCGACTATGAGAACCAGATCTTTATCGTAACGATCGACGGTGAAATGATCAGTGGCGATGCATTGCTGGTCGCATCCGGACGGCCGCCGAATACCGCGGATCTGAATCTTGCGGCGGCTGGCGTGGAAACAATCAACGGTGGCGCCATCGTTGTGGACGATCACATGCGAACGTCGGCGGCGAACGTTTACGCAGCCGGTGATTGCACGACTCAGCCACAGTTTGTCTACGTCGCGGCCGCAGCGGGAACACGTGCCGCAATCAATATGACCGGTGGAGACGCCGCACTGGATCTGTCAGCAATGCCAGCCGTCATTTTCACTGACCCGCAGGTTGCAACGGTCGGTCTTTCCGAAGCTGACGCGAGCGAGGCGGGTATCAACGTTGACAGCCGAACGCTGGGTCTTGAAAACGTGCCGCGTGCGCTGGCGAACTTCGAGACGGACGGGTTTGTCAAACTCGTAGCGGATGCCGATACCAACCGCCTTATCGGTGCGCAAATTCTAGCGCCGGAAGCAGGCGAGATGATCCAGGCTGCCGTATTGGCAATACACAACAACATGACGGTGCAGGAGCTGGCCGATCAGCTATTTCCGTATCTGACCATGGTCGAAGGCCTGAAACTTTGTGCGCAAACATTTTTTAAAGACGTCAAGCAGCTATCCTGCTGCGCCGGCTAGGTCGACTTGAAGCGACGATAACCTCATGACTAATGTACGGACAGCAACGATGAAAACGCCGATTTGCCCAACTTGCAGCTGTTCACTGGTAAGGCTGAAGATCAGCAAGGACAAGGCGGCAACAAGCCGTTATGAGGGTGAGGAATACTATTTCTGCTGTCAGGGGTGCGTTGATATATTCGTTGCCGATCCGCAGAAATACCTGCAGGAGATCAGCGATTTCATCGTGTGCCCTACCTGCTTGGCGGAGAAACCGCGGCACCTGGCAGTCAAGCAAGAAATTGCCGGGCATGAAATCTACTTCTGCCGGTGTCCTCATTGCCACGATGCATTCCGAGAAAGGCCCGATCATTACCTGAGTCGCCTTGAGTGGACATAGATCCCATCGGACTTAAATTTGAAGGCCTTAATTAAATGATTGCTTTACTGAAGCAGATCGGATCGCTTGCGGGGGCAGCGGTTGCGGCCGCATGTTGTCTCGGTATTCCTGCTGTCCTCGCAGCACTCGGCACGGCGGAAAGCATCTGCACGATCTCCTGCCGCTGCCATACGATGAAGGCGTCATCGACCATGTTGCGCAGCGGATCCAGAATGTACAGGAGATACTCGGCCTCTGACACAGGAGCATTTTGCAGAATAATCAAGAATTCGGGGTAAGTAACATGAAATCCTTCGACGGCCCGCGGTTCGATGGATGATTGCCTGGTTGAAGAGTTTATGGTGAACTCGCGGATCGAATTTTGCCGCCATGTAAAACATTTTACTTCACATGAATCTGCAACAGAATTCTCCAGGAAGAGTCCGGGTCGATACGTGATGACGATCGAGAAATTTCACGAAGCCGCGCAGTGGATGTACGGTCAAATTTGGCGTCAATGACTATTGCCCTGATGACAGTTGCTTCCCATACAATCGTTTCTTCAGGCGGGTTACGTAATATCCAAGCCCCATGAAATACGCTACCGCGAAAAAACTGTACTCGTAGGAAAAGACATTGAGCACCTCATGACTTCCGGCCCACAGTATGTACGCATGAAGTATCACCGAACCGTTGAGATGAAAGATCAACAACCCGTAAATAATCTTATCGAATAAACTGCAGAACGGTATCCTGTTGGCGTAAACGATGAGTCCGATACCGGCATATCCTCCAATTGTTACGACGAACCAGTCAACCTCAAAGGGAATTTTGTCAATCGGGAAGTTGTAGATAAGTCGAACGATATGAATGACAGAACCGCCTACATAAGGCAGCAGCGCAACGCGGGCGAAAGTTTTGAAATAAAATGAACTCATAATCGCCCCTGCGCCAATTGATGGCGCATGATTACCGCTGCGGCTGCGTATAAGCCGAGCGCGAACAGCACGACCACCGTGAAGCCGAACTCGATTGCAAGCAGCGTTGCAAGCGAAGCGCCCATCACCGAGGCGAAGCCGTTGATGCCCCAGGCCCACGGAATGAAGTCGGGTAGCCTGTCTGCGACCCGATTCAGTCCGATCGGGAACGGCATGCCCATACAGAACGCGAGCGGTGCGATAAGAAAAACCGACAACGCCATCTTGATACCGTCGGCAAGCCCCATCAGTTGTTGAAAAAGCATTGGCAGCAGGGCCATGTACAAGAGGGCGATGGCCGATATACCGGCGACCGCGATACTTACGGGCGAGCGGCCAGTCTGCTCAACGCGACGTGCCAACCGACCAGAGTATGCGCTGCCGAATCCGGCGAACATGAGAAAACCGCTGAGCACCACGGCGATGGCGTAGAGCGGGTGACTGAGGAACAGGATGAACTTCTGAATGAAAGCCATCTCAACGAACAGAAACGCAAGACCGAGCAAGAAGAAATAACCGCCCATGCGGGTGCCGGCGCCTGCAGGCCAGCTTCGTTTGACGCGAGACAAGGGCAACAGGATCAGGATAACGCCGGCGACCGCCGCCTGGGCGATCGTGGCGATCAGGATCAGATAACTCCATTCGATCAAACTTGCCCCGCCGCGTTTACGCAAAGCCATGACTTCGGGTAAGGCGCTCCATTTAAAGAAGTGAAAGAAGTAAGGTTTGTCGTCCGTCGCCGGCGTGATGTGAAACTTGTAACGTGCGACGAAATCGTCTGCATTTTCGCCGAGCAGCGCCGTGATACCGTCGTAAAGATAAGGTTGATCGAGGAGATTGAAGCGATTGGCAGCGTGTGCCGGCATCGCGGGATAGAAAGCCGTGTCGAAGGAGTGCGAGCGGGCAAACTCCTTAATCACTGCGATGTCATCCAGCGAGAATTCACCTTGCTTGACCAGCAGCGTACTCGTGTTCCAGCTGCGAATCATCGCAAGCCGGCGCCCGGGATCGGCGACCCCCGTCTCTCGCAACGCTTTGAGCACGGTGGCGACGAGCTTCAGGTTGTCCCGCGGCGGAAGCTTCAGCCAGCGTGTAACCGCAAGCATGCCGCCCGCTGCAGTGTGCCGCAGGTATTCCTGAATGGCTTCGACCGTGTAGAGATAGCTTTCGTTGAGCGCCTGCACGCCCGAGCCGGAGGCCGCGAAAGAGTCCAGCAACGCGACCTGGATGAGGTCGTATCGATTCTTACTTCGCGCGACGAAACCGCGCGCTTCCTGAGTATGGAGGGTGACCCGCTCATCGTCATACAGATGCCCGGCGAAGCCGGCGAAAGTGCCTGTTACGAGGTTTGTTATCTGCGGGTTGAGTTCCACTGCATCGATTTTGCCGGCGCCGTTGTATAACGCCAGCAGCACATCGGCACCGCCGCCGGCGCCCAGAATCAGCACATGAGGTGCATCGAGCAATGCATATGGCAACGCCGCCGTGACATCGCCCATGTAGCCGAGGGCATCGAGATTGCCATCGAAACGCGTGATCACACTCATGCTGTCGCCGTCGGTAAAAATGGCGAGTTGCTCCGGCGGTTCGAAACCGGTGTTGAAACTCAAGCCCGGCGCGTAGCGAAACGGTATCCGCGGGCTCTCGACCACTGTCAACAGCCCCAATGGACTCGATGACACCGTCAAGACGTTGCTTCCGACAACCTGCATGGCCTGGTTCAGCCCTTTGTACTCCGAGATCCGCATTTCGAGCCAGCTCTTCGGCAGGCCGAACAGGAGGGCCACAAGACAGACAAGCTGCACGGCCAGGAGTGGTTTGCGTGCGTTTGACGTCAGACCCATCGATGCAGACGCCAGCAGCGCAACAACCGACAGCATGATCAGCGTATCTTGTGGCGAGAGAAGGAAAAGCACCCCCACAATCATCATTGCGCCAAGCCCTGCGCCCAGCAGATCAAAGAAGTAAATGCGGCTGATGCGGGACCGGCGACAGGTGAACGCGAGACCGATGCAACAGGCAGCAAAGAAGAACGGTACAAAGAACACGAGATAGGTGGCGGCGAGATACAGGAACTGACGTGGATTCCAGACAATTTCCAACGCGTTGAACGGTACTCGCTGCCCGAGCACAAAACACGCGACCATCGTGACACTGAACAACAACGCACTAAGGCTGAAAAACACTTCGAATCGCGGCTCGAGCCAGCGCCTGCCGATCGCGATAAAGGTGCCACTGGCGCCATAGCCCAGAAGTGCCAGGCTGATGATCATGTAAGCGAAGTGATGCCACTGCACGATCGACAGCATGCGCATCAACAGGATTTCGTACGCAATGGCCGCCGCGGAGATGAGTAGCGTTGCGAGAAACAGTGGGCGCACGTTGGCGTCGCTTAGCGCTCGCGTGTCAGGGGAACGAAACGAACGGCCGCGATTTGACGCGTGATGACCTCGTCGTCATCGGTTTTCTCGAGTAACAGCAGCTGCTGGGTCATGAACCGCCCGCCGACCGGGATGATCATGCGGCCACCGGGTTTGAGCTGCCGGATCAGTGGCGGAGGCACGTGACTTGCGGCCGCTGTCACGACTATCGCGTCGTAAGGCGCATGCTCCTCCCAGCCGTGGTATCCGTCACCGAGTTTCGTCGTGACATTGTCATAGCCGAGACGTGCCAGGCGGGCTGCGGCCTCATCGGCGAGCGCCTCGATGATTTCGATGCTGTAAACGTGCGTCACCAGTTTCGCGAGAATCGCCGCCTGGTAACCGGAACCGGTTCCGATTTCCAGCACGACAAAGTCACGGTCGGGTTCGATCAGATCGGTCATCAGCGCGACGATGTACGGCTGCGAAATCGTCTGCCCATGACCAATCCGCAACGGGCGATTCTCGTACGCGAAGCGTCGCTCGCGCGCTGGAACAAATTCGTGGCGTTCGACCGTGCCCAGGGACTGCATGACATCTTCGTCCAGCGCTGCTTCCCCGGTGTCGCGGGCAAGCGTCGCGTAAAAATGCACCTCATCCACCATGGCAGCTCTCGCCATCGAATAATCCACCTCATCGGCAGTCGCCGCAAATGCCAGCAACAGGGCGCAATAAGCTGCGCTTCTGCGGCCAATCACGTTAGAAAAAACCCGGGCAGGCAAAACAAATCATACGCCAGGCGCCGCTTTCATGGCGCTCGACAACAGCGATGCTCCCGGGCCGGAACTCCACCAGTGGCTGTTGGGGTGAGCCGGTGACTGCCTGCGAGAGAACGTGCGCCACGAATGGCAGGTGGCTGGCAATGAGTGTGTCCTCATTAACAGTCTGCAACCGGTTCAGAAACGCCTCCGCCGCGTCATTGGGCCCAAGGCCTTCGGCGGGACGCATCTCGCCATCGGTCTCAAGCACTGACCGCAGCAGTTCCGCCGTCTGCCGTGCCCGCAATTTGCCGCTGTGCAGTATCTCCGACACGGAGACGCCAGCGCCCGCCAGCCATGCCGCGAGCCGCGAGATATCGGCTCGTCCCTGGTCGCTCAATGGCCGCTCCGGATCCACGTCTTTCGTCAAGGCAGCGCCGTGCTGGACGAGATATAGTCGCATACTCGACGCCGAATCTAGTGCACGATGTAGACGGTATCGTGATCCCTGGCGTATTTATCCGTAGCGATGCCAACGATATCCCCCGGCCTCGCCACATCAACATGCTCGTGCTCAAGTTCCATCGAACGAATCTTTTGCACGAAGTCTGAGGTGTGGCCCTCGATATGGATCATGTCGCCAATGTGCAATTCGCCATCCGTGATCCTCACAGTTGCTACATGCAGGTGATTGTAATAATGAGTTACGTCGCCAATCTTCTTCTCAATCATGGTCCTGTCTCCCCGAACACCTTTCCGTACCTGAAGTATAGACACTGTCATGCGACTCGCCCGGAATGGGCCTCGTTTCGATGGACTCCAGGAATAGCCACGAGCCGTAACCGACGACGCGACTCCTGTCGCCTGCCGTATCGCCCGAATTCCGAAGATCGAGCGTCGTGACTTGCATGCTGTGACGTCTTGCCGCCATGAGCAAACCACCGATCGGGGTGGCACCGCAGGCGCCATGGTGATCGATGCGATCGGCCTCGAGGTTTTCGATCGCCTGACAGGTGGCATCATCCATGGTGCGGGCCTCTTCGTAGGTCAGGTAATGGCTCAGGTCGGAGCTCACAACGATCAGTGTTTCCGGCCCGCCCCACAGGGCGTCGATGACGTCGGCCACGGTTCCCGGTGCTGCATCACCCACAATGAGCGGCACGACTGAGAATGACTCGATGACGCTCTGCAGGAACGGCAGATGTACCTCAAGGCTGTGCTCGAGTTGATGCGTGGCGTCGAAAACCGTCACCTCCGGAAGGTCCAGGGCCGCGATCGCCTCCTTGTCCAGCGGCACGTCGCCCAGCGGCGTTCGAAAAACATCGGCAGCGCTCAATGCCAGGCCCCTGACGGCGACCCGGTGGGCCGGACCCAGCAGAATGACGCGCGTGTATCGCTCACGATAGGCACGCAGCCTGGCGTATGCCGCGGCAGCTACCGGTCCGGAATAGATATAGCCGGCGTGCGGCACGATCAGTGCCTTCGGGGCAGGGCCCGGCTCTACCCGCGCATCCTCGAGCAATACCTTGATCGCGCTGCGGAGCTCAATGGCATTCCCGGGGTAGAACTGGCCGGCGACGGCGGGTTCCCGGATCACGGTCATGACTGAATATCCTCGTGCAACATTGTCAAGTTTAGCCCGTTGGGCTACCGTCCACCGGAGTAACCGTTCCGATGACCCAGCAAAACACAGGCACTGCGGAAGGCCCCGATACTGGCTACGTATCAGGACGGTACTGGCACAAGATCGACGACGGCCGACTGCAATGCGATGTCTGCCCCCGCTTCTGCAAGCTCAGGGAAGGCCAGCGCGGGCTCTGTTTCGTCCGTGCCCGCGCGCATGACGAAATTGTGCTGACAACCTATGGCCGCTCCAGTGGCTTTTGCGTCGACCCCATCGAGAAGAAGCCACTGAATCATTTTCTGCCCGGCACTCCGGTGCTGTCGTTCGGCACGGCCGGCTGCAATCTTGCCTGCAAGTTCTGTCAGAACTGGGATATTTCCAAGTCGCGCGAGCTGGACAGGCTGCAGGCCCGCGTTTCGCCTCAGGCGATCGCGGAACGGGCGGTCGAGGAGGGCAGCCGCAGCGTTGCGTTCACTTACAACGACCCGGTGATCTTCCTGGAATATGCCGTCGACGTGGCCGAAGCCTGTCACGGGCACGGCATCAAGACCGTGGCCGTAACGGCCGCTTACGTCACGGAGGAGCCTCGCGAAGAGTTTTTCCGGCATATGGATGCCGCCAACGTCGACCTGAAAGCATTCACCGAACGTTTTTACTGGAAGGTGTGCGGCGGGCACCTGCAGCCGGTTCTCGAAACCATCGAGTATCTGAAGCACGAGACCGATGTCTGGTTCGAGCTCACCAATCTGCTGATTCCCGGAGAGAACGACTCGGAGGCTGAAATCGACCTGATGACGCAATGGATCGTGGAGCAACTGGGACCCGACGTGCCGTTGCATTTCACGGCCTTCCATCCCGACTGGAAGATGATGGACAAGCCGTGCACGCCGCTACGAACGCTGACTCGGTCCCGCGACATCGCGCTCAAGAACGGACTTCGCTATGTCTACACAGGCAACGTCCACGACTTCGAAGGTTCCAGTACGTATTGCCACAACTGCGGCGATATCCTGATAGGCCGGGACTGGTATGAACTCTCAACCTGGAATATGGCAGCCGCAAACGGCCAGGGCAGCTGCAGCAACTGTGGCACACCTGTCGCAGGTGTCTTCGACAGCGCGCCCGGACACTGGGGAGCAAGGCGCCTGCCGATACACATTGCGGCCTGAAAAAATTCCGTCATCGACTCCGGTAAGGTTCGTGGGTGTAATACTTGGGCGCGGAGTCGAGTCTGATATGCAGCCAGTAGACGCCGAGGCCGGATGTGCTGAGCCAGACAGGTTGTGCACCGAGCTGCCGCTCGAGAGTCGCGCCGACCAATGCCCACAGCCGATGTTGCTGGTCCTTGGGCGCGCGACGCGCGAATGTGGAAATCTGCGAGTAGGCGGATAGTGGCCCGCGGGGGCACGGGACGACAAGAGTTGCATCACCGCCGAGATTGGCAAACTCGATCACTGATGCGGCGGGTCGGGCCGACGCAAAATGACTCGCGAATGCCTGTTCGTCGGCGCGAACGCCAGCCAGTTGCGGGCTGTCCACAAGAACGAATTCGAACACCCGGTCGATCGTCACACTGGTGACCGGCGGCGTCTCCCAGAAATATGCGGGGAAGGGCGCGTCGACAAGAAGTGACATAAAAAAACGGCGAAATGAGTGATCGTTTTGCCACCGATCCACGACGTCGGACCAGCATAGTGGCCCGCCATCACGGAGCAACCTGAATTGCAACACGCGGCCATTATCCAGTCGCGTGATTTCAGCGCTGTAGGGACTCGCCGGGCCGGCATTTTTCGTCACACTTTCAATCATCGGCGCCAATCTTCTTTTCCGCCGCGCCTGCCGAGCAACCAGACGAGCACTACCAGTACCCCAAAGCCGGTATAGATCGTGGTGAAAAGCCACGGCTCGGCCTGATAAAAAAGAACCTCGTGCAGCCAGTGCTCGATAAACGTCTCAGCATAATCAGACTGGCCGGCCCGGCGACGCAACTCGTTTTCCCAAACGGTCAGCGGGCAGAGCTGCCCAAACCACGCTTGTAGTACGACGTACCCAATCGCCCCCAGATGAGTGATACGGAATTTTCGATTGTGTATCCATGACCACCGGGCCAACAGCCCGAGCAGTATGAGCATGAAGCCGAAAACGACAAATACCACGAATGAGACGTGAATGACGAGTATCGTATCCGCCAGCAAGCTGTACAGCCCCGCGTCATTCATACGTGACGGATCCTGTTGAGGGATTCGATGAAGTCAGGCTCGAGACACCATTCTTGACGCCGCCGTCATCTGAGGACCCGGCACGATCTGGAAATCCGGCGCGTGAATTTTGCGTGAATGAGCTATGCATTGTCATGCAGTGTAGTGCAACGGGCGCCCATGAAGCTTATTGAAATACAATGCGCAAAGCTGACCAGCAGTGGACTGAAATTCCTCCCTTGACCATCTCTTTCCCACAAGCTGCCAGGTTGCAACACCGGCAGCGCATGCTAATAGCGCATCGCGTACTAATATTTATCTTACCCAAGCCCAGTCCGCTATCGGTCGAGTATAGTGGGCCGAAGCACGTCGAAAATCCTGGAGACAGCCATGTGTGATGAACTGACCGACAAAGATGCCGAAGAATACTTGCGCCGAAATGGCTTGACGCGCCGGGATTTCAACATACGTGGAGCGGGTGTCGCGCTGGCCATGTTGTTACCGACGGTTGCCAACGCACTTGACGTCGTTGAGCAGGACGTCATGGTCAAAACGCCCGATGGCGAGGCCGATTGTTATTTCGTGCATCCGGCAAGCGGGAACCACGCTGCCGTCATTGTCTGGCCAGACATTGTCAGTATACGTCCAGCGTTTCGCATGATGGGTAAGCGCCTGGCAGA
>JADFSP010000017.1 GCA_022560695.1 Pseudomonadota bacterium
GGTACTGGCTCGTCGTTATTCTCAGGCGCTGATTCTCCCGCGGCTGCGCTCGCTGAGACCAGAATCGCCGTGGCCAGGATCAATGCCGACCAGCTCGCCAGTGGCACCCGTTGCCGTGATACCGATCGCGTCGTGACGATGTGAATTGGAAGAAACGCCGGTCTCACGGTAGCAGACACAAGAACTCCTGATAGACGATAGTTGCGATCAGCGCGTACCAAGTCAGTTGTCTTGACTCAGTATAATCGATCGCTGGTGCTTATCCGTCGGTAAGGTGTCGACGATGTTACGCAGCCACCATGGCGAGGCCGGGCTTGACTGCCCCGTGAAATCGAGGCAGTGTCGTTGCATTCAGTCGCGACTATTGCATCGCAAGCCACTCAGCTCGTGTTCAGCAAACTAATGTCACAGGACGGCCAAGGGGCTTACGACACCAATCGGCTAGTTCGCATCTTGGGTCTTGCGTTGCTGACTGTTCTCGCCGCAGCATTTCTCATTCAAATGCACGACCGGTCATCGTATCTACCAGACGATGGTGCTTATGCCTATGTTGCGAGCAGGTTGCTGCATGGCGATGTCCTGCACCGGGATATTCAGGACGTGCATGCGGGATATATTCACTTCATGAACGCATTGTCCATGCGCGCGGTTGGTGAAGAGCTGGTCAGCATGCGTTACCCACTCGTTTTTCTGACATTAGTTCAGGCATGTTTTGCGTACTGGATATTTAGCCGCAACAGCGTACGCAGTGCTCTGCTGGTTGGCGGCGTACTGGCTGGCCTGACCTTCGTGCAGTTTCAGAATCCTACTGCAAATTGGTACTGTTTGTTCCTGGTCATAGTGCTGGCCGCTGTCTTGAGTGGATCTCAGGCTTTGTCAGCAAGAAGAATTGCAGCGGTAGGGGCGCTGGTTGGTGCTGTCTTCATGTTTCGCCAGCTTACCGGCGTCATCGTCGCTGCCGGTACCGTGGTATTCGTGCTGACCAGGCTGGCCGATGAGGAGAACAGCCGCGACCGCTGCGCGGTGTTGTGCCTGTTGATACCGGCCTTTCTCGTTCTGGCCGTTGTCGTCGCACAAACAAGCGACCTTATGACGATCCTGTTGATCGGCGCCTGGCCACTGGTGTTGACGGGCATGCATGTGGCGAGGCTGCGGGCATCGAATGCGCTGGTGTGGAGATTTGCGGCGATAGCCACAGCGGGTGCCGTCTTCGCAACGGCGCCGATTTTCATTTACCACGGTCTCAACCAGTCCATTGGAGCATGGTGGAATGACGCGATATTGGTGGCCGTGTCGCTCAGCGGGCAGGATTTTATCTCCACCATTTCATATTCGGAGTATCCGTTTCTTGTCTTTGAGGGCCTTGTCCATGAATTCGATGCTGCCGCACTTGTGAACGGAATCTTCTGGCTGGCATTATTGAGCGCACCGGCAGTTCTTGGTGTGGAGCTGCTGCGCAGGCATTGCAGGGCAGGTCATTGGCGCGCTCCGGCGTTCGCGTATCTTGCCTGCTTCTACAGTCTCGTGGCGCTACACTATCAGATTCCGATTTACCTGATGTACAGCTCGGCCCTCACGTTAGCAGGCCTCTTGGTTGTAAGTCGTGATTGGTCAATCAGGTCGAATGTCGGTCTTCATGCAGTGGTTGCATGTTGTCTGGTCGTCGGCCTGATGTTTCATGCGGGAAAACCACTCCCCGAAAATATCTCCGGCGTATTGCGCGGCGATCGAGGAGATCCGTTGGTTGACTGCGACCTACCCCGGCTTGGGGTCGATCTGCAACTAAGAACTTGTGAGGCCTACAAGGACATAATTGCGCTGGTTGACCAGCATGCGGCTGCAACAGAAAGTGTATTGACCCTGCCCGCTAATCCGGAGATCAATTTCCTGAGTAATAGAAGATCACCATTGTGGTTTTATAACTCGGCACTCGGAATTCGAAGCAATTCGCAGCTTGATAAAGCGAGATCATTTATCGATGCGGCACGCCCGGCGTTGATATTTTACAATCCGAGCGACAAGTACGTCACTGAACACACACGGCAACTCGTTAAGTATATCGAGGAGAAATATCGACTCGGCGGCCGAATGCACGGGCTCACAGTGTATCTTCGACTTGATACGGACAACGTTGTCACGGAGTAATGGGATTCATGTCAAATT
Organism: Pseudomonadota bacterium; assembly: GCA_022560695.1. Classification (GTDB taxonomy): domain Bacteria; phylum Pseudomonadota; class Gammaproteobacteria; order Steroidobacterales; family Woeseiaceae; genus UBA1847. Next base: position 2,164 of record JADFSP010000017.1, read on the forward strand.
TCTTGTTTCTGCTACTTTATGTCGTCATAAGTGCATTCGGGCTCTACAAAATTAAAGCCGCCGGGCATGTAATGTCTGTCGAATTCGCGATCGGATTCGTTGCATACGGCGTCGGGTTCCTGCTTTGGCTGTACATTCTGATTCGAACACCGTTATCGTTTGCGTTTCCAATAGCGGCCGGGGCTCTCATTTTGTCGACACAGTTGATTGGCTACTTTTTACTGGATGAGGACATGTCGATATTGCATGGTATTGGGGTCAGCGCGATAGTTGTCGGCATTGTTTTGATAACACTTCGGGTTTGAGGCGTGGACGAGAAGATCGGCCGCCAGCAGGCGCACTTTGACAGTATCGCGGAGCGATACGAAAAGGCGCGACAACACCGCAATCATCTCTGTCTGAAAGAGCTCATTTGGTCCGAGATCCTGGGCGATAAAATGCTGGACTTGCCAGACCCGGTCAGTGTCCTGGAACCGATGTGCGGTTTTGGCGATGGGCTACAGATTCTTGCTTCAAGGCTTTCGCAGACCGTCGAATACAGCGGATTTGATTTCAGCGGGGAAGTGATTTCCCGACTCAAGCGCAGGCAGCCGGCTATTGACGTCTGGGAGGCAGATGTCTCTACGTTTGAAAGCGACCGCAGTTACGACATCATTATTCTTCTCGGTGGGCTTCACCATGTTCCGCACATTGCGGCCAAGGTGGTTAGCAGGCTAAGTGCGTATGTTGCGAAGGGTGGATTTTTCATTAATTTTGAGCCGACGCACGGCAATGCTTTGTTCAGATCGATTCGGGAGAGAATTTACAATCGGAATGCGCTGTTTGATGAGCAAACTGAAAGGGCGTTTGCTGTCGATGAATTACTGGGCTTTTTTCAGGCTGGGGGTCTCGAACCGGTCGATGTTATTTATCCGGGACTGCTGTCCTACATACTTTACTACAACCCGGATGCCTTTCCGTACCTGAATATTGGGAGTCCGCGGCTGGTCAGGGCCATATGGGCGCTGGAACGCAAGCTTGTGCGCTCCAGGTTTGGCAGAAAAGTCTCGTTCGCAACGTTGTCAATGTGGCGGAAGCCGGTTTAGTCGAGATCGCTCTCGCGAATGATCGAATGCGGTCGCGATTTCACTTCCAGAAACACGCGGCCAACGTATTCGCCAATGACGCCAAGCATCAATAGTTGCACTCCACCGAGCAGCATCATTCCGATGAGCAGCGATGCCCAACCGGAGATCGCAGTATCAAAAAGGATTTTCACCAGAAACGCGTAGCCAGCGTACAAGACCGCAACGGATGATGTAACCGCGCCGATTACAAATGCGACTCGTAACGGTTTTGTGCTCGACGACGTTATCCCGGTTGCAGCGAGCTGAAGCATCTTGAACAGATTGTACTTTCTCTCACCGTGCTGGCGTTCCTCCAGTTGATAAGTGAGATCACATTGCTCGAATCCCAGCCACGGAATGACACCGCGCAGGAACACGCACCTCTCAGGTAACGCGTTGATCAATTCCACTACCTTGCGGTCAAGTAGACGAAAATCGGAGCTTCCGGGGACGATTTCGAAGTCGCTGACCGCGTTTATCAGCTTGTAAAATACTTTCGACGTAAGTCGCTTCAGTACAGACGTCTTTTCCTTGCCGCGGATCATATTGACGACAAGATATCCGTTTTTCCACGCATTGATCATGTCGGGTATTGCTTCGGGAAGGTGTTGCAGGTCGGCGTCCATGGAGATCACGACGTCGGCATCACAGTGCTGCAGGCCGGTCTTGAGTGCAATCTGGTGGCCGAAGTTTCTTGTCAGGGATATGAACCGGACGTTTCTGTTTTGACTTGCAAGACGCTTGATGATCACGATGGATTCATCGACACTGCCGTCATCGACGAAAAGAATCCTGCTGGTCGGGAACGGTTCTAGCGCTGTTGCCAGGCGAGCGTGCAAGTTCTCGAGATTTTCTGCCTCGTTTAACAGCGGAACCACAACAGCGACCGACGGCTCGGACTCTACTCGATGTTCATCAATGGTCTTAGTCACCATGGTCACTCAACCGCATCAGCGGATTCAGGTCAGTCCCAGCGTATCTCGAATGGGCTTTTTCCGCAGCTTCCAGATCAATGAGTCAACGATGTAATGATGAAAATTGATGGTTTGATAAATAATCAATCCGGTCATCGTTGCTGTCATTGCGAATGTGGTACTCAGCGCATCCGATAGAAAACTGGTAATCAGGAAATATACGAACGTCGATATCGTCAGGCAGGTTGCAATATAAAGGATGAACCGTCCATTTTGACTGATCGTTGATAAAAATTGGTGCGTTTTGTCAAGGCCACCGCCGAATCGTCGATTGTTGTAAAGCCAGACGAAAAGGATGTACTGGGCGTTATGCCAGATGTTGACAATCAACCAGCCATAATTGATCTCCTCCATGTAGATGTAAGCAAAGAAATAGACGATGAAGTGGCTCGTGACGTACATGACATACGGTATCGCCAGGCGCCCGGCCATGTAAGCTTTGACCTGCTCGAGCACCCACAGACCGAGAATGGCCACGGTGATGATCGCCGCAATCAGCACGATGGATTCCGTGACCGGCAGAGTCCTCAGTGGAAAGTACAGAAAATCCGGCGGTGAGCGATGTGAAACGGCGAGTATGCCCGTGAGGGGGACGGAATAAAGTGCAGCGCGAGCAAGGCGGGGGTTTGGCAGCTGCTTGTCGCGCGATTTCCCGATATAGGCCTTGGAGATGCCTTCGCTTTGACGTGTGTAATGCCACCACTGCCAGTAGAGGTAGATCGTCGGCACTAACCACAAGCCTGCCGACAAGACCAGGAGCACGACCGCGCCTGCGACGGCGGGTAGCAGATACAGAATCAGTCCCTTGTTTTCCGCAAAGCTTTGCGCGTCAAAAGCCAATCTCGTGTAGGTGGCGACCACGTGGTGGTAACCGAGTATCCACAGATCGGCGGCCAGTATCGGCAGGAACAAGTCATTGTCCCATGCGACAACAAAGCCGGAGGCCACGCCGATTGCGGCGATTCCGACGATAAAGAATCCGTCGAACCCGGGTCCGCGGAGCCAACCGATTTCGGTAGCGGTGTTTGTCGTCATGCGGCGGTCTTATCTGTCACCCATCAGGATTATGACAGACTAGTTCAGGTCAAAATTCGGCTGCGTGACAGCTCTCACAATTCGTGGCATTCGCCCCGCGGCTTCCAGTTGGCACTGTATTGCGGGTCCGGATCAGCGCCTGAAGTGATCGGCGAGGACCTGCGCAACACAGCAGGTCAGGCGCTTGCCCGTTTCAATGTGCAGGAATTCGTTCGGGCCATGTGCATTGGAATTCGGGCCGAGCAGACCGGTGACGAGAAACTGGGCGTCGGGGAATTTTTCGCCCAGCATGCCCATGAACGGAATCGTGCCGCCGGTGCCCATGTACATGGACGGCTTGCCGAAGAACTCTTGCGATGCGCTTTGCATGGACGCCTCGAGCCACGTGGCGACTGGTGGCGCGTTCCACCCGGCCAATGTCGCGTCCACTTCAAACGCGACATCAGCCAAAGGCGGCGTGTCGGCTTGGAGCAGAACTTTGACAGCCGCAGCGGCATCGTCGGCATCGCATGTCGGTGGCAGCCGGAACGAAAGCTTGAGCGTCGTATACGGCAACTGCACATTACCCGCGTCAACGAGCGCCGGCAATCCATCGGCACCCGTGACACTAAGCGTGGGTTTCCACGTGTTATTCAACAGCTGATCGAATACGGATTCGCCGGGGCGCGGATCCGCAACCGCCCAGGGGTACTTGGCGTGCACCAGGTCGCCTAAGGTCTCGGCTGCAAGCTTCGCTTGTTCGCTGCGTTGCACCGGAATATCGACGTACAAACTGTCCGCAAGGAGGCGCCCGGTCGATTCATCCTCGATGCGGCTCAGCAGCATGCGCAGTACGCGAAAGCTCGACGGCACAATGCCGCCCGCACCGCCTGAGTGCACGCCCTCGGTCAGGACATCCACGCGCAGCGTACCGGTCAGGTTGCCGCGCAGCGATGTCGTGCACCACAATTGGTCGTAGTTGCCGCACTCCGCGTCGAGACAAACGACCAGACTTGGTGAACCGATGCGGTCGCCGAGCATGTCGATGTAGTAGGGCAGATCGAAGCTGCCGCTTTCCTCACAGCCCTCGATCAATACAACGCAGTGCGCGTGCGGGACTTTCTGCTCCTGCAGCGCTCGAATGGCAGTCAGAGATCCGAATGTCGAGTAACCGTCATCCGCGCCGCCGCGGCCGTATAATTTTCCGTCCTTGATCGTGGGCACCCACGGATCGAGATCGTCGGCCCAGCCGCTGAATTCCGGTTGCTTGTCGTAGTGCCCGTACAGCAATACGACGTCGTCGCTTGTCCCGGGAATGTCGATGAACAAGACGGGTGTCCGTCCCTCGATGCGGACGACTTCGACCGTCATGCCCTCGACGGGCTGTTTCCGGGACCAGGCTTCGAGCATGCCGACGGCCCGCTCCATGTGGCCGTGCTTCTCCCAGTCTGGATCGAATACCGGTGACTTGTTCGGTATCTTGATGTATTCGCACAGCTCGGGAATGATCGAGTCATCCCAGCTTGCGTTGACGAATGTTGCGATTTTTGTTGTATCCATAGCTGCGCTCTGATAACGAGTCGGCTGGCACTCGTTTTGGGGGATCAATTCGGCTGCTCGCTCCTTAGATCCCGATACAGTGTCTGAGTCATGCGCTCAGTCGTAATAAAGTCCCAATTCCAGCCCTCATGATAGACGGCCAGCGGGTTTGCCGCGCGTACCTCGCTTTCGTTCTTGCCTTGATCGACAAGCGCCTTGATACGTGCTTTGCAGTCGATCAGCACATCGAGGTCTCGCGCCAAATCGGCCCTGGTCGCGAGCGGACCATGACCCGGAATGATGATCGTCTCGTCATCGGCCATCATCAGGATTCTCTGCTGACCGGCAATATAGCCATCCACGGTTCCGCCATTGTCCAGATCGATAAATGGAAACAGGTGATTGAACATGATGTCACCCGCTTGAATGACATTGACATTACGGTAATGGATGACGGCATCGCCGTCCGTGTGTGCAGCTTCAATATGAAAAATGAACGCCTCGTGGCCATTGACATGAAATGTGACGGCGTCCGAGAATGTCATGACCGGCAAGCCCCCCGGGCCGAACTCGGCGTCGGCGATCAAACGACTGCGAGTGTTGTCGTGTGCAACGATGGTTGCACCCTCCACGGACAGCGCTGCGTTGCCCCCGATGTGGTCGCCGTGTATATGCGTGTTGATGACGAAGTCGATGGGGCGCCCAGCCACTTCTGCCACGGCATCGATCAGTGCCGGGGCGAATGGCTCGAGGCCATCGTCCACCAGGACGATGTGCTCGTCGCCGACAAGCAACCCGATGTTACCGCCGGCAAAGCCGCCGTCGCCTTCTAGCATGTAAATACCAGGTACGACCTCAGTCGACTTGAAGCGCATTGGCGCATCTTGAGCGTTGGCCAAGGTTGCGGCTAGCAATATTGAAGCCGCGCCAATAATCTGATTCATCGCTGGTCCCCGAGCAGAGTATCAATCCAATGGTACTCCGCCAACGCGATATTGATGGAATCAGAGCAAAGCGGATGCCCGTCGGAGCCGCTGCTTCGTGCCGGGTACAAGGCTACCGGTTGCTCGGAAACGAGAATTGCGCCTGTTCGCGCACGCCGCCGGACGACCAGCGTTGCGTGATCGTCTTGCGCCGTGTGTAGAATCGCACGCTGTCCGGTCCATAGGCGTAAAGGTCGCCGAACAATGAGCGTTTCCAGCCGCCGAAGCTGTGGTAGGCCACGGGCACCGGCAGTGGCACGTTGATTCCTACCATGCCCACCTTGATGTTGTCGGCGAAGTAGCGAGCAGCCTCGCCATCGCGGGTGAATATGCACGTGCCGTTGCCATATTCATGGTCATCAATCAATTGCATTGCACGCTCTTGCGAGTCAACGCGAACGACGCACAGCACCGGGCCGAAAATTTCTTCCTTGTAGATGCGCATGCCGGGCATGACGTTGTCAAAAAGGCATGGTCCAAGGAAGAATCCGTTTTCGTGTCCTTCGACCGACAGGTCACGTCCGTCAACGACCAGGTCGGCGCCCTCCGCGACGCCGATGTCGACATAGTCCTTAACCTTGTCGAAATGAGCCTTGGTGATCAGCGGGCCCATGTCGTTGCTCGCGTCATTGCCGTTACCGACTTTCAGGTCGCGCAGGCGGTCCTGCAGCTTCCCGACCACGGTGTCGGCCGTGTCGTCACCGACGCAGACGGTTACGGATATCGCCATGCAGCGCTCGCCGCAGGAGCCGTAAGCCGCGCCCATCAGGGCGTTGACGGCGTTATCGATGTCGGCGTCCGGCATGACGATGGCGTGATTTTTCGCGCCGCCAAGCGCTTGAATGCGCTTGCCATTCTTGGTGCCCGTCGTGTAAATGTACTCAGCGATCCGTGTCGAGCCGACAAAACTGATAGCCTGGACGCGCACATCGCCGAGTAATGCGTCGACGGCTTCCTTGTCACCATTGACGACATTCATTACGCCGTCCGGCAGGCCGGCCTCTTTCATCAGCTTTGCGACGAACAGCGGTGCGCTCGGGTCTTTTTCGGACGGTTTGAGAATAAACGTGTTGCCGCAGGCGATGGCCACCGGGAACATCCACATCGGAACCATGGCCGGGAAGTTGAATGGTGTGATGCCGGCAACGACACCCAGCGGTTGAAACTCCGACCAGCTGTCTATTCCCGGACCGACGTTTTTCGAATATTCGCCCTTGAGCAATTCCGGGATACCGCAGGCATAGTCGACAATTTCGACGCCGCGGATAAACTCGCCCATCGCGTCATCGATGACCTTGCCGTGCTCATTGGTCAGAAGCGCAACGATCTCGTCCGCATGTTTCTCGAGCAGCGCCTTGAACCTGAACATGACTTTGGCGCGCTTGGCGGGTGGCGTATTGCGCCAGGCCGGAAATGCTGCTTCTGCCGCCGCGATGGCGTTGCTGACGGTTTCCTGCGTTGCCATCGCAACATGCCGCGTCACCTCGCCCGTTGCCGGATTGGTGATCGGCTGCGGACGATTGTCATCGGCGATCTCGTTGCCGTCTATGAAGTGGCCGACAATGTTTGCCGAATCGAGATTTCTAGCGGGTCGGGCGTTCATGATGCCTCCAGTGGCTCGACGTCAGTCGATCGAATCGAGGACGCGGCGAATAGCTTCAAACGATGTTCGCATTTCATCTGCATTTGCGTTCAGGAACGGCGAGAACTGCAGGATATCCATGCCGTTGCGAATGACGAGGTGCTCATCCCAGAAACACTTCTTGTGCGCCTCCATGCCGCGCGCGCCCGGTGCGCCATCGCGCGGCGCCATTTCGATCGCGCCCATCAGGCCGATGTTGCGGACGTCAATGACGTGTGGATGATCCGCGAATGAGTGCAGAAGATCTTCGAACGTCTGTTCCAGAGCCTGGGTTCCCTCGAATATGTTCTCGTCCTCGTAAACGTCCATGGCGGCGAGGCCGGCTGCAGCGGCAACCGGGTGTCCCGAGTAGGTGTAGCCGTGAAATATCTCGATCATCTGCTCCGGACCCTGCATGAATGCCTCGTAAACATGGTCGCGGACAAGAACGGCGCCCATCGGTATGACGCCGTTGGTCAGGCCCTTCGCCGTACTGATGATATCGGGCATCACGTCGAATCGCTGCGCCGCGAACGGCTTGCCCAGGCGGCCAAAGGCCGTGATGACTTCGTCAAAAATCAGCAAAATGCCGTGTTGGTCACAGATTTCCCGCAGGCGCTCGAGATAGCCGACAGGCGGCGGCAATACTCCGGTTGATCCCGCCACGGGTTCAACGATGACGGCGGCAATGTTGGAGCCGTCGTGCAGCGCGACCAGCCGTTCCAAGTCATCCGCGAGGTGTGCACCGGTTGCGGGCTGCCCGCGGCTGAAGGCCGACTTGTCCAGATTCATCGTGTGCCGGATATGATCCACACCCGGAATGAGGTTGGCGCTGAACGCCTTGCGATTCGGTACGATTCCACCGACGGACATGCCGCCGAAATTGACGCCGTGATAGCCGCGCTCACGGCCGATCAGGCGGGTTCGGCTGCCTTCGCCCCGCGCCCGGTGGTAACCGAGTGCGAACTTGAGCGCGGTGTCCACTGACTCGGAACCGGAATTTGTGAAAAAGCAGTGGTTGAAACCCTCGGGTGCCATCCGGGTAACGCGCTCGGCGAGCGCAAATGCCTTGTCGTTGCCCATCTGGAACGTCATGCAGAAATCGAGCTCAGCCACCTGCTTCTGCACAGCCTCGACAATCTTCGGGTGCGAATGACCGAGCCCGGACGTCCACAGCCCCGAAAACGTGTCATACAATTTCGTGCCGTCGTCTGCGGTGTAATAGTGCCCTTGCGCCCCGGTGATGATGCGCGGTTTTTTCTTGAAGTCGCGGTTGGACGTGAATGGCATCCAGAAAGCGTCAAGTCGATTGGCGGTCGGGGTCATGAGGGTCGTATCCGATGGCTGTTTCTGTACCGGAGCTAAGTGTAGTACTGCTGGCGTACGTTAAACAATCAGATATACGCGTATTCGCGCCCTGGAGTACATGCAACGCGCAGATAAGGCTGGCAAACAGGCACCGTTTAATGGCAAAGTTACGCCCCCTTGCGCGAGATGCCACCGGGAAATAAATGACTCAGTTCGGAACGACATTCTGCGATCACATTGCCATCGCGAAATATGCGGACGGAGCCTGGCAAGCCTCATCCATTGAGCCGCTCGCGCCATTGCCGATGCATCCGGCCGCGCACGTTTTCCACTACGCGAGTACCTGTTTCGAGGGCTTCAAAGGCTATCGCTGGGCGGATGGCAAGGCGAGAATTTTTCGTCTCAAAGACCACGTTGCGCGTATGCAGAAAAGTGCGGCTTCCCTTCGGCTGCCGATACCCGACGCTGACATGCTGGTGCGCATGGTCGTCGATCTGGTCGCGAGGCATGTTGACGATATTCCTGATCCACCGAGCTCGCTGTACTTGCGGCCCACGTTAGTTGGCACTTTGCCGAATATTGGCGCGGCGGCGGCGCCGTCGACCGAGGCGACATTGTTCGTGCTGGCGTCACCGGTCGGCGACTATTTCACCGGCGGCCCGCGGCCGCTGAAGTTGCTCGTCGACGACACCCGGGCTAGGTCGACCGAGCAGCTCGGCAGCACCAAGACGGGTGGCAACTATGCAGCGGCGCTGGGTCCGACGCTCGATGCGAAAGCGCAGTACGGTGTTGACCAGGTTCTATTCTGCCCGAATGGAGATGTGCAGGAGACAGGTGCGTCAAATTTCATGTTGATCAGCGATGATGAGATCATTACGAAGCCTCTCGATGCCACGTTTCTGCACGGTATGACGCGCGCCTCGATACTGACGATTGGCGCAGATCTCGGCTACAAAATCAGAGAACGCAATTTCACGGTTACGGAATTGCTGGAGTGGGCACCGACTCACGAAGCGGCCCTGTCGGGGACGGCCGCATGTCTGGCCCCCGTCGGTTGTTACGTCTACGAGGGCAAAGAGATACCGGTCCGTAATGGCGCTGCCGGAGCCAATACCGAACGGTTGCGCAAGGCGCTGCAGGACATTCAATACGGAGTCTCGCCGGACAGTCATAGCTGGCTGACCGAAATCTGACGTGCCTCGCGGATCTCAGATCGCTTTTGAGAAGCGGGTTTCAGCCAGTTCCGTTTCGATGTAGCGATCGAAGATCATCGCGATGCTGCGCAGCAGCAAACGCCCTTTGGGTGTGATCAAAATTCCGTCCCGGTCAACGATCGTCAGGCCGTCGCGCACCAGGGGCTGAAGCCGCTCGAGTTCCCGCTTGAAATAGCGTGCAAAATTCACGCCGTGCCGAGCCTCGAAAGTATCGAACGATAATCTGTCATGACACATCAGGACCTGAATTACGGCAGCGCGCAGGCGGTCGTCGCTATCGACCACGATGCCCTTTTGAATGGCTAGTTGACCGTTTCCGATCAGCGTCTCGTAGACAGCCGTCGTGACCGCATTCTGCGCATATACATTGCCAACGCGGCTGATTGCACTGGCGCCGAGCCCGACAAGGTCACAGTCACCGTGCGTCGAGTAACCCTGGAAATTTCGCTGCAAGCTGCCGGCCAGCCTTGCCCGAACCAGCGCATCGCCGGGTAACGCAAAATGATCCATACCGATATAGACGTAGCCGGCGTCACCGAGCCGGTCGATCGTGCGATGCAGAATTTCCAGTTTCAACGCCGCTTGGGGAAGGGCAGCCTCATCGATCATGCGCTGCCCTTTGAAGCGCTGCGGCAAGTGAGCGTAGTTGTAAACTGCGAGTCGATCCGGTTGCATGCCGATGACCAGGTCAAGTGTCCGATCGAAACTGTCAATTGTCTGAAAAGGCAGACCGTAGATCAGGTCGAATGATATCGATTCGAAACCGGCGCGGCGTGCATCGACGAGTAATCGCAATATTTTGGCAGTTGGCTGGGTACGGTTGACGGCTTTCTGCACAACGGGATCGAAGTCCTGAATGCCGAGGCTCAACCGGTTGAAGCCCAGGCCCCAGAGTTCCCTTATGCGCTCCCCATCGACGGTCCGTGGGTCTATCTCGATGGAAAATTCGCGTTCGTCGCTGTCGTCAAAACTGAACGCCCCGCGCAGGTCGGCCATCAGCGCGTTGAGCTGCCTGGCATCAAGGTAGGTCGGCGTGCCGCCGCCGAAGTGCACCTGTTCGACCTTGCGCTCGTGGCTGAATAGCTCGCCCTGCATGCGTAACTCACGATGCAGGCGGTCGAGATAACGTTTTACGCGCGTCTGGTTGCGTGTCACAACCTTGTTGCATCCGCAGTAGTAGCAAAGCGAGCGGCAAAACGGAATGTGAACATACAACGAGAGCGGTGCGGCGCTTGCATTGCTCGCCAGGGCGTTGCGGCGGTAACCGTCGGCGTTCACTTCGTCGCTGAACTGGAGCGCAGTCGGATAGGACGTATATCGTGGGCCACGGCCGCCGTAATGCTCGATCAATCGCCGGTCGAAGCAAATCTCCGGCCCGTTGGGGACCCTGAGCGCGAGAGTATTCATGCCCTGCATCGTGACCGAAGTGCGCGGCCGGCACTATGGGTAATTGCCCCTATGCGACACGGCCACGCAGGCTGTGCACAACGAACAATGCGGCCGTAAACAGCAGCATGGCCACGGCCTGGTGGCTCGCCGCGAGAGCCACCGGTACTGAGAGGAGCAAGGTCGATACACCCAGTACAACCTGCAGCACGGCGATGTGCAGCATCGCCGTGGTTGCGCGGCGGGCGCGGTCCGGTAAATCCACGTTGCGTGCACGAATCCAGAAGACGACGATCAGCAGGAATGTCGACATCGCGAGCACGCGATGATCGAATTGTACGGTCGTCGCATTGCTGAAGAGATTTCGCCACGCAGGATGCAGCACCCAAAGACCGGGCGGCAGCCAGTTGTCGCCCATCATCGGAAATGTATTGTAGATTTTCCCTGCCTTGAGTCCGGCAACGAAACCACCCGATATTATCGTAACGGATATCAGGCCCATGAGCGCGAGCGAGCGCGCGAACCAGGGGTGTCGGCCGTCGCCCGAGTGTGGAAACAGCAGCGACATCGCAACCCAAAACATGCAGGCATAGACGAGAAACGCGGCGACAAGATGCGCGGTCAGACGGTACTGGCTGACGTGCGGCACGTCGACGAGACCGCTCTTAACCATGTACCAGCCCAGCGCGCCCTGTAATCCGCCGAGTACGAACATCGCAAGATACTTCGGCCGGTCGCTTCTGGCGATGTCACCCCTGGCCGCAAAGATCAGAAATGGCACCAGGAACGCCAGACCAATCGTACGCCCAAGCATTCGGTGCAGGTATTCGAGCCAGAAAATTCCCTTGAAGCCATCGACGTCCATGTGCGCATTGACGTTGTGGTACTCCGGTGTTTGCTGATACAGCTCGAACTTCTGCGCCCAGTCTGCGTCGCTCAGCGGCGGCACAACGCCGATAATCGGGCGCCATTCGGCGATCGACAAGCCGGAGCCCGTCAGCCGCGTGACGCCTCCCAGCACGACCATCGCAAACACCAGGGCACAACAGACCAGCAACCAGATTGCGACAGCCCGGTTCCTTGCGGCCGATTCCCGATCGTCGGTCATTGGCATAGTAACTTTTTGAGGCCGGTACGAGGCGCGCAATCTTAGCAGTCTGACAGCCGCGAATGTTGAAATATCCGTGATACCCTGCGTGCGTGAAGCTCGCGGATTGCAATAATATATTCGATCTTCGGCGCGTTGCGCGGCGGCGACTTCCGTTGCCGGTCTTCCACTACCTGGATGGTGGCGCCGACGATGAACTTACACTCGCGCGCAACACCGATGCGTTCAATGAATACGAATTGCTGCCGTCGCAGCTGTCTGATGTCAGCCACATCGATCTCAAGACGACGATATTCGGCCAGGCGATCGACTGGCCCGTCATGATATCGCCCACAGGTGCCTCGAAGCTATTCCACCGGGACGGTGAAACTGCAGTTGTACGCGCCGCCGAAAAATTCGGCACAATCTACAGCTTGTCGACAGTTGGAACGACCACGATCGAAGACGTCGCCAGGGCGGGAAATTGTCCGATGATGTACCAGATCTACGTCTTCAAGGATCGTGGCCTGACAGACAATTTCATTGAGCGTTGCAAGGCACAGAACTATGCGGCGCTATGTTTGACAGTGGATACGCCGGTCGCAGGAAATCGCGAACGCGATCACGTTTACGGCCTGTCCGCAGCTCCGAAGTTTCGCTGGCGGAGCGCTCTGAGCTTCGTGCGTCATGCAGACTGGCTGGCACGAGTGATACTGCGAAAGGATCTCGAGATGGTGAACATCACGAGCGATGACCATGCGGCAAGGCGGGTGAAGTCGGGCGTCATGGACTACATAAACAGCCAGCTCGACCGTTCGCTGACGTGGCGGGATGTTGAGTGGTTGGCAGGTCGCTGGAGCGGGCCGCTCGTCATCAAGGGGCTGCTGACAGTGGAAGACTGCCGAAAGGCGGCCGACTCGGGCGCGACGGCTGTCATGTTGTCGAATCACGGAGGACGTCAACTCGACTCGGCACCCGCCCCGGTGGATTGTATCTCTGCGGTTGCCGATGCTTTGCGCGACCGCCTCGAAATTATTTGCGATGGCGGAATTCGGCGCGGCAACCATGTTGTCAAGGCACTCGCGCTGGGCGCGAACGTATGCAGTATCGGGCGTGGTTACCTTTTTGGACTGGCCGCGGGCGGTCAGGCCGGTGTCGAACGAGCGCTCACCCTGTTGCACAGCGAGGTAGAACGAACGATGGCCCTCGTCGGCTGCAATTCCGTCAGCAAGCTGGATCGAAGTTACGTTCAAAAGCGCCACTGACGGCCATTTCAATTGCGCAATTCGCGGTATTTTCGCGGACTCGGCGCGGGTGCCTGCGGTATCCATGGCGGCGCGGAAATTACGAAAAACCCTATAAAAAAGCAGTGTTTAAGTGCCTGCATGCGCATTCAGGGCGATTCGATCATGCCAATGACGAGCCTCCAGCCATTTTTGCGGGTACGATGCGCCGTGCACCGGTCGGGCGAATTCAAACCGGCTCGGGTAAGTAAGTATGTATTGAGGTAACTATGTCAGAAGAAAGAGTTTCGGGAACCGTTAAATGGTTCAACGATGACAAGGGATTTGGATTTATCGAACGCGAAGATGGCAAGGATGTGTTTGTGCATCACAGCGCGATAATGATGGAAGGATTCAAGACTCTCAAAGAGGGTCAGAAAGTCACCATGGAAGTGACGCAGGGTCAGAAAGGACCGCAAGCCGAAAAAGTAATGGCTGAGTAGCCGCTGGCACTCAGATGCCCGTGCATAACAGCTGAGAATCGTTTTCAGCGATTGCTGTTCCCGGCAATCAAAGCACTCAAGCATTGCGTCGCCGACAACGGGGCGGTGATTCGCCTGCAATCGCTCATGACGGCGGATACGATGCTGCCCGCCTGCGGCAGCAGTCACCGTTCATGCAAGCGGCGAAACACCTGGACAGATTCCACGATCGAACCTGGGTGTCAATACAGGACATCGTGAAACTGCGAATTCGAAATAACTCGATTCGTCTGCGACTGACAAAGACCGAGGTTGATACCTTGCGTCACGAGGGACTTGTGTCTGCGTGTACCCGTTTTCCGGACGGCCGGGAATTTCGCTATGAGGTCGAAAGTAGTCCCGCGAGCGTCACGCCGGACGCCTTCTTATCCGACAAAGGGCTGACGGTGCGACTTCCGGAGACCAGCGTGCTTGCGTGGGCGACGATTGAGCAAGTCTCGATCAGGGGTGAGCAGCCACTCGTCGAAGGAGAGAAATTGGCCATTCTCATCGAGAAGGACTTTGCTTGTCTTGCGCCAAGAGAAGGTGAGGACGAATCTGACATGTATCTGCATCCGCAAAGTGAGTCCGGGGAAGGTCGGGGTTGATGCCGGCACGTTACGCGAGCTTCGAGCAGGACACGATTTCATTCCTCGAAGAACTCTCGGCAAATAATAATCGCGATTGGTTCAAGGTAAACAAGAGCCGCTATGAGGAACTGGTCCTCGACGTCGCTCTACGTTTCATCCAGTCAATGCAGGAACCGCTCGCGAAACTTGCACCGCATTTTGTAGCGCTGCCGACGCGAGTCGGCGGATCACTGATGCGCGTTTATCGCGACACACGATTTTCGAACAACAAATTACCTTACAAGACAAACATCGGTATCCAATTTCGTCATGAGCAGGCCAGGAACGTGCATTCACCTGGATATTACGTGCATGTCGATCCAGCCGAAGTATTCATTGGTGTTGGCATGTGGCGCCCGGAACCGGAGGCACTGCTCGCGATTCGCGAACGCATCGCATTCAACGGCACGGATTGGCAGCATGCTGTCGGCGACCGTGGCTTCCGGCGGCATTTCGATCTCGGCGGCGAGTCACTTAAGCGTCCACCGCGAGGGTTCAGCAAAGATCACGAATTGATCGAAGACATCAAGCGCAAGAGTTTCATTGCGATCAAGAACATGGAAGTCGGCGACTGTTTGCATCCCCTGTTTCAACGCAGGGTCGAGACGGCCTTTAAGGCAGCGACGCCGTACATGAAATTCTTGTGCAAGGCGGTCGGTGTGCCGTTCTAGCGACTGAGCGGGCCGTGACTCGCCGATGATCGCTGTGAATCCCGCGCCTGTCGATGCTAGAATCCGCGCGCTGGTTCGGCTTCCCAACCGAATTGCCTACTGCAAGCCGAGGATGGCCATGTCCGTTTTCACCGATACGGCATTTGATGATCACGAGCGCGTGCTGTTTTGCAGCGATGCAAAAACCGGCCTGCAGGCCATCATCGCGATTCATTCCACTGCACTCGGTCCGGCTGCAGGCGGCTGCCGTATGTGGAACTATGCCAGCGACGCCGAGGCATTGCACGACGTGCTGCGATTGTCGCAAGGCATGAGCTACAAGAACGCGATGGCCGGCCTGCACTTCGGTGGCGGCAAGGCAGTGATCATGAAGACATCCGACTTCAATGGCTCTGACGCGCTGTTCGAGCGCTTTGGCAATTTCGTCGATACCTTGAATGGCGACTATATTACGGCGGAAGACGTCGGCATGACCGTGCAAATAATGCAGACAATCGCGCGCACGACGAAACATGTAACGGGCCTGCCGACGGCCGGCGGGAAGGCGGGTGGAGACCCGTCGCCAAAAACTGCATTCGGCATATTCTGCGGCATCGAGGCGGCGGCAAGATTCAAGCTCGACCGCCATGACGTGAGCGGATTGAGTGTCGCCGTCCAGGGCGTCGGCCACGTCGGTTACCATTTGTGCAAGCTTCTCGTCGAAGCAGGCGCGTCGCTCAAGGTTGCCGACATCGACGACGCGCGCGTGCAAAGAATATGCGATGAATTCGGTGCGACCGGAGTGGCGCCTGACGAAATCTTGTATCAGTCTGTGGACGTTCTTGCGCCGTGTGCTCTCGGGGCAATCCTGAACCGGACCACAATTCCGAAGTTACAGACGGCGATCATTGCGGGTGGCGCGAACAATCAGCTCGAGACGCTCGAGGACGGCCAGCGTCTGGCCGATGCGGGCATACTGTATGCGCCCGACTACGTGATCAACGGTGGTGGCATCATCAATGTCGCTTGCGAATATGACGGTGACATCGGAGACGAAGGCGTGACGCAACTGGTCGCAGAAATCGGTCCGCGGCTCACGGGAATATTCGAAGAAGCAGCAAGAAAAGGTGAGCCGACCAACGTCATTGCCGACGCGCAGGCGCGGCAGATCATCGCCGCCGCCGATTGAACGTCTATCAGGCGCTGACCGCCCGGCGTAACTCCGCCAGTAGTACTTTCGGATCCGGCCGGTCGGATATGTGCTTCGACAGCTCGACAAAACGAATGATGCCCGCCGGATCGATGACCAGTGCAGTCGGCCACACCGTATCGCCACCGTATTCCTTGTTGAATTCTTCCGGCACGCCCAACTGGTGCAACAGACCGAGCTGCTTTGCAACGCCAAGTGACTCGTCGAGCCAGAAGTCGAACTCGACTTCGAAAAAATCGGCGACGCGACGGGTCGTCTCGAGCGGTTTCGGTGTCACGAAAATGAGCTTGCCGCCGAGATCGACGATATCCTTGTAATAGGACGTCAGGTCCTCGACCTGCGAGCTGCAGAATGGACACCAGCTACCGCGGACGAAAAGCATCACCGTCGCAGATCCGATCAGATCGGTCGACCGAACCGGATCACTCTGTTCATCGACCGCCGCGAAATCGGGCAATGGTTTTCCGGTACGCAAAATGTCAGGCACAGGCCGGCCGGACTTGTTTCGAAACATCAGCCAGGACACTGCGACAAGCAGCGCTACGGCGGCTACCCAAATCACTGTTTGATTCACGATAATTCCTTTTTCATTGATTCGTCAGCCACAGTCAGAACGATCTTGCCCATGTGACGGCTACTTTCCATCAGTTCATGCGCCAGCGCGGCGTCTCGCAGTGCAAATGTCTCATAGATTGTGGGAGCGATTGCGCCCGATTCAAGCAGTGGCAAAGCATTTTCGGCGAAACTTTTCGCGATCTGCGTCTTCTCCTCGATTGTCTGGGGCCGCAGCGTGGAGCCCGTTAGTGTAAGCCGCTTTGCGACCACGACGCGCATGTTCAATTCCGCGACCGGTCCTTGCAGGAATGCGATGATCACGTATCTGCCGTCGCGGGCCATCGAATCGAGGTTTTTTTGCATGTAAGGGCCGGCAACCATGTCGAGTAACACATCGACGCCCCGACCACCGGTGTAGTTGCCGACGATTTGCTGCCAGTCCTCGTCGCGGTAATTGATTGCCCGGTCGGCGCCGAGATTCTCGCAAAATCTGCATTTCTCGTCGGAGCCTGCCGTCGTGATGACCACGCAGCCGAATGCCTTCGCCAGCTGAATCGCAGTCGAACCAATGCCGCTCGAGCCGCCGTGCACCAAAAACGTTTCGCCATCCCTGAGCTTGCAGCGCATGAAGACGTTGTACCAGACAGTGAAAAACGTCTCGGGAATGGCGGCAGCCTCGGTAAGCGACATTCCGGTCGGTATCGGCAGGCAATGGTCCTCGTGGGCGTTGCAATACTCCGCATAGCCGCCGCCATGGGTCAGCGCCATAACCCGATCGCCAAGCCGCCAGCGGCTGGCAGAACCGCCCGCTGCCACAACTTCACCCGCAATTTCGAGTCCGGGCAGCGGGCTGGCGTCCGGGGGTACGGGATACCGGCCAAGGCGCTGCAGGCAGTCGGGGCGATTAACCCCGGCTGCCGCAACCCGCACGAGGACTTCACGATCGCCAGGCGTCGGCACTGCTTGAGAGCTGATACGCAGAACCTCCGGCCCGCCCGGCGTTTCGATCGTAATCGCATGCATTGTGTCAGGAATCGTTGCGGTCACTTTGCTGCCATCTTGTTGCCTTGCTGACTGGTTGAGTATCACCTTCTGCGGGGCGTGGACACAAGTGATGTTATGTGCATACTGAAGCGCCTCGCTACGATCGCCTATGTCCGACAGACTTACAGGCAATGAAAAACACAACGACCGAAAATCCGATCATCTGGACGCCTGGAAAGAAGCGGCAACAATCTTCCTCGATGTACCGCTTCATGTCAGACAACGGGTTCGACAATTATGACGATCTGCACCGGTGGTCTATCGAGGAATCAGCTTCCTTCTGGGAGTCATTGTGTGAGTTTTGCGGCGTCGAATTCAGCGTCACCGCAAGCCACACGATCAGCCGCCCCGATAACATCATGGATGCGGGATGGTTCGCCGGCAGCGAGATAAACTATGCCGCGCATCTATTGCGATTCAGTGGCGAACGGCCGGCGCTGGTCTGCTGCGGCGAGGACGGTAGTCGACGCGAACTGAGTTTTGACGAACTGCGCCAGGCCGTCGCAGACGCCGCCGCAGGTCTGCGCCGCGCGGGTGTGGGCAAAGGCGATCGCGTTGGCGGATTCCTACCTAATTGCCCCGAAGCCATCATCGCCATGCTGGCGAGCGCGAGTATGGGCGCAGTATGGTCATCTTGTTCACCCGATTTCGGCATCAACGGCGTTGTCGACCGCTTCGGGGAGATTGAGCCGAAGGTCCTTATTGCCGCGAACGGCTACATGTACGACGGTAAACGCATCGACTCGATGCCGACGATTGCCGGGATCATCGAGCGTATACCGAGCATAAAAAAAACGGTACTCGTGCCGTTCGCAAGCGATGAAGCAGGGACCGGGACCGCAACGAATGTTGTGAGGTGGGACGATTTCGTTGTCACCGAATCGACGCTGTCTTTCGCATCGGTCGCGTTCGACCATCCGCTGTTCATCATGTACTCCTCGGGCACGACAGGCGCTCCAAAATGCATCGTGCACGGCCATGGCGGGACATTGTTACAGCACCTGAAGGAACACGTGCTGCACTGCGACCTCGGGGAAGATGACAGACTCTTTTACTTTACGACCTGCGGTTGGATGATGTGGAACTGGCTCGCGAGCGGGCTGGCCAGCGGCGCGACGCTCATTCTCTTCGACGGTTCGCCTTTCTTTGCTGATGGCCGCGTTCTGTGGAAGATGGCGGAGCGGGAAAACGTCACGGTGTTTGGCACGAGCGCGAAATACATTTCTGCGCTGGAGAAAGCCGGCATCAGGCCGAAAGATGAGTTCCGCTTGCCTGACCTGCGCGCCGTCTTGTCGACGGGTTCGCCGCTCGCGCCGGAGAGTTTTGATTACGTTTACGATGCGATTGGCGATGACCTCCAGTTATCGTCAATAGCCGGTGGCACCGATCTCCTGGCTTGCTTCGCGATCGGTAATCCAATTCTGCCGGTGCGCCGCGGGGAATTGCAGTGTCGTAGCCTCGGCATGGCCATGGAAATATTTGACGAACATGGCAACTCGGTTATTGGACAACGAGGCGAACTTGTGTGCACGAGGCCGTTCCCGTCAACCCCGGTCGGTTTCTGGAACGACGAAGACGACAGCCGCTATCGTGCCGCCTATTTCGAGCGGTTTCCCGGCGTGTGGGCGCACGGTGATTTTGCCGAACTGCTGGCCAGTGGCGGCATTATCATTCATGGTCGCTCGGACGCGGTACTGAATCCCGGCGGCGTGCGCATTGGCACCGCTGAGATATACCGGCAGGTCGAAAAACTCGATGAAGTCCTTGAGAGCATCGCGATTGGACAGCGCTGGGGAGACGATGTTCGTATCGTGCTGTTCGTCGTACTGCGATCGGGCGCGCAACTTGATGACGCCATGTGCCATCGAATTCGCAACGTGATCAGGGAAAACACGACACCGAGGCATGTACCGGCGAAAATCGTCGCCGTTGCGGAGATTCCACGAACCAAGAGCGGCAAGATCGTTGAAATCGCAGTTCGTGCTGTCGTGCATGGCGAACGTGTGGCGAATGCCGAGGCGCTGGAAAATCCGGACGCGCTGGCCTGTTTTCGCGATATTGCCGAACTCGCAGAGGATTAGAGAAAGTGGGGTCGAAAAAAGAAAAAAGTGGGGTCGAACCGAAGTTTTTCGTAAGATAATGGGTGACCAAGTGGCTTCGTCAAACAAAAACTTCGGTTCGACCCCACTTTTTCGCGGTCGGGAGCGCCCCGATGAGTAAGCGCTATTTACTGGCCATCGATCAGGGCACAAGTAGCAGCCGTGCCGTAATTTACGGTCACGATGCTTCTGCCGTCGCCAGCGCTCAGCAGGAGTTCGCTCAGCATTATCCGCAGCCCGGTTGGGTCGAACACGACCCGGAAGCTATCTGGGGTTCCGTGCAAAGCGTTACGCGCGAAGCCATGCGGGGTGCAGGTGCAAGGGCTGCCGATATCACCGCGATCGGGATCACGAACCAGCGTGAGACTACGTTGATCTGGGACCGGCAGACCGGCCGTTGCGTCTACAACGCAATCGTGTGGCAGGACCGTCGCACGGCCGGGCAGTGTGAGGCGCTAAAGGAAAATGGCGCAGAGACGAAAGTCATTGAGAAGACCGGCTTGCGCCTCGATCCATACTTTTCGGCGACGAAGGTTGCGTGGATTCTCGACAATGTTGACGGTGTGCGGCAACTCGCGAACGATGGCAAGCTGGCCTTTGGCACGGTCGATTGCTTCTTGCTGTGGCGTTTGAGCGGTGGTCGCGTCCATGCGACCGATGCGACCAATGCTTCCCGTACGATGTTGTTTAACATTCACACTCAGGCCTGGGACGACGAACTGCTTGGGCTGTTCGACATCCCGGCATCGCTGTTGCCCGAGGTGCTGGATTGCGCCGCTGATTTCGGCGTTACCGACGAATGCACGCTCGGTGGCACTGTACCCGTGTGCGGCATCGCTGGAGATCAACAGGCAGCGCTGATTGGCCAGGCCGGCTTCCGCAAGGGCATGACCAAGAGCACCTACGGGACGGGCTGTTTCGTCATCACGAATACGGGCGACAACGCACTGCGCAGCCAGAACCAGTTGTTGACGACCATCGCGAGCCGCCTCGATGGCGCGGTAACCTATGGACTTGAAGGCAGTGTGTTCATCGCGGGCTCGGCAATTCAGTGGCTGCGTGACGAGCTGCATGTCATCGCCGCTGCGTCGGACACGGAGAAGATTGCTGCGGCGTGCGGCGTCGTCGACGATGTCCATGTCGTTCCTGCGTTCACGGGTCTTGGTGCGCCTTATTGGGACCCGCATGCCCGTGGAGCGATACTCGGCCTGACACGCGGCAGCGGCCGCGAGCAGATCGTCACGGCGACATTGCAGGCCGTTGCGTTCCAAACACGAGACCTTATCGATGCCATGTCGAACGACGGTGTTGCGCCAAATGTGATTCGTGTCGATGGCGGCATGGTTGCCAATAACTGGTTTCTGCAATTCCTTGCAGACATTCTGGGCATCCCGGTCGAACGGCCGGAGAACGTCGAATCAACGGTACTTGGCGCCGCGTACCTGGCTGCTTACCAGAGCAGGATTATTGCTTCGATCGACGACGTTGCGGCGTTGTGGCGTCGCGATCGCGTATTCGATCCGGCCATGTCCGGCGATCGGCGAGAGTCCCTGCTGGCCGGTTGGAGGCAGGCAGTGCAACGCGTGCGCTCCAGCAATTGAGTGTTCTGCCGCGCCTCGACCGAGTACTAGGACAGGAACCGCAGCCAGGCGACGGTCGCCCAAACCGCCACGACGATCACGAGGCTTACGAATACGGCAGCGGAGCCAAGGTCTTTTGCATGCCCCGATAGTTCGTGGTGTTCTTCGCCGATACGATCGACAGTTGCCTCGATGGCTGAATTCAATAACTCGACAATGAGTACCAAAACACAGCAGGCAATCAGTAACAGCCGCTCTATCCCACTGCGGCCGAGCCAGACGGCAGCCGGTACCAGGACCAGAGTCAGACCGACTTCCTGACGGAAGGCGGCTTCGTGTCTCCACGCATGTGCGAAGCCCTGCGCCGAATAACGAGTGGCGCGAAGAATTCTGCGGATTCCGGAGTTGCCCACTGACGCCCCCCTGTTTGGCGTGTGCACATTGTAGTAAATATTGATGACTCGATGCGCTGAAGCAGCACGAGCAGCGATTTGATAGCGCTTGACTCAGCCGGCGACACACCCAATGATTGCGGCGCATCCATGCGTTGCAGTCATTAAGACAACGGAGTGTGACCGGCATTGCTCAGGGCCCGGCAAAAGATCGGCAAATACAGGATTTCGGGCCGCATTGCGTCGGGTCCGCTGGCTGATGTATATCGGGCCTACGACACGATTCATCGCACTCGTGTTGCCCTGAAGATACCCAAGGAAAGCGGGCATACCGGCCACGAGGAATTCCTGCACGAAGTGCAGGTTGCGGCAAAGCTCGGACATCCCAATATCCTGCCGGTTCTGAATGCCAGCTACATCGGCGAACATTTCGTCATCGCCATGGAGCTTGGAGAAGAATCGCTAGCGGATCGGCTCGAGCGCCGCATTTCCACCGCGCGAGCGCTCGACCTTGCGGGTCAGGCATTGGCCGGACTGGCGCATGCGCATGAACACAAGATCATCCATTGCGACATCAAGCCCGAGAATTTCATTCTGTTTCCCGGCGATCAATTGAGACTGGCCGATTTTGGTTTCGCCAAGATCAGCCTGCGCACCGTAAAGGCGTCCGGGTCAGGCACGATCGATTACATTGCGCCGGAGCAGGCGATGGGCCGGCCGAAATTTCAGTCCGATGTTTTCTCGCTCGGGCTCGTCCTGTACAGACTTTTCTCAGGCCGCTTGCCCGAGTGGCCATTCGCATGGCCGATGGTGGGACACGAGCGCCTGTCGGCCCGAGTCCGGCCCGAATTTGTCGCGATGCTGCGCAAGGCGATCCAGCTCGACCCGGCGAAACGATATCGTGACGCTACGCAGATGCTGGCGGCATTTGAACGTCCCCGCAGCCACGCACGCAAGCAAAAACGCATCAAGGCGCGCAACGGCACGAAGGCAGGCACGTCCTGGCGCCAGCTTCAGTGGCGTGAATTTCAGCGCAAATTTCGCAAGGTTCTCGACACGCGCCACCAGTGCCGCCGTTGCGAAGGCCCCGTCGCGGAAAGCATGCAGGCATGCCCCTGGTGTGGTTTTGACAATCCGGCGCGCGGCTCCGAATCGACGCTCCCGTCGAGTTGCCCACGCTGCGAGCGTGGCGTCAAGAATGACTGGGATTACTGTGCATGGTGCTACGGGCCCGGATTTGTCGAGGAAGTCACGCGCCGCTATCCGGATCGGCGCTACACCGTGCGTTGTAGCAATGCGCGTTGTCGCGGCGGGCTCATGATGTTCATGCGTTATTGCCCGTGGTGTCGGACAAAGGTCCGGCGACGCTGGAAAATGCCCGGTGGCCGCAGTTCGTGCAAGGCGTGCAGGTGGGGTATCGCACAGGAGTTCTGGAACTACTGCGCCTGGTGCCGCGAGCCCGTGCGGCGTGAGTAGTCGCGCGGCCAGGGATGTACACAGATGACGCAATTGTCTGATCGCATCATATTGCTGGACGGAGCGACCGCACCGGACATGCAAACTGCTCCTGTCGGCGGTGGCATCATGATCGCCTATACGTGCCGCTCGCCCGACAAGCAAACGGAAAACGAAGACACCGTTGCGATCATTCCCTGGGGCCCGCAAGCGGTCGTTCTCGTCATTGCCGATGGCGCGGGCGGCTTACCCGCCGGCAAACGCGCGTCACTGATGGCAATCCAAACAATGATCGCGTCATTGCAGGCGGCCATGGCTGAAACGATGTTGCTCAGAAACGCGATTCTCAATGGCATCGAAGCCGCTAACAAGGCCGTGATGGGTCTCGCCAGTGGATCGGCCACGACACTGACTGTCGTGACGATCGAAGGGCTGATCGCGCGCGCGTACCAAATTGGCGACTCGGAAGCGATGATCGTCGGACAGCGCGGCCAGCTCAAGTTACAGACGACGGCACACTCGCCGACGGGTTTCGCGGTCGAGGCCGGATTCCTGGATGAGAGGGCGGCGCTGCATCATGCGCAACGGCATCTCGTGTCGAATTTTGTCGGCATGAGTGACATGCGCATCGATGTCGGCGCCATGCTCGAACTCAAACCGCGAGACACGGTGCTGCTCGCGAGTGACGGACTGACGGACAACGTGCATTTCGACGAAATTGTCGAGCGCGTTCGCAAAGGGCCGCTGGATCGAGCGGTTGAGGCCGTTATCGATCTCGCGCATCACCGTATGGTGTCCGATCACAGCAGCAAACCGTGCAAGCCGGACGATTTGTCGCTGATTCTTTATCGCAAGACTCCGTGACCGGCACAGGACGCCCGCGGCGGCGATCAGGGCTCCTTGCTGCACACTGCACGTTCAACGCTAAATAACATAAAATCAACATGTTATGCATCGCAAGTCACAACGTTCCGCGGTCTGTATGCTGGATTATGGAAGCTATTGATCACGCTGCGGCGCCGTATTATCGTCAGCGTGAATACAGGAGCACATCTTCATACGCGATTTCGTGTAGATTGAAAGGGAACTCAAACGTGTCTCGACAGCTCAAACGTAGCGATACCGGAGCGATCGGGCTGCGGCGGCGAAACGTGATTCAGGCGTGAAGACTCGCCATCAATGAGGTGTACGTCGATGAAGCACAGTCAAACTTCCATTTCGAATTCTCGCTGGCTAAGGCCGGCATTGCTTGCCGTTGTCGCGGCGATTGTGACGGCCGGGTGCAAGACCCAGGCCATCACTCCACCGGGCGGGGCGGGCATGCCGACGCCACCGTCCTCGGGCGGGATGCCGGCTCCCAGCGGCGGCTCGTCCGGCAGCAGTGGCGATTCGTCGGATAGCAGTGGCGGTTCCACGGGCAGCAGTGGCGGTTCCACGGGCAGCAGTGGCGGTTCGTCGGACGGTAGCTCCACAACCGGTGACAGCGGGTCCATGGGCGGTAGCGATGGATCTGCGGGCAGTGTCGGCAGCATGCCGCAAATTGAAATGCCCGGTGGATTTCCGGGCGCGGGAGCCGGCGGCGATGGCGATGGCGATGCGGATGCCGACAGCGACGGTGACAGCAATTCCGACTGCGGCGATACGGGCGAATTGCCGGGCGGTGTCGGCGGTATGGGTCAGGCGGGCGAGTGCCTCGGAGGTGGCGGCGGCTCGGACAGCGATAGCGACAGCGAAGCGGCCTCGGCCTCCGGCGGCGAGGGCGGCGGCGGGGTCGCGGGAACCGGCGGTGCTGGTGGCATCGGACAATTTCCGGCCGAAAGCGGCGCTGAGCGTGCCGCGCGCCTCGGTCGCGAACTCGAAGAGTCGGTTGGTGGCTTCGACGAGGTTCTGCTGGAAGAGCAGCGTGAAATCGCCGCTGTGGGCCGCAATACCGAAGGCTTCGGCGGTAGCGGGTCCGGCAGTGGTTCGGGGGGAGGGATCAGCCTCGGCGACCAGTCGGCGGGCGGATCCAGCGGGGGCTCGGTCACTGTCGCAAATCGCAGCGCCCCAACGCGTGAATCGCCGATCGCAGGCATGTCGGATCAGGAGATCCGCGAGCGCACACCGGATGACATTCCGGTGACCGTTGACGACGACATCATCTCGCGGCAATTGCGTGAGGCCGCACTGGCTGAGGAGGATCCCGAGCTACGCGAGCGCCTCTGGGTGGAATATCGAAAATACAAAGACCTGTGAGTGCGACATACCATAAGGAGTCGGTTTGCGCGACATAAGGGAAATATTGCTACTGGTTACAGCGCTTTGCGTCGTAGTGCCAGGCTGCAGCGTCAACGAAGTCATCGTTGCCGAAGAAACCGAGTTGCTGGTCGCTGACACGCCGGCCGATGAGTCCTTGTTGCTGGATGTCGGAATCGTCGAGTTGGCTGATGGCGTACCGGACTCGAACGATCCGATCGACTCGGGCATTCATGGAGACATACGCGCGGCGGAGTCGCGGTACCTGGCGTACCACCTGAAAACGACGATGCAGGGAACCGGGCAGTGGGGCGCAGTCCGAGTAATCCCGTCGCGAAGTGTGTTCACCGATATCATAATCAGCGGCGAAATCGAGAAGTCTGACGGTGAGTACATAACGCTGAGAATCACGGTCGCCGATGCGACGGGGAAACGCTGGTACAACAAATTGTACAGCGCGCAGACCGGCGTTTCGTCGTATTCCGAAAACCGTGACCGTCGTCAGGATCCGTACCAGAAAGTATTCAATGACATTGCGAACGATCTGCACACCTACGCGAGTCAACTGCCGGCAAAAGAGATTTCTCGGATTCGTCAGGTATCGGAACTGCAATTTTTCGCGGACATGTCGCCGCTGGCTTATGGTGAGCACCTGCAGACGAATAAGGACGGTATTTATTCAGTCGCCCGGCTGCCGGCAGAGAACGATCCGGCGGTCGTGCGATTGCGTCAGATTCGCGAACGCGACCGGCTGGTTGTCGATACGATCAACGAGCATTACGCCAATTTCTACTACGGTATCGCGATTCCATACAATTCCTGGCGCAAAATCTCACGTGAAGAATCCATAAATTTCCGCCAGGTTCGGCGATCCGCCGCTCTGCAATCCTTGATGGGGGTCGTCATACTCGCCGGCTCCCTGGCAGTTGATACGGACAGCAACAGCCGTTCCAAGCGGCGCGTCAACAGAAGCTTGCAAAACATCGGTATTACTGAGGGCTTCAACCGTATCATGGGCGGAATTACGCGACGTGCGGAGTCACAGCTGCACATCGAGGCCATTCGGGAGTTGTCGGAGTCGTTTGGCTCGGAAGCTGCGCCAATGGTTGTCGAAGTCGAAGGCCAGACAAGGCGGCTGACCGGCACGGCGGCCGCCCAGTACGAAAGCTGGCGAAGGCTTTTGCGGCAAATTTATGAGGCCGATACCGGATTCACGGAGCCGGTCGATGTCAGTTCGCCGGTGCGTGTCCCCCAACCGGCGGGATGAGCAGTCGGCAATCGATGCGTCAACTCAGTAACGGAACACAACTCGCCCATCGCTACACACTGAATCGCAGGCTCGGCGCGGGCGGCGCCGCCCAGACCTGGCTGGCGTCAGATCGAATGACGCGTGCGTCGGTTGCACTGAAGATACTGGTCGATGACGGCGGTGGCGCTGACACATTGCGGCGCGAGTGGCAGTTGAGCATACGTCTCATGCACGCGCACATCGTGCGAGTGTTCGAATTTCACGACGATCCTGATGGGCCTTTTTACAGCCTGCAGTTTATCGACGGTCCCAACATCAGCGTGTTATGTGGCGCGCCACTCGAAGACTCGTTGCCACCGATCGGGTTGCTCGCGGACGCGCTGCGGTATGCGCACGGAAAGGGAGTGGTGCACCGCGATATCAAGGCAAGCAATATTCTGCTGGATCGCAACGGCGCGCCGTACCTCATCGATTTCGGGGTCGCCGCAAGCGATGAGGCAGATCTCGGCGGAGGCGCACCCGGGGGATCACTTATAGCGGCCAGTCCGCAGCAGCTCGATGGCGCCGCCGCGCAACCGTCGGACGACATATTTGCGCTGGGAGGACTGATCTACGAATTGGTCAGCGGGCATTCCCCGTATTCATCATCGGCGACGGCCGACGACATTCGGAATACTGTGCCGCCACCGCTGCTGGCTTCCGACGGTGCAACGATCTCGCCCGATTTGCAGCAACTCGTCGCGAGAATGCTGGACAAGAAGCCCCAACAACGGCCGGACGCCGAGGCCGTCACAGCTGGACTTGCAGCTTTGGGGTTCGCGGCGGCGGCTGCGCCGAGTCGCTATACCGGTGGTGCAAGCGTTGCGCGCGACGACGTCATTACGAAGAGCGAATCCATTCGCGTGGCGCGCAGGCACGCGGCGACATCGCCTCAGCCACCGGTGCAGGCTCGCGAACGCGGCATCAGCCCAAGGATGCTGAGTATCAGTCTGGTCGCGCTGGCACTAATGCTCATCGGCGTTGTGTTTATCCTGCCGAAAACGCTGACGACGGATGGTTCGCAAGCGGTTTCGACGCAAGAGGATGAAGCGGCGTCGACGGATCGTGAGCAGATAAAAGGTCGCAGCGGTGTCAGCTTCAGCGAGAACATCGCTGACCTCGCCGGTCGTGACGTACGTGTACAGGCACGCGCGGCGACCGAGACGATATTGGGAGAACTGCTGTCGAAAATGGAGACGCTGGAGCAGAGAGCCGTGCAGCGCTGGGGCGGGCTCAGATTCAAACGTGCCCAGGCGGCGTACGCGGAGGGCGATCAGGCGTACCTGGCGAGGGACTATGCAACGGCCGGCGAAAAGTACAACGAAGCGATCGAAATCACTGCGCCTCTTCTGGACGAAGTCGATCGCATATTTGCAAGGACGATGACTGACGCACAGACGGCCCTCGATCGCGCCGACACGGTCGAGGCGCTGCGCCAGTTTGATCTGGCAGTCGCGATCAGCCCGAGTCATGCCGTCGCTCTTGCCGGCCTGCATCGTGCGCGCAATCTGGACACGGTGCTGTCATTGATCGACCGGGGGCTTGCACTTGAAGAGAATCTTGAACTCGATGCAGCTCAGCAGAATTTCGCACGAGCGGTCGAAATTGATCCCGCGTGGGAGCCGGCGCACGTGGGGCTGCAGCGCGTACTGGCGGCGATAAATCAGATGGATTTTGACCAGCGCATGACCGAGGGTCTGGAAGCGCTAACGCTCGGTGAATTTCTTTCGGCGCGAGCGGCGTTTCGCATGGCGCAATCTTTGAAACCGGAATCGCCGGAGCCGGCGGACGGATTGCAGCAGGTTGATCAGGGTGTACGGCTTAACCAAATCGGGGCGCTGCAACGAAAGGCCCGGTCGCTCGAGCAAGGCGAGCGATGGGACGACGTCGTAGACACCTACGAAAGCATACTCGATCTTGATGGCGACCTGGTGTTCGCACAAGAGGGTTTGCGGCAGGCGCAGCAAATGGCGGCGCTGCATGGTCGGCTTGACAGTTACATCGCCAATCCTGACACCCTGAGCGCGCCGGCAACAATGCGAGCCGCAACGCAACTCGTCGTCGATATCACCAGAATGCCGACTCTCGGGTCGCGGCTCACCGATCAGCGAAATGAGCTGGGCCGATTGTTGAAGCGCGCCGCGACTCCTCTCACAGTGCAGTTGGTCTCGGACAGTCTTACGAATGTGTCCATCTACAAGGTTGGCAGACTCGGCAGCTTCGACCGGCGAGAAGTCAACTTGCTGCCAGGCACATACGTAGCGGTGGGGAGTCGGTCCGGATATCGTGACGTGCGGCTGGAATTCAGGGTCGCGCCGGAAATCGACATGCAGCCGATCATCGTCCGTTGCGAGGAACAGATTTGAGTTTCGATCACCTTATTATCAGGGATGTAGAAGGCGAGCGACGCATTGACGCCGATCAACTGCCATTACGCGTCGGCACAGGCAGCGATTGTGAACTGCGCTTGCCGGGCCCCGGGGGCGGGCCGGTCATGTTGTTTGATCTGCTGGACGGCGCTCCTTTCGTACAGCCTGTGGGCCGGGACGAATCGATGGGCATCAACGGTGAGCCACTGTTGGCGAGCCGCCGCCTCGTCGACGGCGACGAGCTGCAGTTTTTCGGCAGCCGCATTCGTGTGCTGGCGACCGACAATCGGTTGACGCTGGACGTTCGACTCGAGGACAGCGCGTACATCACGCAACCGCCCGAACTGGCAGATAGCGGCGGCCAGTCCGGGCAGGAAGCGATAGCGCCAACGGCTTTTCGACGCGCCGCCGAGACACTAGCCGCATCGCCCGGGCCTGACAAGAGCCCGCTCAAGGTCATCGTCGGCGGCGGCCTGGCCGTGCTGTTGCTGACGTCGTATGTGCTGTTCAGTTCAAAATCAATCCAGTTCGACGTAGATCCCGCCGAACCGGACACTGTCGCGATCAGTGGTGGGTGGTTTCGGCTGCCCATCGGCGACCGTGTACTGCTGCGCACCGGTGACTACACGGTCAAGGTCCAAAAGCAGGGTTACTACGACGTGAGTCAAAGTTTCGTTGTCGACGATGAGCCCAGCAAGACCATCGAGATCCGCATGCGCAGATTACCGGGGCAGGTCACGATTACGACCGACCCCGCTGCAGACGCCGTGGTAACGATCGACGATAACTTCGTCGGTCCGGCGCCATTCGGCCCGGTCGAATTGCAACCGGGCGAGCATAGCGTCATCGTGCGTTCCAGGCGGTATTTGCCGTATGCCGACGTTATTCAGGTTGCGGGACTGGGACATCATGATGTTGTCAACGTTCAGCTCATCCCGCGCTGGGCCAATATCGACATATCATCCGAGCCGCCCGGCGCAACCATTTTTGCGGGCGAACAGCGTGTCGGTGAGACGCCGGCCGTCATCCAGCTGCTCGAGGGCACACACCAGCTCAGCGTCGTGCTCGACGGGTTCAGGGCCTGGGATGGAAGCGTCGTTGCCGAGCCGAATGTCGATCAGACATTGGCGACGATCGTGTTGCAGCTTGCCGACGCCAAGCTGCTCGTGAAATCGATTCCACGCGGCGCAAATGTGACGGTCGACGGCCGCTATCGCGGCCAGTCGCCGCTGACGTTGGCGTTGTCACCGGGCGTCGACTATCGTATCGGGCTGTCAAAGGCCGGTTACGGCGCGACAAGCCGTCAGGTGCGGCTGCAATCCGCCGCAAGCGATTCGATGACCGTGGATTTGACCGCGCGTACCGGCACGCTCACGGTCAATGTGTATCCCTCGGACGCAACGGTCTACGTCGATGGCCGTGCGCGGGGCCGTGGCACAACGACGCTCAGGCTCAGTTCCGCGCCGCATCGGATCGAAGTGCGCAAGCCCGGTTACGAGCGCTGGTCGCGCACCGTAACGCCAAGGCCCGGCTACCCGCAGACGACCACTGCCCGATTGCGATCACTCGAAGCCATTGAACGCGCGTCGATTGCGGTTGAGCAACAAACGGCCGCCGGACAGACGATGCGTCGCGTGGAACCTGGAACGTTCAGGCTGGGCGCATCACGGAGCGAGCAGGGGAGACGCGCGAACGAAGTTCTCGTGCCGGTGACGTTGTCGCGACCGTACCTGATCGGGATCCACGAAGTTACCAACAGGGAATTCAGCGCATTCCGCGCGAACCACGACTCCGGGGCGGATATTCATCCGTCGATGGCCGGCGACAATAACCCGGTTGCAAGCATTACCTGGGAAGATGCGGTGCAGTATTGCAACTGGCTCAGCGCCAAGGAAGGCCTGGACCCGGTGTACAAGGAGGAATTCGGTGCGTGGCTCGCGATCCGCCCGTTGCCGGATGGATATCGCCTTCCAACGGAAGCTGAATGGTCATGGGCGATTCGCTATCAGGGCAGTGCCACGGCATTGAAATTCAGCTGGGGCGAGCGATGGCCTGTACCGCGCGATAGCGGCAACTTCGCCGACAAGTCTGCAGTCGACCTTGTGCCCTCCATTCTGCCGGCCTATGACGACGGCTTCGCGTCGACAGCGGTTGTCGGTAAGTTTCCGGCGAGCGCGATTGGTATTTTTGATGGCGCCGGCAATGTGGCCGAGTGGGTGAACGATTATTACACGGTGCCGACTCCAGGCGTCACGACGGCCGTTATCGATCCACTCGGCCCTGAGCGTGGCAATAGTTTTGTGATCCGCGGATCGAGTTGGCGCCACGCCAGCATGACTGAATTGAGACTCAGCTATCGCGATTACGGTTCCAAGGCGCGACCTGATGTCGGGTTTCGCCTGGCAAGAAACGCCGACTGAAATTTCGTGAGACAATCGCCCGCAAATGTGGTCCTACAGGTATTGAGCGGCACGACGACGGAGGACTTCCATTGCATCGCTACATTTTGACGCTGTTGCTTGCGACTCTGCTTGCTGCGAGTGCATGGTCGCAGGATTCCGAGTCTGGCGAGGATGAAGATAGTGCGGATACGCCTGCCGAGACCGAAGACGACTCCGATCTTGACGAACAGGGTTTCGCTGACGGCAATGACGATGACTTCATCCCGAGCGAAGACATTCCGATAGACCAGTCGATCGCGTTTCCTACCGATATTTGACAGCTGATCAGCAACGAGTTTCAACTATGAACAGAAAAAACATTCCGGCCGAATTCGTGTTTCAGCTCTTTGCATTGATCATTGCGATCATCATTGTGCACGCATTTTACGTGTCGGTCGTTCGCCCGAATGCAGCGCAAATCATCGAGCAGCAGGCCATCGCTTTGAAAGCCGATCCCGGCCACGTCAGGGAACGCAGAGTCTGGGTGCTGATCAAGGATATGGAGCAGGAGGCCTGTTTCATCCTGATGTTCTGGGCATTGGCGATCATGGGCTATAAGTCGGTACAAGTTATCGGCGAACGCGGGCTGCTCGATGTCGACCTCGTGCCAGTGGCCGATGGCATGCGGATTTTGCCGGAGGACACGCGCGAATTTGCGCGACAGATCCAGGCACTGCCGGAAGACCGGCAACGGATGCTGTTGCCACGGGCACTGCTCAGCGCACTGCGGCGCTTCAACTCGACGCACAATATTCAGGATGTGTCGACTAGTACTCACACAATCTGCGAGTCCGAGGCAGACCGCCTGGAGTCGGAATTGTCGATGATCCGTTATATATCCTGGGCCATACCGTCGATCGGCTTCATTGGCACCGTGCGTGGTATCGGGGAGGCGCTCGCGCAGGCGGACAAGGCAGTGCAAGGCGACATTGCCGGTGTTACGCAAAGCCTTGGCGTGGCGTTCAACTCGACGTTTATCGCGTTGTTGATCAGCATCTTCCTGATGTTTCTCGTGCACCAGTTGCAGTTGCTCCAGGAGCGGCTCGTATTCGACAGCGAATCGTATTGTGAAGATAAACTCATTCGGCACATGAAAGCCGACTAAGACATGAGCGAATGACGCCGTGAGTTTGCTTGCAGCACACATCAATGATGCCGGAATCTCGCTGGTAAGCGACGATCGCGTGTTGTACCGCGAACCCGGATTTGCGCTGCTCGATGATGACGAGCTGACGACGGGCAATGCGGCGTATGCCAGTGCACGAGTACAGCCGCGGCGTATTCAAAATCGCTACTGGTCGGAACTCAGGAATGAACCACTGGCAGACCGGCGATTTCGGCATTTAAGTGCGGCCGACCTTGTGAGCCAGCAGCTCGAGCGGATATGGAGTTGCGCAGCAGGATCCGGCAACAGTCTCGTTATGGCGATTCCGGCCTACATGGGCAGCGACAATCTCAGTCTGTTGCTGGGCATCGCAGCCGAACTCAAAATACCGATAGCCGGGATGGTCGATGCGGCAGTTGCGGCGACGCGCAGGCAATACCAGAGTTCTGTGCCAGTGCATATCGACTTCGGCCTGCATGTCGCGACTCTGACGAGGCTGACGCAAGACGGGCACGCACAAGTTGAGCGCAGCGCCGTCGTCAAGTCGAGTGGATTGCTAGCGCTCCATGATCAGTGGCTTCGTATTATCGCGAACGCGTTCGTAAGGCAGTCGCGCTTTGACCCGCTGCACACGGCCGCGACCGAGCAGTTGCTGCAGGACAAACTGACTGGCTGGCTTGACGCGGCTTCGTCCGACGAAAAAGTTCCGCTTGAGATCGAGCACCGCGGCATCGTGCATAAAGCTGAAATCGAGTCTCTCGACCTGATCGCTGCCGCGGCACCCGTGTACCAGCGAATCGTCAGTCAATTGCGGGCATTCTATCGCGCGGAAGACATACCAGCCATTCAGTTGACAGATCGTGTCGCGCGCATGCCGGGCCTTGTTGACACGCTGAAGGCGCGGGTCGGTGGAGAAGTGTACCTGCTCGAACCGGGAGCGACAGCGCGCGGTCTATTGGCCCGCTGTCGCGATCTGCAAGTTGGCGATGGTGCCGTCAGTCTGCTTCGTCAACTCCCGTGGGACCAGGCGGCGGTCAAACTCCGGAAAAGCAAGACGACTGTCAAAGCCGGCCGGCCGACACATCTGTTGTTCGGAGATACAGCATACCGCATCGACAGCAATCCCCTGACACTGGGTACACAGCCGGCCGGGGACGAGCGCTGGATCGGATTGCAGCAGGAAATGTCCGGAGTCTCACGTCGTCATTGTTCGCTCGTGCAGAAAAACGGCCAATGCATCGTTCAGGATTTCAGCCGCTACGGCACGTTCTTGAACGGTCATCGTATCGATGATTCGGCCGTGCTGCAGGTCGGCGACCTGATCAGGCTGGGCACGCCGGGCTATGAATTACGGCTCATCATGACGGAGCAAGACGATGGCTCGTAGGCGCCGTCAATTCGAAGTCTTCACGATGTCGTTTCTCGACTGCATGAGTTGCGGCTTCGGCGCCGTAATATTGTTCTTCATGATTATCAACGCTCAGGTGAAGGAGACCACTGAGAAAGATCCATCCGTGCTGATGGCGGAAACCAAGAGGCTCGAAGTCGAAATTCTCGACGGGCGCAAGAATCTGGTGCTTGCCAGGAACACAATGGAGCGGCTCGACGAGGATACTGAAACGGCCGAAGGTCAGATCGCGCGGATAATAGCGTTGATAGAAGAGCTGCGCGCGGAGCTCGCGCAATACGATTCCGAAACGCTTGCACAGATCGAACGTCTCGAGCAGCTGCAGACGGATATCGAATCCCTGGAGAAGGAAGTCAAGAGGTTACTGGCTATCAAGGCTGAAGAGGATGCGGAAGGCAGCAGGGTCCGGGAGTTCAAGGGCGAAGGTGATCGTCAGTACCTGACCGGACTGAAACTCGGCGGTCAGCGAACGTTGATACTCGTCGATCGGTCGGCGAGCATGCTCGCTGACACGATCGTAAATATCATCCGGCGCCGCAACATGTCGAAAGCAGAGAAGCTCCGGGCCGTCAAATGGCGTCAGGTCGTTGCGAGTGTCGATTGGCTGACATCGCAGTTCAAAGCGGGCAGCGAGTTTCAGATCTACATATTCAACAATGAGGTTAAACCCGTAATCAAGGGCAGTGACGGCGCCTGGTTGAAGGTTGACGATGGTGTACAACTCAATGAGGCAATTCGGTTGTTGCGCCGTACGGTCCCGGAAAATGGCACCAACATGCGTTCCGCCTATGGAATCGCGTCGCAACTGTCTCCTCGGCCTGACAACATTATCTTGCTCGTCGATGGCTTGCCGACCATGGATGAGCCAACGACGAATCGCAAAACAATCAGTGGCCGCGAGCGGGCCAATCTTCACCGCCGCGCGATTCGTGAACTACCGGGCGGTATCCCGGTCAATATACTTCTGTACCCGATGGAAGGCGATTTTGATGCCGCGATCGCGTACTGGACGCTCGCGTACCAGACCGGAGGCTCATTCATGAGCGTCAGCCGGGACTGGCCGTAGTTCGTTGGAGTTCATACGATGAAGCGCCGCCGCCGAAATATCGAAGCATTCAGCCTGTCGTTCCTGGATTGCATATGCTGTGGCTTCGGCGCGATTATCCTGCTGCTCGTACTCAGCAAAATATACGAACCTGTCATCATTGAGAAGACGCAAGACGATCTCGAACAATTGATCGCGTTGCTGCAGCAGGAACTGTTCGATATTCGAGGCGAAACAGCGATTATCAACAGAGACCTCGACGATGTCCGCGAGCAATCGTCTGCAACGAAATTGCGCCTGGCTCGCCTGCAAGGAGAATTCAATACCGTCAAGGGCCAATACGCGGTGACCCAGCGAGAGTCGGAATCGGTTATCGACGAGGGCGCGTTGAGTTCAGCAAAACAAAGTCTGACCGAACAGATGCGGCGCCTGCAACCATATTACAAGCGTGCGGACAAGGATGCGGTTGCCGGAATTCCGGTCGATAGCGAATACATCATATTCATCATCGACACGTCGGGAAGCATGCAACAGTACAACTGGGAGCGGGCGCGGCGAAAGCTCACTGAGACGCTGGAAGTATATCCGCAGGTCAAGGGCATTCAAATCATGAACGACAACGGGAGCTACATGTTCTCGCAATATGCGGGCAAGTGGATTCCGGATACGCCCGGACGACGCCAGGCGATCGTCAATACGATGCGGACATGGCGACCGTTCAGCGACAGTAACCCGGTCGACGGCATAATTTATGCGATCAGCACTTTCTGGTCACCGGATAAGAAGATCAGCATCTATGTGTTCGGCGACGAATTCAGCGGCAAATCGATTGACGCCGTCGTTCGACAGATCGACACCGTCAATAGAGTCGATGCCAACGGCAATCGCATGGTGCGAATACATGCTGTCGGCTTTCCGTTCCTGTTCCGCGGTAGCGGCGACATTCCGCCGACAGCACGTCGTTTTGCGCAGCTTATGCGCGTGCTGTGCGATCGCAATGGCGGCACGTTCGTTGCGTTGACTGATTACGATCGCTGACCCGGTCGCCGCAAGTGCCAGGCTATCGTTTTAACGAGCGCTTTCTGCGCCGCCATGTTTCGTCATAATTGATCGTCAGCTCTCCATGATGCGGTCCTTCCAGTACCGCCATTGGGCGTTGTAATTGAATCCGAAGAGGGCCACATGGGTGGTCCTGCGTAGACGGAGGAGATTTCAATGCGTAACACAATTTCAAGACTTGCGGTACTTGGTCTGGTCGCCTTGGCTCCTGCTTTGGTCCAGGCGGATTCCTCGAAGCAGGAAGCGATCGGCGTGGGCGCCGGCGGCGTGATCGGCGCCATTGCCGGCGGGCCAGTCGGATTCATCATCGGTGCCGCTATCGGCGCCAGGATCGGTGACACACTCCACCAGAAGGAGGAGCAAATTGATGCCCTGTCGGGGTCGCTGCAGGATTCGAACAACACCATCGACGGCCTCGAACGAAGCGTCTACACCTTGAATACGGATCTCGACTCGCTCGGCAGCGAATTCGACCGCATGCGAGGCATCGCGCGCCCGGAAGTCGTGAGCCTGTTGCAAGCCGGTATCGCGATGGATCTGTTGTTTCGCACCGACGAATACGTTCTTGCCGAGACGACCGATGGCCGCCTGAGCGACCTTGCAATGACCCTGGCGTCGATGCCGGGCATCCTGGTGCAGCTCGACGGTTTTGCCGACGAGCGCGGCACTGCTGCCTACAACCAGAAACTGTCGAGGAAACGGGTTGAATTCGTTCGCGAGCAGTTGATCGCCGGTGGCGTAAACGCATCACGAATCAGTATTGCTGCGCATGGCGAGTCGAAAGCCGTCGACAACGAGCCTGATAGTTTTGCGCTTGTGCGCCGCGTCAGCATGACGCTGTTCATCGATGAGGTGCCGGCATTCGCAGCCAACCCGGACTGACTCGACACATCGATTTAATGCATCCCCGCGACTCGCTCTGAGTCACCGCTTGCCGGCCCATTCGGGCCGGCTTTTTTTTGCGCGGTTACGATGGTTTATAGTATGGCCAGGCAATCAACATGAGGACGGGTAGCATGGCAATCGAACTGGAAGAGCGGCGCTGCAAGCCGTGTGAAGGTGGCGTCAAGCCATTGCGCCGCGATCAAAGCAAGCAGCTACTGGATGCCTTGCACGCGGACTGGATGCTGAGTGACGATGGCCTGGAGATTTCACGCCGTTTTGATTTTCCCGCGTACAGTCGCACGCTGGCATTTGCGAATGCAGTGGCCTGGATTGCGATCGTCCAGGGCCATCATCCGGTTTTGACAGTCAGTTACGGCAACTGCGGCGTCGCTTACACGACACATTCGATCAATGGTCTGTCCGACAACGACTTCATTTGTGCCGCGAAGGTGGATCGACTGGCCGCCGATGCTTAGTACTCCGCTAAGGTAATATTGACGGGTTCAGCGAGTCGTGAAGCGGTTGCACCCGGAGGGCATAGAAACCGCCAGGCGCGTCTCGCCAGCAATGGCGCGTCCTTGCCAAGAGGCGCAACACCGCGGACGACCGCTTCAAGGCTCGCCCCTCCCAATAGACGCAACACCGCAAACGACTGTTGCACTGTTCGCTCAAATTGGGGAGCTACCCGGATGATCCAATACCGCGTTGCAGCCATTGAAAAGGACTCGCCATTTCCTGCAGACTGCGCCTTGTCTTGAATCATCCGGGTGGCTCTGAATCCATCAATATTACCGTAACGGAGTACTAGGTGGAATGATCGATATCAGTGACGTTGAGGACGCCGCGAAGCGCTTATCCGGAGTCGCCGTCAAAACGCCATTGCTCGAGAATGCCGAACTCAATCGCATCAGCGGCGGCACGGTGCTGATCAAGCCCGAATGCTTTCAGGCGACGGGGTCGTTCAAGATTCGTGGTGCCTACAACCTGATGAGCCGATTGACCCGGGAGCAGCTCAGGCGCGGGGTCGTCGCATTTTCTTCGGGGAACCATGCGCAGGGTGTCGCAGCAGCGGCGCGCCACCTCGGAACCCGCGCGACCATCGTGATGCCTGCCGACGCGCCGCGCGCCAAGCTCGAAAATACGCGAAAGCTCGGCGCCGAAGTCATCACCTACGATCGCCACAAGGGCGACCGTGAAGCAATCGCGCAAGAGATTGCTGCACAGCGGGGTGCGGAAATTGTGCCTGCGTTCGACCATCCGCACATCATTGCAGGGCAGGGTACGGTTGGCCTCGAGGTCGCCGAGCAGTCGCTGGCGCTCGGTCAGCCGGCCGAGCAGGTTTTGATCTGCTGTGGTGGCGGTGGTCTGACGGCAGGCAGCGCCGTCGCACTGGATGCGCGCCTGCCGGGCGTCGCGATACACGGTGTTGAACCCGAGGGATTCGACGATACGGCCCGCTCGCTGGCTGCGGGTCACCGTGTTCGCGTATCGCCATCGGCGCGCTCGATTTGCGATGCATTGCTGGCGGAAACGCCGGGCGAAATGACGTTCGACATCAACCGCCGGTTGCTCGGACGCGGTTTGGTGGTGAGCGATGACGAGGTACGAGAAGCGATGCGCTTTGCCTTCCGTACACTAAAAATAACGGTCGAGCCCGGCGGCGCCGTTGCGCTTGCCGCGGTATTAAGCGGCAAGATCGAGACGCATGGCAAGACCACCGTCGTCGTGATCAGCGGCGGCAATGTCGATGTCGAGTTATTCGCGGAGATTCAGCTCGAACCGAACTGAGCTTTGTGCACGGTCGGCGTACCCGGCCGCAACTTACCCGACTTGTTCATGATCTTGATGGCCTGCTCACGCCTGATGTGCCATCCATCCAGCCAGTTCACGATTCGATCGATTTGCTCGATGTCCGGACGGCTCCGGGCCGATCGTATTTCGTGCACTCCAATACCATCCTCTGCGGCTGCGACGAAGTTCTGGCTATCCCGCAGAACGGCAATGATCGGGATGCCCATCGAATCGAGAAATCGCATGAGGTTGGCAAAGCTTCGGGTGTTCTTGCGCGTGCGATTCGCGACGACCGCCAGTTTGCGTTCGTTCCGATTCACCTTTGCCACGAGTAACAGATCGGCTATACAGCGCGATGCGGCATGAATATCCATCGGCGACGGTAGTACCGGTACGAGGATACTTGACGCATCGCGGGTGAGTTCTCTGAGGTCATCGTGAGAAACCGCTGCCGGCGAGTCGATAATCAATTTCATCGTGTCGTTCGGTACGCGCAACTGCCAGCTGCGAGTTGCCTGCATCGATTTCTTGTACGCCGCGACGCCGTGAATCAGGGGCAGATCGCTACTGCGTCTGGCCAGCCAGGCCATTGTCGAGCCCTGCCGGTCGTGGTCCATAACGGTGGGCACCAGGCCACGGTTGGCGTAACAAACCGCGATATTGGTTACAAGCGTGGACTTGCCGCAACCCCCCTTGGGATTGAGGACGACGATCTTGTTCAGATTATCTCGTATCGGCGAATTCAACATTGTCCGTGCGCCCGGCGCTGTTAGTCTTTTCGGCGAGTACAGGGTCGCCGATGTGGGTGCTTTTTTCCATGCGCCAGTTCACATAATACCGGAGCGCAGGCGGCGCGCAAATGCCCCGTGAATGGGTGGGTCGAATCAGCTGCGGACTGTCAGAGAATATCGGTGCCCTGTCAAAACATTTCGCCGGGACCGGTTTGGCCGTCGGCATCCGCACTGCGGCTTTTAATGTACTCGCCCGTGATCATCTTGTCGTAGCTTTGGCCGGGTCCGACCATGGGGTAGACGCCGGCGTCGGGGTCGATAATGACCTCAAGAAACGCCGGCCCCTTGAATTCCATGAATTCCCTGATGATTTTCTGCAGGTCCTCTTTGCGTTCGAGCTTTCTGGCAAACTCGAAGCCGTCGGCCTCGGCTGCTTTGACAAAATCCTTGCGATGCAATGACTTATCACTCGCCGACATACGACTGTCATAGTAGAGCTTCTGCCATTGGCGCACCATGCCGTCGCCGTAATTGTTGAGCACAATGACTTTGACTGGAAGCCGGTAAGTCGTTGCCGTCTCGAGTTCTCCGATGTTCATGCGCATGCTCCCGTCACCGTCGATGTCGATGACGACCCGATCCGGCGCCGCCAATTGCGCGCCAATCGCTGCGGGCAGTCCGAAGCCCATCGTGCCCATGCTGCCGGACGTCAACCACAACCGCGGTTCCCGGAAGTCGAAGTACTGTGCGGCCCACATCTGATGCTGGCCGACGCCGGTCGAGATAATCGCTTCGCCCCTGGTATGGCGATTTATTTCCTCGATGACCGCATAGGGTTGTATCAGCTCGCTGTCCCGATCGTAATTCAAGCAGTGCGTTTTTTTGAGCTCCGCGATTTCGTTGTGCCATTGCGAAAATGACTTCTTGAATTTGATACGCCTGCCGTACGCCAGCAAGTCATCGAGGTCGCGGCGAAGGATGCCGACATGGTGCCAGCTAACATTCTTGACCTTGCCGATTTCGGCGATATCGATATCGAATTGTGCAATGTTTCGTGCACGCGGTGCAAATCGTGGCGGATCGGCCGCGACACGATCATCGAAACGAGCACCGAGGGCGATCAGGAAATCGCAGTCCTCCACCGCGTAATTGGCCGACGCTATACCGTGCATTCCCAGCATATGCAGTGCGAGGGGGTGGGTCGTATCGCTGGCGCCGAGCGCCATGAGCGTGGTAGTGACCGGGATGCCGTAGGCATTCGCCAGGTGGCGCATCGCCTTGCTCGCATTGCCGTTGATGACGCCGCCGCCCGCATAAATCAGCGGCCGCTCAGAATCTGCGAGCATCGCAAAAAAGCGCTCACAGGAGTCGTCGTTCAGGAAATTCTCGTTGACGGCCTGCAGGCGACTCAGGTAACCGGGCAACGACAGTGTGCCGGATCCCTTGAACGTTCCTTCCCAGTTCTGTACGTCTTTTGGGATATCGACCACGATCGGTCCTGGCCTGCCGGTGCTGGCGAGTTCGAACGCACTGCGCATAGTCTGTTCAAGCTTTTCGGGATCGGTGACCAGGAATACGTGTTTTGCGACGGCACCCATGATGGCCGACACCGGTGCTTCCTGAAACGCGTCCGTGCCCATCGCCGCTCTCGGCACCTGGCCGCATATGACGACGATTGGCACCGAGTCGGCCATGCAGTCACGAACGGGCGTCACGGTATTCGTTGCGCCTGGTCCCGACGTCACCAGGACGACACCGACCTTGCCGCTTGCGCGTGCATAACCTGCCGCCATGAAACCGGCACCCTGCTCATTTGCCGGAACGATCAGCGGCATCGGTGCCTTACCGTCGGGGCGGCGGTGCTTGTCGTTAAAACGGAATACCGCGTCATACGTCGGCAGAATTGCGCCGCCACTGTAGCCGAAGATCGTATCAACACCTTCGTCGGCCAGGACCTGAACGATGATATCGGCGCCGCTCAATCGTATCCCGGCGAGCGGATGTGCCGACCTGTTTTCAACGCTGGATGGATCGCTCACGGTCTTGCCAAATGTCACTCAAATGTTCGATTTCCCGCGAGTGTTTACTAATTATTATTGCATTGCAATACTAGTACTCCGTCAAGGCGATAATGACGGGTTCAGCGAGTCAGGCAGCCCGATAGTTTCAGGCGAACTCAATCTTCCGACAGGATCACACGAGCAATGCGACATGTAATTTCAGTTCTGCTGCAGAACGAGGTCGGTGCGCTGACTCGCTTGACGGGCATGTTCTCGTCCCGCGGCTACAATATCGATTCGCTCAATGTCGCCCCGACGCATGACGATACTGTATCGCGGGTAACAATCGTGATTTCCGGGTCGGATGCCGCGATCGCGCAACTCGATGCGCAGCTCGCGAAACTTGTCGACGTCGTCAATATTCATGACATGACGCTCGGCGATCACTACGAGCGCGAGCTGGCCATCGTCAAGTTGAAATTGTCAACGGGGAGCATGGCCAAGGTACTGGCGTTGTCGAAGAAATTCGGCGCGCAGATTCTGGACGACGCGCAGAACAGCTGCACGATTCAGCTCACCGGACGAGTCAGCGAA
Organism: Pseudomonadota bacterium; assembly: GCA_022560695.1. Lineage (GTDB taxonomy): Bacteria > Pseudomonadota > Gammaproteobacteria > Steroidobacterales > Woeseiaceae > UBA1847. The sequence goes on from JADFSP010000017.1 coordinate 44,705, forward strand.
GTCGACGCATTCGTTGATGAGGCGGGCACGATCGGCGAAATTTCTGCGGTCGCACGTAGCGGCAGTGTTGCTGTATCCAAGGGCGAAGTGACGCTGTCGTCTTACGACAGGCATTACCGCCTGTCAGGGTAGCCCATGTCGGGTTTCGCGATTGCCGCATACCACCGTCTCGTCATCAAAGTTGGTTCGTCGCTGTTGATCGGCGAAGATGGGCGCATCGATCGCGCCTGGCTTGAAGGTCTGGCCGAGGATATCGCGGAACTGCATGGAACGGATCACGAGTTGCTGATCGTGTCGTCAGGCGCGATCGCGATTGGCAGCATGGTGCTCGGCATCAACATGCGCCGCGCGCGATTGGAAGACTTGCAGGCTGCGGCTGCGGCAGGACAAGTACAACTTGCGCATGCCTATCAGGCTGCACTGGCCGATCACGGCATCACGGCGGCGCAGGTCTTGCTGACGCCTGGAGATACTGAGAATCGGCGACGCTTCCTCAATGCACGCGGTACTCTCGGCCGATTGCTCGAGCGCTCGGTTGTCCCGGTTATCAACGAAAACGACACGGTTGCGACAGAGGAGATTCGATATGGCGACAACGACAGGCTTGCTGCGCGCGTCGCTCAGCTCGTCATGGCCGATGCCCTGATATTGCTGTCAGACGTCGACGGTTTGTACACTGCAGACCCCGGCCACGATAGCGCGGCAGAGCACATCGCCGAGGTACGAAAAATCACGCAGGACACGCTGCGCATGGCGGGCGAGACGCGATCGGATATCGGCAGCGGCGGCATGGCGACGAAGGTGCAGGCGGCGCAAATCGCGACGCATGCAGGTTGTTCCACGGTGATCGCCAGCGGCGTCATCAGGAGGCCTTTGCGCGCCCTTGTCCGCGGTGGCCGGCACACGATATTTCGTGCAGAAGGAACGCCGGCGGCGGCCCGTAAACAATGGCTTGCCGGCGTTCTCGAGGTCTGTGGCGAGTTAAGGTTGGATGACGGTGCTGTCAGCGCGCTGCACAATGGCAAAAGCTTGTTGCCGGTTGGAGTTATCAGAGTCGCCGGCAATTTTCGTCGCGGAGACGTGGTTGCTTTGACAGACACGGCTGGCAGCGAAATCGGCCGGGGTCTCGCCGAATATTCTGCCGATGAAGCACAGCGGGTGGCGGGTTGCCGCTCGGAACGAATCGAGGAAATTCTTGGCTACCGGGGACGATCGGTAGTCGTTCACCGCAACGAAATGGTGTTGTTTGACCGTGATTCCTGAACGAAACGATTCCAGGCCAATTGGCGACGTCATGGATGCCATGGGCGTTGCCGCCCGCCGGGCGGCGCGGTCGCTTGCAATGGTGGATGGCGAGCGCCGGGATCGTGCACTGCGGATGACAGCCACCTGTATGCGCGAGCAATGCAGCGACATTCTTGCGGCGAATGCGGTCGATATGAGCGCTGCAACGGCTAGCGACTTGAGCCCGTCCATGCGCGATCGGCTGATGCTGGACGCAGACCGCGTTGAAAGCATGGCGTCAAGCCTCGAAGCGATTGCCGAACTGCGCGATCCTCTCGGACGGGTATTATCGGAATGGCAACGGCCCAATGGCTTGCAAATCCAGCGCGTCACCGTGCCGCTCGGGGTCATCGGCATCATTTATGAGAGCAGGCCGAACGTAACTTCAGATGCCGCTGGGCTTTGCATCAAATCAGGCAATGCCGTGATACTGCGCGGCGGATCCGAGAGTTTTCACTCAAACCACGCGATCCATGCATGCCTCAAGACGGGACTCGAAGCCGCCGCAATCGATATCGATGCCGTGCAGATAGTTCCGACCACTGATCGTGCGGCGGTTGGCCATATGCTGTCATCGATGGGCGATTCGATCGACGTTGTCGTGCCGAGAGGCGGGAAAGACCTGATCAGGCGCGTTAAGGATGAGGCACGTGTTCCGGTTATCGGTCATCTGGAGGGCATCTGTCATGTCTATCTGCATGAAGCTGCCGATACCGAGATGGCCAGACAGATCGTCGTCAATGCGAAGATGCGGCGCACCGGCGTATGCGGGGCTGCGGAAACGATACTCGTTGATCGCGGCGCAGCGCAGCGCCTGTTGCCCGTTGTTGTCACTGCACTGCAGGACGCTGGTTGCGAAGTTCGCGGCGACGAGACGGTCGCTTCAATGGTTGCAGGCGTCGCAGGCGCAGAAGAGAGGGACTGGGCCACGGAATATCTCGATGCCATCGTGTCGATTCGCGTTGTCGCGGACATCGAAGCCGCTATCGGGCATATCGGGCAATACGGCTCAGGACACACCGAGTGCATCGTTACCGGGGATGACGCCGCTGCCGAGCATTTTTTTCGCAACGTTGACAGCGCGATTCTCATGCAGAACGCGTCCACGCAATTCGCAGACGGTGGTGAATTCGGCATGGGCGCCGAGATCGGTATTGCAACCGGGCGCATACATGCGCGCGGCCCGGTTGGCGCGGAGCAATTGACGAGTTACAAATACATTGTCCGCGGCAGCGGACAAGTACGACCCTGATGGCTGCAGCCGGGCGTCACTTCGACATGGCGGTGGTCGGCGCCGGCATCAACGGCGCCGGGATAGCGAGGGACGCAGCGTTGCGCGGCCTTTCGGTCATCGTGCTCGAGCAGGGCGATCTATGCAGCGGGACGTCATGGGCGTCGAGCCGCCTCATTCACGGTGGACTGCGTTACCTGGAATACGGCGAGATCGGGCTCGTCTATGAATCGCTGCACGAGCGTCGCAATCTGCGGCGTATCGCGCCACACCTGGTCAAGCCGATACGCATCTGCATCCCGATCTACAAGTCGGCGAAGCGCGGTCCGCTGTTGATCAGACTGGGCATGATTGCCTACGACCTGTTGTCATTCGGCAAGTCCCTGCCTGCCCATGAAATGCTCAGTCGGGACAGGCTTCTTGCCGAAGAGCCCGGGCTTGGCCCGGACAGCTTGTGCGGCGCGGCGCGCTATTACGACTCGCAGGTGATGTTTGCGGAACGGCTCGTGCTGGAAAATTTGCTCGCAGCACGATCCGCGGGCGCAGAAATACACACCTACTCCCGGGTCGATAAAATTTTAATTGCCAATGCGGCGGCCCATACCGTTGTGTATTCGGACCAAGTATCCGCGGTGTCGGCAAGTGTCACGGCGAGCGTCGTTGTCAATGCGGCGGGACCATGGGTCGACAGCGTTCTCGGTGTCACCACGGAAGGCGCGCCACGGCTGATTGGCGGTACCAAGGGCAGCCATATCATCGTCGGTGGTTTCGATGGCGCTCCGGGAGATGCGATATACGTCGAGGCTGCCGCGGATGGGCGCCCGATTTTCATCATCCCCTGGAACGGTCTGTACCTGATCGGCACGACCGATATTCGTTACGACGGCGACCCGGGAGAGATACGCGCAAGCCGCCAGGAAATCGACTACCTGTTGAGCGAGACAAACCGCGTCTTTCCCCGGGCCGGTCTCGGCGTCGACGATATCCACTTCGCCTATGCGGGTGTCAGGCCGCTGCCGTATCGAAACAGGGGACCGGAGTCGGCGATATCGCGCCGACATGTCATCAAGCATCATCGCGAAATCGGCGCTGGCCTGTTTTCAATCATTGGCGGCAAGCTGACGACATACCGAAGCCTGGCGGAGCACGCCGTGAATCGCGTGGGCAAAGTCTTGCGCCGTGATTTGCCCGAATGCCGCACCCACAATACGCCGCTGCCCGGCGGATGGGGTCTTGATGAATCCCGCGAAGCACTGGTAGCGCTCGATATTTTGTCCGGGAGTGGCGTAGAACGCTTGATCAGCATTTACGGCGGCCGTGCGATCGGTGTCGTCAATCTGGCACGGCGACACGGCGAACTGGCGCGCAGCCTCGATGCAGACGGCAGGATCCTCGCGGCCGAGGTCGTATTTGCGATTCGTGAGGAGATGGCGCGGACGCTGGTCGATATCGTCTATCGACGCATGATGGTGGGGCTGGACGCCGACCAGGGCAGGGCGCTCTACGATGCGGTCGCCACGCTTGCGGCCGCCGAATTCGGGTGGGGTGAGGGTCAATCAGCATCGGGGCTGGCCGAGTTGCGCACGTTTAGCGATTCGCTTCGCGTGCCCTGCTAGCGACTTCGTTGTGTGGGCGCTTACATATTGGCGATCATCGCATCGCCAAATTCACTGCACTTGACCTTGGTCGCATCATCCATGAGGCGGGCCAGGTCGTACGTAACCGTTTTCTGGCGAATCGTCTTGCCCATGCTGCTGACGATGGCATCTGCGGCTTCGACCCAATCCATGTAGCGGAACATCAGTTCACCGGAGAGAATCAGCGACCCCGGATTGACGACATCGAGGCCAGTGTACTTCGGCGCCGTGCCGTGCGTGGCCTCAAATACGGCATGTCCGGTCACATAATTGATATTGCCGCCCGGTGCCATACCGATGCCACCGACCTGTGCGGCAAGCGCATCAGACAGGTAGTCGCCGTTGAGATTCATCGTCGCGATGACGTCGAAATCGCCGGGCCGAGTCAGGACCTGCTGCAGAGTGATGTCCGCGATTGCATCCTTCACGAGGATCTTGCCGGCCTTGAGTGCGGCGTTCTGCTCAGCGTCGGCAGCCTGTGTGCCTTTGTCTGCCTTGGTGCGATCGTACTGATCCCAGGTGTAGGTTTGCCCGGCGAATTCCCTCTCGGCCAGTGCGTATCCCCAATTGCGAAACGCGCCCTCGGTAAATTTCATGATATTGCCCTTGTGCACGAAGGTCAGGCTCTTGCGCTTGTTGGCAATCGCATATTCGAGCGCGGCGCGCACCAGGCGCTCCGTGCCCTCTTCGGAGATAAGTTTCAGCCCGATACCGGAACTTTGTGGAAAGCGGATTTTGTCGAACTCGTCCGGGAAGTTCTCCTGAAATATTTTCAGGAACTTTTTATTCTGCTCGGAGCCGCTCTCAAACTCGATGCCTCCGTATATGTCTTCGGTGTTCTCCCGAAATATGACGATGTCGACATTGCCCGGGTTGCGTACCGGCGATGGAACGCCCTTGAACCAGCGCACTGGCCGCAGACACACGTACAGATCGAGTAACTGCCGCAACGCGACGTTCAACGATCGAAAACCTCCGCCGATCGGCGTCGTCAGGGGGCCTTTGATCGAGACCAGGTAATCGCGACAGGCATCGACGGTTGCGTCCGGCAGCCAGCTGTCGAACAAGTCCTTGGCCTTCTGGCCCGCGTAGATTTCCATCCAGTGGATTTTGCGTTTGCCACCATAGGCATTCAGCACAGCCGCATCCAGCACCCGAACCGTCGTCCGCCAGATGTCGGGGCCGATTCCGTCGCCCTCTATGAACGGTATGATCGGGTTATCGGGTATCTGCAGTTCGCCGTTATCGATCGTAATCCTGGCACCGCCGTCGGGCGGTGTCGGTGCTGCGTCTGCCATGGTGTCCTCCAATTGTCGTTCGCAGTCGTGCCGGACGGGGTATGGCGCCGGGGCCGGCCATTATGAGTGATTTATCGTCATTGCCCAAGAACCCGGCGCCATGTATCGAACGCATGGTAAGTTGCTACAGAACAGAGACGTTCACTGTCGCACCTGCGGCTGGCGGGATCAGCATAACCCTGCCCTGGTGAATAGTGACTGCAAACAAGAGTTACGAACGATGAAGGGATTTCCCCCCAAAAGCGTGCGTCGCATCGCCGTCATGGCCTTCATTCTCTGACCCATAAAGTCTCCGGAATAGCTCGATCCTTCTCTTTGTAACTCAACGTAACTGGTTGAGTTAACTTCACTTTCCATGCAACCCGTGGAGAATCACCTAAAAGAAGCTAGAGAATCGCTCGATATCCATTTATAATAATATTCCTAGGTAAGTTAATAGGAACAAAACCTTTCAGCAATACGCAGAGGAGAATATGATGCCCCAAGTAGTTCAGCCAGTTACGGCTGCCAAGGTAAAATCGCTAAGAAAGACGGCTGGCACACACAACGTAGGCGGAGTACCCGGCCTGCTGCTTCAAGTCACCCCGTCAGGTGCCGCAAGCTGGATACTGCGAGCGACCATCCACGGCAAAGTCCGCATGATGGGTCTCGGGAGTTACTCGAAGATCACCCTGACAAAGGCCCGAGAATTGGCGCGAGCCGCCCATGCTGTCATCGCAGACGGTGGCGATCCCGTCGAACAACGCCGCGCCGAGAAGCGCAAGGCGGCGTCAGATAGAGACCGGGCGATAACCTTCTCGGCGGCAGCCAAGCGGTACCACCGCGACATCAAAGCGAAAGAACTGCGCAATGATAAGTCCCGCGATGGCTGGCTCAGGTTGGTCATGCGACATGCTTTCCCCGTTATGGGCGACCTGCCGGTTGGCGAGATCGAGCGGCGGCACGTTCTGAAGGTCGTCGAGCCGCTCTGGCCCCGTCCCGTCGGGCAGTATGTACGCTCATCTGTGGAAGCCGTGCTCGACTGGTCGGCGGTGCGTGGCTACCGGAGCGGCGATAACCCGGCCAGGTGGAGCACCCTCAAGTACGGCCTGTCCAAGCCAAGCAAATCACACAAGGTACGCCACTATGCGGCACTGCCATGGCAGGAGGTGCCGTCGTTCCTAGCTGACCTTCATAAAGTCGGGACTGTCGCAGCCAAGGCGCTGGAGTTCACAATCCTAACTGCAGTGCGAAGTGGCGAGGCCCGCCAGGCGACGTGGGACGAGATCGACCTCGATGCAGGGTTGTGGTCGATTGTCGCAGAACATACGAAGCGGCTGAAGCAGCATCAGGTGCCGCTCTCAAAGCCAGCCATCGTATTGCTACAGACTATGCCGCATCGGGAGGGCCTGCTGTTCCCCGGTGGCAAGCGCAGGGTACGGGAGCTGTACGACTACGAACTCGCATTGCTGAAACTCGGCCGCAAGACAACGGTTCACGGCTTCCGCAGCAGCTTCAAAGATTGGGCCCGATCGTTGGGAACGAGATTCACGGATGAGGCCAGCGAACTGGCACTGGCGCATGTCTCGTCCGATGCCACGCGAGCTGCCTATGCCAGAGATGAGCTATTGCCAGAGCGAACCCGACTCATGGCCGATTGGGCTGACTTCTTAGAGTCCGGTCGGTCACGGGTCGCGACAGTCACGAAGATCGACAAGAAAAGAGGCTGAAAACTGACAAACTAAATTGCACTAAAAATCAAAGACTTCAGTCAATTTGTCTGATTGCGACCCGGAGTTTTGGGGTCGGTTCCTATAATAGAGTAAGGACCAAGTAATTTCGCAGTGATACAAAAGGAGGAAAACGTGATGAAAGAGACAGCAGAAGAAGAGAAACAGTCTATGGAGACAGACGAGTTGGCTAACGCACGCGGGCGGAAAGCCGCAAAGAAAATCGCTGCCAAACGGCGTGCGACAGCAGAAGCAAACGAGGAGTTCGATAGGATCTGGTTGCGTGACTTCCGACTAGAAGCCGCTAACGGTCGACGCTTGGGGCTTGTTACCAAAGAGGACTTGGCCACCAACCAAAGATGCAACGAAGAGCAGGCCGAAGAGATTCTCGAAGAAGCCAGATTCTACGCCGCTCTGGGGGATCGAGTGGAAGAAGGCAAGACAGTCGGGGAATGTCTGACCGGCTGGGAGATTTATAAGATCGCAGAAGAATGCGGTTATCTGGATGAGGAATGCGATGGAACGGACTAACTACCAGCGAGCCTTTCTCGACGTTCACGCGGTCGCGAGGCGCTATGACGTGAAGCGCGCAACCGTGTGGGCGTGGATGCAGCAGGGCAAGTTCCCGCAGCCGATTCGGCTCACAGCCGGCTGCTCGCGCTGGGCGTTGAATGATTTGCAGAAATGGGAGGACGAGAAGCGCGCCGAGCGGGCCCCGAGGCCGGAGTGGGAAGAGCGCAACGGCGCAAGCAGCAGCGCGGCAGGGAGACTCAATGACCTCCCAGCCTAGCTGGCTGAGCCTCACATCCCATGACCAGCAGGCGGCTCTGCTACAGCTGTTGCGTCATGCATCGCGATCACGGCTTGCAGCGGCAAACATGATGTTGACCGCGCCGCCAGTTCCGGCCGACGAGACCGATGCCAAAGCACGCGTAGCAGCAGTGATCCATCATTTGGCCGGGGGCGACCGGCACCCGTCAACGGCATCAACGGAGGCAGGATGAAACGCACCAAGTTTTCACGAGGCTCAGACAAGGCCGAAGCGCAAGCAGTTGCGGCGTTCCTTGCAGCGCTGGACGGGCCCCGGCAACTGATACGGCCAGCACTCGAAACGCTGGCCAAACAATATGGCCTGAACTACTTGGAAATCTTGCTTTGCTTGTTGACCGAGGCGCAAGACGGCGCCGCCCATGCTCAGGAGCGCCAACTCGTCAAGCTACTCGGTCCGGCGTTGGTGTTCACGTTCAGGCGCGTCACAGGCGAGTCGCCGAAAGTGCAATGCGCGAGTTGTTGCGTGAGTTGGGCGTTGTGCCCGCCCAGAACGCGCCGAGTTCGCCAGCGCTACAGTAAGCAGGAGTGGCTTATCCGCTGCAGGGCGTTGCTTATCCGCTGCAGGCCCGCTGATCGGAATCCCGGCGTGATAATGGAGTAGCCCAGAGACCGACGAGCGGGGAGAAAGCAGGAAAATCGACGCGTAATGTAAAATAGGTAGATATAGGGTCGATGACGACAAGAGAGTAAGGCAGAAACGATTGAAGTGGCATCCCGCCCGTGACTGGACGGGATGCCGTACCGGAATCAAGTACGGAGCAAGAGACCGATGGTTAATTATACAGGTGAAACGAAAAGAGGCCAAACCGGTGTTAAAGTTCTGGCTGCGAAGCGAGATCGGATTCCACGCGAGAAGCACGGAAGATGGTTGAACCGCAATCCTCTCTGGTTCAACCCGACGATCAGCCTGCCGGAGCCCGTCACAGTAGAGGGAGTGTTGGACCGGCTTCTGCATGGTCAAAGAATCTATCGGCGCGACTTGTGGATACGCGACCTGTCCATCCTGCTTGCCAACCTGATTGCTGCCGAACGATCCGAACGGCCACGGCCGGTCGTGATTTCACTGAACGACAACGACTGGCATCAACCGGCCGAATACGAGTACCCGACAAGTCGTGTCCTCAGATTGACGAAGTACCTGCATGACGAAGGATTAATCAACATGAAGAAAGGGTCGCATTTCGAGCACAAGGGATGGAAGACACGAATTTGGGCGGAGCGCGCTTTGTTAGCGGATCATCCGGAATTGTGCCGTGAGGT
>JADFSP010000002.1 GCA_022560695.1 Pseudomonadota bacterium
AATTTGCGATCCGGGGCGCCTCGACCGCAATTGATCAACCAATAAAATGGCTTGCAAGCCGGTGCAGGAGATTGGTGGGGCGGTGGCGCATATCTAACGTCCGCTTTGGGTCGATAGCGGCCCCTCAGCACGCTACCATCCCAGTGGCCGCTATCGTGGGGAAAGCGGCCGCTCGATAAAGCTTTTCTGAAAGCTACAATCTGACCGGCCGCTTTCACCAAGAGCGGTCGTTCAACATCCTATCAGGTCAATGTCCGCTTTCGAGGGTAAAGCGGTCGTTCCGGTGCACCTGTCTGACATGATCAGAGTTCGATCCCATATCTCAGCCCTTACGACGACAACGGCCTGTTGTGCTGTTCGCTGAAACTCGCCCGTAAGTACCCCTGAGACATGCAGCATTGGGCCTATATCGCACCCGAATTAAACGCCCCACAATGGGGCCGGTTTGGATGATGCTGTCTGAGTGGGGGGCTTTTGGCACCTCTGGCACCTCTGGCACCCCGACGCTCAGAATGTGGTTGAGCTAATCCCGGATACATTCTCCCTGAGATATCGAGCAATTTCCTCGGCCTTATCTATCGACGTTCCTGAACGTAGCGTTAGGGTGTGAGAAATCCGTCACCCAGTATGCTCAGATCCTCTCTCCTTGGCTCACAGGCAATAAATGGGCCTGACTTCGACTCTTTGACGGTAAACGCGTGTTCTGCGAATTCAGTTTTTGGTATTTTTGCCATTGTTGTATTCCTTGCTTGAATGGGGCATTGCTGGCTCAACTGGTCCTTACTAATGCCGATGTCAATGACGTTCACTCATCCTCAAGGATGGCCCGTGGTGTTGTTCCTCTTTTTCGGATTTTTTTCGGATGAAATAGGTAAAAATAACCTAAGTCATTGAAATATGGAGCGGGAAACCAGGTTCGAACTGGCGACCTCAACCTTGGCAAGGTTGCGCTCTACCAACTGAGCTATTCCCGCGGAGGGCCGAGATTTTAGCCCCTGACAGGCCCCTGTCAAGGCGATTTGGCTCCAGATCCGCCGATCTCAGCGGTTTTCCGCATCGATCAGGATAAATGGCCAGGCCGCCCTCAGATAAATCATCATCGACCACAGTGTCATGCCCGCCGCCGCGATCAGGAGCACGAAGCCGATGCCGTAAATATCGAGGCCGAGAAAGGAACTTTTGTAAACCATGAATGCGATACCGAACATTTGCAAATTCGTTTTGACTTTCCCGGCGATTGACACCCGAACATTGGCACGCGCTCCGATCGTGGCCATCCATTCGCGCAGCGCCGAGACGGTAATTTCCCGACCGATGATAATCATCGCGATGATATCAACGTACCAATCGGGATCGCTCTGTACGAGCATGACAAGCACGATCGCAACCATGAGTTTGTCAGCCACCGGATCGAGAAACTCGCCGAATCTCGACGTCTGACCAAATTTACGCGCGGCCCAGCCGTCGATGAAGTCGGTCACGGCCGCAATCCCAAAAAGTATTGCGGCGAGCGGCCGCGCATTCGGCAACGTGCTGTAGAAACAAACGACAACGACTGGTATTGCCGCAATACGAAATAGTGTCAAAAGGTTCGGGAGATTGAGTTTCAATTGCGTCAGCGTTCTTCAGCTTGAACCGTCATCGTGGAGGTCATTGTATATTGTATCCGCCAAAGTACGACTGATGCCACGCACTTTGACCAGGTCGTCGACACCGGCGCCCAATACACCCTGTAACCCTCCGAATTGCCGCAATAATTCGCGTCGTTTCTTGGGCCCGAGCCCCGAAATTTGCTCGAGGCGGGATGTCCTGCGAGCTTTTGCCCGGCGCTGGCGGTGGCCCGCAATTGCGAATCGATGTGCCTCATCCCGAATTTGTTGAATCAGCAGCAACGCCGGCGAGTCCGCCGGCAGGCTCAGACTTGTATCGCGGCCGCGCAAAAACAGACGCTCGGCCCCGGGCTTCCGCGCCCTGCCCTTGGCAACAGCCACAACCTGCAGCCGATCCATTTCCAAAGCATCAAGCACTGTGATTGCTTCGGACAACTGACCTTTGCCGCCGTCGACAAATAACACGTCCGGCATCGCGACTTCGCCCTTCTTGACACGCGCGTATCGCCGCCGCAGCGCTTCTGCCATCGCCGAATAATCGTCTCCGGCAGCCGCGGGACTGAGATTGAATCGACGGTAGTCACTCTTCACGGGGCCAGCCATATTGAATACGACACACGAAGCAACGGTAGCCTCGCCCGAGGTGTGACTGACGTCAAAACACTCAAGACGTCCCGGTGGATCTTCGAGATCGATTGCCTCGGCAAGGGCCGCAAATTGGCGTCTTATCGTCGCGTTGCTCGTGACCTTTAAATTCAGGCCCTGCTCGGCGTTGGTGCGGGCCATTTGCAGCCATCGCAGACGATCGCCGCGGACACGACTTCGAATTGCAACCTTGTGTCCCATCCTCGTGCTCAGTTCCGCCTGCAATAAATCGCTGTCGCCGATCTCTGTGTCGATGACAATTTCCCGTGGCGCATCTCGCCCCAGGTAGTGCTGCGCAACAAACCCGTTCAGCAGCTTCCGCTTGTCGGTTTCGCCCGGCAGCCGCGGAAAATGATCGCGACTTCCGATAATCGCGCCATTGCGGATAAAAAGGATCGTCACGCAGTGGATGGCACTGTTTGATGCGAAGCCGATGATGTCCAGATCCATGTTCGCCGTTCGCGACACGAGCTGCCGTGCCTCGATTTCCTTGAGGCGCGAAATCTGGTCACGAAATCGCGCCGCCCGCTCATAGTCCTGCGCCGCCGATGCCTCGTCCATGCGCTCGGCGAACGTATCGATGACACGCTGATTCTTGCCCTCGAGGAACTGGATCGCTGCCGTAACGTCCTGCGAATAGTGCGACTCGGATATGAGATCGACGCACGGTGCCGTACATCGCTTGATTTGATATTGCAGGCAGGGCCGCGTGCGGTTGGCGAAGAAGCTGTCCTGACATTGTCGTACCAGGAACAGCTTTTGCAGCTCGTTCAGCGTCTGGCGTACGGCGCTCGTACTCGGGTACGGCCCGAAATATCGGCCTTTGCCTCTTCGTGGCCCACGGTGGAATTGCAGTCGCGGAAATGGATGCTGGGTCGACACGTATATATAGGGGTAGCTCTTGTCGTCCCGAAGAGTCACATTGAAGTGCGGCTTGTGCCGCTTGATAAGGTTGTACTCGAGCAGCAGCGCCTCTGCTTCGGTATTCGTGATTGTGACTTCTACATCAACTACCGCCTGCATCATCGCTGTGGTCTTCGGCGACGACTGCGTACGATGAAAATAAGTGGCCACGCGTTTTTTCAGATCACGCGCCTTGCCGACGTAGATGATCTTGTGCTTTGCGTTGAGCATGCGGTAGACGCCCGGACGGTGCGTCAGGCTGCGCAGAAACGACTTCACTTCAAATGAGGACTCCTCGTTCACAACGCTACTGGGCCAGTAACTCCTTTGCTTTCGCAAATATCGATTCGAACATATCAGTGGTCAGTCGTCCTGTGTTCGTGTTGTAGCGGCTGCAATGATAGGAGTCGAGCAGCCGCAACGTATCGAGCTCGTGCACGGCCGCGTGCGCAAACCTGAAATCGACCTGCCGCCGGCCCAGCGCCGTGATGATCGCCCGATGCGCAATTCCACCCAGCGCCAGCACCAGGGAACCCTCCGTCAGGGTCTGCAGCTCGTTTCTGAGAAAAGCGTTACAAGTATTGATCTCGGCACCAACCGGCCTGTTGTCCGGTGGCAGGCACTTTACGGCATTTGTAATTCTGCATGCCGTCAACGTCAGGCCGTCATCGGCTGATATCGAAGCCTCTTGCGAACTGAAGCCGAATTGATAGAGCATCTGGTACAACAAGACACCCGCATGGTCGCCAGTGAACGGACGCCCGGTGCGGTTGGCGCCGTGCATGCCGGGTGCGAGTCCGACCACGAGAAATCTCGCCGACGCATCGCCGAATGGCGGCACCGGACCGCAATAGTAGTCCTGATGTTTGGATTTGACCGCATCGAGAAACTGCGCCAGCCGCGGGCAGGCACGACAATTCCTGTCAAATATCGTGTCATCCACGTTCACAGGCCCCCATGGTCGATCGCCGCAGCGTACACCGGCGGCTGAATATGGTCGTAATGCATGGATACTCTCAGCAAGTTACCAGATGTCGGTTGCGGGCCGGACAGACGGCGTGCATTGTACCGATCGGTCGGCCCAGTACAATATCAGCCATTCAATCGTGCCCCTGATCCTGTTCAATAAGCCTTTTCGCGTACTCAGCCAGTTCCGCGACAGCGGTACGCGGCGAACGCTTGCGGAGTTCATATCGAACCAGTCTGTGTATCCGGCTGGCAGGCTGGATTACGACAGCGAGGGCCTGCTGCTGTTGACCGGCGATGGACGACTGCAGGCGAGCATCAGTCAGCCATGCTCGAAGATAACCAAGACCTATTGGGTGCAGGTCGAGGGACATGCGCAGCCGGACCAGCTCGCATTGCTGCAACGCGGAGTTTCTTTGCGGGATGGTCCGGCAGCCGCGCAAGCGGCGATCCGCATTCAAGCGCCGGCCGGAATGTGGCCACGAACCCCGCCGATTCGACACAGAGTCAGCGTCCCCGATGACTGGCTGCGGATTGATATTGTGGAAGGTCGCAATCGGCAAGTACGCCGCATGACCGCGGCTGCGGGGTTGCCGACGTTGCGCCTGATTCGCTATCAGGTCGGACCGTGGACCATCGATGGTCTGTCGCCGGGACAGTCCCGGACGATCAGTGATCGCGACGCGCGGCGAACGCTTGCAGAGTGGCGGCGTCAGAAACGATGCTGATGCTTGCCGGCAATGCGCAGGGCAATCTCCATCGCCTGTTCATAATTAAGTCTCGGATCCACTGTCGATTTATACGCTCTCGCAAGATCGCTGTCCGTAAGGCCACGCGCACCGCCGGTACATTCGGTGACATCTTCACCGGTGAGCTCAAGATGTACGCCACCCAGAATACTGCCCATTGATTCGTGCACGCGAAACGCCGCATCGAGTTCTGACAGGATATTGTTGAAGCGGCGCGTCTTGATGCCGTCCGCAGTGGTCTCGGTGTTGCCGTGCATCGGATCACACACCCACAACACCGGTGAACCCGTTTCGCTCACCGCTGTGATCAGGTCCGGAAGATGCTCCTCGATTGCCTTGGCGCCGAAGCGATGGATCAACGTCAGTCGACCGGGCTCATTGTTCGGATTCAGCACCTCAATCAGGCTTTGAATCCACTCGCGCGTCATGCTGGTGCCAATCTTGACACCGATCGGATTTGCAATGCCGCGAAAATATTCGATGTGCGCGCCATCGAGGCTCGACGTGCGCATGCCGATCCAGGGGAAATGGGTCGTGAGGTTGTACCAGCGCTCGCGCCGGTCGAGATATCGTGTCTGCGCCTGCTCGTACCGCAGGTGCAGCCCTTCGTGCGCGGCATAAATGTCGGCGCGATGCGTCTTGTGCAGGGGACGTTCGGCAACCGTCTCGAGAAAATCGAGTGAGTCGGATATCGACGCCACGATCGCATGGAATTCCTTGGCCATTGGCGAGTGGCCGACCCAATTCAGGTCCCAGTATTCCGGATGGTGCAGGTCTGCAAAACCGCCGTCGATCAATGACCGCACAAAGTTGAGCGTCAAAGCCGCGCGCTCATAACCACGCAATATCAGCTGTGGATCAGGCACGCGGTCGTCGGCTGTGAACGGGTTGCGGTTGATGAGGTCGCCTCTGAAGCTCGGCAGCGTTTCACCGTCGCGGGTCTCCGTGTCGGCCGAGCGTGGCTTGGCGTACTGGCCCGCCATGCGACCGACCCGCACGACCGGCTTTTTCATCCCGTACAACATGACGAGACTCATCTGCAGCAAGATCTTCAACTTCGCAACAATATTTTCCGACGTGCATTCCGCGAATGTTTCCGCGCAATCACCGCCTTGCAGGATGAAGACCTCTCCCCGCTGCGCACGGGCCATTTCGGCACTGAGCCGATCCACCTCCCATGACGTTACGATCGGCGGTAACCGGCTCAACTCGTCGACCGCGCGATCCAACGCCGCCGAATCCGGATAATTTGCCTGTTGCGCCGCAGTCAGCGCTTGCCAGCTTGCGGGATGCCAATCTGTTCTGGCGACGGTTTTGGTCACTATTGTCCTTCGTTGTGGACGTCAAAAAAGGGCGCCTCGCGCGCCCGTTAGCGCGAACTATGCCATGCCGCAGCACAGAACTGCAAAAGTTTCTCGTGCAATCAAAGGTTTAGGAGGTCTTTTTCCAGTAATTCTGCGGCTGGGGCCGACGCGTGCGCAAGTGCTTGCGCTGCGGTGACCTGAAGCACAACTCGCCGCAAGTTGCCCATGTGGAAAGGCGCGACCGACATTGGCACAATGCGCGCCACCGCATCCACCGTCCAACTCGCGGTTGTGATTTTCAGGAGTCTCCATGCAAGATATTCTCGTTCTCGGTGCCGGCAAGATCGGTGCGCTGATATCAGGGCTGCTGGCCGAAAGCGGCAGCTACGGAGTGCAGCTTGTTGATTCACGAGCCGGCGTGGCCGCCGACGTGGCCAGCGCCCATGGATTGGACTCCATGGTAACGTTCGACTTCGACGCAGGCGACCAGGCGACACTCGCCAAACACGTGCGTCAGCACAATCCGGCAGCCATCGTCTCCGGCCTGCCCTATTATTGCAATTTGCCGGTTGCAGAAGTCGCGCGCGCAGAAGGCGTGCATTATTTCGACCTTACCGAGGACGTCGCGGTCACGGCGGCCATCCGTTCGCTTGCTGACGGCGCCAAACCGGTCTTCGCGCCGCAGTGCGGGCTGGCGCCGGGCTTCGTCAGCATTGCGGCCAACGAGCTGATGCGGCACTTTGACACGCTGAAGTCCGTCAAATTACGCGTAGGCGCCCTGCCGCAGCATCCTAACAATGTCCTCAAGTACTCGCTGACCTGGTCGACAGACGGCGTTATCAACGAGTACGGCAACCTCTGCAAGGCCATTGTCGATGGCAACGAAGTCGATGTTCTGCCCCTCGAGGGCCTGGAGGAAATCGAGATCGACGGCAAGCTGTACGAGGCCTTCAACACCTCGGGCGGACTTGGCTCGCTTGGCGACACTTATGGCGGCAGCGTCAACACGATGAATTACAAGACGATTCGTTATCCCGGCCATTGCGAACAAATGCGCTTGTTGATGAACGGGCTCAAGCTGAACCACGATCGCGACACGCTGAAGCGCATCCTTGAGAACTCCGTGCCGCAAACGTTGCAAGACGTCGTGATTATCTATGCCGCGGTAACCGGCTACCAGGACGGTGAACTGCGCGAGGAAAATTACGTCAACAAGATTTATCCCGAAGTCGTGGCGGGACGCCTCTGGTCTGCGATACAGATAACGACTGCGGCCGGCATTTGCAGCGTGATCGATCTGGTGCTCTGTGATCCCGGCAGCTACCAGGGCTTTGTCACCCAGGAGCAATTCCGGCTTCAGGACATCCTCAGTAATCGATTCGGTGAGTACTACGCCCATGGCGGCACCAATCAAACTTCGGCGGAACTGGTGGCACGTGGTGAGACGGGGCGTCAGCGCGCCAGCGAAGGAGAATGAACCGATGATGAAAATACTCAATTCGCTCGGGATCGAAGCCGAAAATCCCGGCACCTGGCTCGGCCCGGAAAGCAGTACAGATCCGCAGGCATCACTCATCGATTCGATCAACCCGACCGATGGCAAGTTGATTGCTCGCGTCCGTTCGACAACGCTGTCCGAGTACGATCGGTTGGTGACGGCCGCACGACAATCATTCCTGGAGTGGCGCAAGGTCCCGGCGCCCGTGCGCGGCGACGCAATACGCCGAATCGGCAATGCGCTGCGCGAGTACAAGGACGCGCTGGGCAGCCTCGTGACCCTCGAGATGGGCAAAATCAAGGCCGAGGGCGATGGCGAAGTTCAGGAGATGATCGACATCACGGATTTCGCGGTCGGACAGTCGCGCATGATGTATGGCCGGACCATGCATTCGGAGCGGCCGCAACACCGAATGTACGAGCAGTGGCATCCGCTGGGTGTCGTCGGCACGATCACGGCTTTTAATTTTCCGGTCGCCGTATGGTCATGGAATACGTGCATCGCCTCGATTTGCGGCAACGTGAATATCTGGAAGCCGTCGCCAAAAACGCCGTTGTGCGGACTGGCGGTGCAGAAAATTGTCAACGAAGCGGTCGCCGACCTGAGCCTGCCGACTTTCTGTTACCTGATCAATGATGGCAGCAATGAACTCGCGGCGAAGTTTGTCGACGATCCGCGAATCGACCTGATTTCCTTCACCGGCTCCACGGTAATCGGGCGCAAGGTGGGAGCACGGGTCGCCGCGCGCATGGGCAAGTGTCTTCTCGAGCTCGGCGGTAACAACGCCATTATCGTTGACGAACACGCCAACATTGATCTTGCCGTTCCGGCGATCGTGTTTGGTTCCGTCGGCACCGCGGGACAGCGATGTACGACGACGCGGCGCGTGATCGTTCACGAGTCGCGCATGGATGAGCTCAAGAAGAGTCTGGTCAATGCTTACGGTCAGGTGCGTATCGGCGATCCGCTGGACGCGAAGACACTCATGGGTCCGCTGATCGACGCCGCGGCGATCGAGCGCATCGAATCTGCCAGCGCCGCGGTCGTCGCCGCCGGCGGCGAGATTCTGTGTGGCGGCGAACGCATCGACGGGCCGGGCAACTTCATGACCCCGGCCATCGCCGTCGTGCAAAACGACTGGAAGATCGTGCAAACCGAAACATTCGGGCCGCTGCTTTACCTGATTTCGTACCAGACACTCGACGATGCCATAGCGCTGCAGAACGGCGTTGCTCAGGGCCTTTCGTCGGCGATATTTACCGATAATCTTCAGAATGCAGAGTATTTCCTGTCGCAAACAGGATCGGACTGCGGCATCGCCAACGTCAACATCGGTACATCCGGTGCCGAAATCGGCGGCGCTTTCGGCGGCGAGAAGGAGACCGGCGGTGGTCGCGAGGCCGGCTCGGACGCGTGGAAGGCTTACATGCGGCGGCAGACCAACACAATCAACTGGGGTAAAGAGCTGCCGCTCGCGCAGGGCCTGAATTTCGATCTTTGACGGCAGTGGGTTCGGGCCATGTCACAGCTTTTCAAAACGGTTCGCGCCGCGGTTCTTGCGCACCTCGCCGGCCGCAAAAACCTGGCCGCTCATGGCGATATAGACCCCCGGGTCCGCCAATTGAGCGGTTGCAACCGCCATACCGACATTGAAAACGGCGTCCGTGGAACGAAATCGGGCCGGACTCAGCGCACCCGTCAACACGATCGTCTTCCCCGCCAGGCCCGCGAGCGCCTCGGCGGTTTCCGCCATCGTATCTGTCCCGTGCGTAACGACAAAGCATTGGCAGTCATCGTTGTCGATGAAGTCGCGCAGCTTGCTACGATCTTCGGCCGTCATTTCAAGGCTGTCTTTCTGCAGCAACGGAATAATATCGTAATCAAACGCGATCATCGCTTCGGTCAGAACATGCCTGATCTGTGACTCACCCACTTCGAATTGACTCAACTCATCGAAGTAGATCTTGTCAATCGTGCCGCCGGTCGTTATGAATCGAATGAACATGTGATTGGGTTCACGCCTTGTCACGCCAGTCCGATGCCTGGTACTCCGTCAAGAGTACAACCTAACCGTCCTCAGCCCTGCTATTATTCGAGGATGAAGGCCGCTATCGAAATCGCGCGATTCCTGTCGCTCCGGCAAATCCTGTCCGTGCTGGCCGCGGCGACAATCATTATTTTTACAACAACCGCGCGTGCGGCTGACAACAAGGTTGTCGTACTCGAGCTCAACGGCGCCATCGGCGCCGCGACAGCCGAATATCTGATCGACGGCATCGCGCACGCTGAGGAGCAGAACGCCGAGCTGATCATTATCGACATGGACACGCCGGGTGGCTTGATGAGTTCAACGCGCGACATCATCCAGGCCATACTCAGCTCGCCCGTTCCGGTCGCCACCTACGTTACGCCGGCCGGCGCCCGGGCGGACAGCGCCGGCACCTACATCCTGCTGGCAAGCCATATCGCGGCAATGTCGCCGACGACACATCTCGGTGCGGCGACACCCGTGTCGCTATTCGGTGATGACGTCACGCCGGAGCGGCCGGCTGAGGACAGCACTGACGAGACCGATGATCCCGACGACACGGCCGACGACGAACCGGACGACTCGACCGCCGACAAGGATGCGCGGGGCAATCGGCCCGGCACGGCAATGGAGCGAAAAGTACTCAACGATGCTATCGCCTACATTCGCGGACTTGCCGAGCGCCACGGCCGCAATGCCGATTGGGCGGAAGATGCCGTACGCGACGCCGCGACGCTAACGGCCGAGGAAGCGCTCGAAGAAAACGTCATCGAATTCATTGCTGAGAATCGTACCGAATTATTGAATCTCATTGATGGCTACGAAGTAACCATCAACTCGGAGACTGTCGCGCTGGAGACACAAGGTGCTGTAATCGAGCGCTACGAGCCCAACTGGCGCATCAAGATACTGTCCGCGATCGCCAGCCCGGAGATCGTATTGCTGCTCGGCATCATCGGCCTCTACGGCCTGATGTATGAAGGCTGGAATCCCGGCGCGATCGTGCCGGGTGTCGTCGGCATTATCTGCCTGATGCTTGCAGCCTATGGGCTGCAGGTCCTGCCTGTGAACTACGCGGGCGTGGCATTGATTATCGTCGGTCTCGCGCTGATGACGGCGGAGGCGTTCGCCCCGAGTTTCGGTGCGCTCGGTCTCGGCGGAATCGCCGCGTTTATCTTCGGGGCTATCATGATGTTTGACACCGGCGTACCGGGATTCGGAATTTCACTGACGTTTGTGATCGGCCTCGCAATGCTCGCCGCACTGCTACTTATCTGGTCTGTCGGCTACCTGCTGAAATTTCGCAAGCGCGGCGCTGTCTCGGGCAGAGGCTCCATCATCGGTGGCATCGGTACCGCGTTGCAGGATTTTTCCGGTGACGGCAAGGTCTGGCTCGAGGGCGAAGCCTGGGCCGCGCACAGCAAGGTGGCGATCGAAAAGGATCAGCAAGTCGTCGTCCTCGCTTTGGACGGACTGACGCTCGAAGTCGAACCGGCTGCTGCTGCTGATACCGGTGACGCTCAGCTACAAACCTGAAATTCAAGATCTGACACAAGGAAATATCGATGACATTTGCAACCATAGGACTTGTCGCCGCGGCATTCATTGTATTGTTTTACAACACCGTCAAGATCCTCAAGGAATACGAGCGTGGCGTGATTTTTTTCCTGGGACGATTTCAAACGGTCAAAGGTCCGGGACTGATCATCCTCGTGCCCGGATTTCAGAAAATGACCAAGGTCGATCTGCGCGTCATCGTCATGGATGTGCCCACGCAGGACGTGATCTCGCGGGACAACGTATCCGTGAAGGTCAATGCAGTCATTTACTTCCGCATCGTCGACCCGGAGAAAGCCATCATCCGCGTCGCCAATGTTTTCGAAGCCACCAGTCAGCTTTCACAGACTACCTTGCGCTCAGTGCTCGGCCAGCACGAACTCGACGACATGCTCGCCGAACGGGACAAGCTCAACACGGACATCCAGGCATTGCTCGACGCACGCACCGATAACTGGGGCATCAAGGTGGCCAACGTCGAGATCAAGCATGTCGACCTGGATGAGAGCATGATTCGCGCGATCGCTCAGCAGGCCGAGGCGGAGCGTGCCCGACGCGCCAAGATCATCAACGCCGAGGGCGAGAAACAGGCCGCCACTATGCTCGCCGAGGCCGCACGCATACTTGCCACGGAAGAACAGGCCCTGCAACTGCGTTACCTGCAGACGCTCAAGGAGATTGCCAACGAGAGGACCAACACGATCGTGTTCCCGTTGCCGATGGATCTGATCGGGCCACTCACGAAAATCGTCAAGGCAGTCAGCAAGGAAAAATAGATGCCGATCCTAAACCCGGAAGCCGATCATGGCTGCGGGGCCGGTGGTATCGTCACGACAATCTCGGCGCCGCCGAGGTCCGATACCTGAATCGTCACGTCGCCGCCGTATGAACGGGCGATGTCTTTGACAATCGCCAGCCCGATGCCGTGACCCGGGGTGGCCTCGTCAAGCCGCGTTCCCCGCTGCAGCAATGCATCCGCCGCGTCCCCTGGGATACCGGGGCCGTCGTCCGACACGACGATCTCCAAACCACCAACCGATGCCCCGGCAGTGATCACAGGCATAATTCGAATTTGCACACATCGCTCACACCACTTGCAGGCGTTGTCCAGCAGATTGCCCACGAGCTCGAGAAAATCACCGATGTCGCCACGAAACCTGATCCGGTCGGCAACGTCCACGTCGATCACCGGTTGTTTGTCGCGATAGACCTTCATCAGGCCCTCGACCAGCCGGTCCACCTCTTTTGCGACCGAAATGGGTGCCAGGGCTAGCTTGCTCGCAACCGATGCCGCTGGCTTTCGCAGTTGATAGCGCACGATTTCGTCCATGCGATCGATCTGTTCGTCAAATCGGCCGGCGATGTCCTGTTGAGCGACGATCTCGCTCAATAATGCACGCAGTGCGGCCAATGGCGTCTTGAGGCTGTGCGCAAGATTGTCGAGGGTGTGACGATAGCGATCCGATCTCGCCCGCTCGCTGTCGATGAGCAGATTCATATTACGTGCGACACCCGCAAGCTCTGTTGGAAACGCTTCGGACAATGACGCGCGCTTGCCCTCCTCGATGTCTCCGATTTCCGATTCGATTTGCCGCAACGGACGCAGCAGCCTGCGCATGAGAATGGAAATAGTCAACAGCATGATCAGTGCAACCGCCGCGAACCAGCTGAACAATTGCCTGCGAAAACCTGCGACCTGGGCGTTGAACGAGTCGAGACTTTCAGCAACCTTGAATACATAGGACTTCAGTTCGTTATCGGCAATTTCCCATTGCACTTTCATGCTCAATGTCAATAACGGCGTGCCGTCTTCGAGCGATTCCTCGAGGAAAATATGACCGCCGGGCCCTGGAATGACGCCGAGCGGGATATCCAGCCCCAGCGCGGATCGAGATCGCCAGATAACGTCGTTTGCCTCGTCGCGTAACTCAGCGTACAGACCGGATCCAATGTCTCCAAAGCGGGCCTCCGGAAGGTCGGGGGGCAAGCCCAATACGCCGTCCGCGCCGGGTTCGGCGGCGGCGAGTAACTGCATCAGGTGGCCATCGAGAATATCTTCACGAGCCTGCTCGCCTGCCTTGCGAAACGCGGTATCGAGCACGACGATCGTCGCGCCAAAGAAAAACAACAACAGGACGCTGACCGAAACCAGGAGTCGTGCGCTTAACGAAGACACTGGTACTTGGTCGGGGTAATATCGGTGGAGTACAAAGCTTTCAGTCAGAATGGCTGCGTTCGAGTGCAAATCGATAGCCGCGGCCGCGGAGTGTTTCGATAGGATTGATCGTGTTATCCGGGTCCAGCTTCTTGCGCAAGCGCCCGATAAAAACCTCGATCACATTGCTGTCACGCTCGAAATCCTGATCGTAGAGCCGTTCCGTTAATTCCGTCTTCGAAATGACCTGGCCGGCGCGCACCATCAGGTATTCGATGATCTTGTATTCGAAACTCGTGAGCTCGATGGCCTTGTCGTCAACCGTGACATCCTGCCGCGACATGTCCAGCTTCACGGGTGCCGCGTGAAGAATTGAAGACGCCCAACCACCGCTTCTGCGCAGCAACGCGTGCACGCGCGCATGGACTTCCTCGAAGTGAAACGGTTTGACGACGTAGTCGTCGGCGCCGGCGCTCAACCCGTCCACCTTGTCCTCCCAACGATCTCTCGCCGTCAGAATGAGGATCGGATAGGTTTTTCCCTTCTCCCGCAACTCCCGGATGATTTCGAGCCCGGATATTTCAGGCAGTCCGAGATCGATGACCGCAAGGTCGATCGGATATTCGAGCGCGAAATACAATCCTTCGCGACCGTCGGCTGCCTGTTCGACACCGAAACCAGCGTCGGCGAATTCTGCGACCAGCGACTCTCGTATGGTTGCGTCATCTTCAATAACTAGCAGGCGCATGATCTTGATGTCCGCTAGCGGCGTGTCCGGCCTGAAATTTTGACGGTCTTGACATTGCCATCCTTGGTCAGCACCTTGATGTGATGCACTTCGCGGTTGCCGCTGACCCTGGTTTCCGCACTCAGGATGCGGCCTTTGGTTTGTCGCCGCACCGACTCAATTGCCTGTGCCAGGGTCATTCCGTCAGACTTTTGTGCGACCCTGATGTCCGGAAGATCCGTCGCAAGATACTGTCCATGCAGTCGCTTGAGCGATTGCTCGATGTCGAAAGCGCTGGCTTGCAGCGGCAGCATCGCCATCGCGGAACACACAGCCATTGTCAGAAATAGTCTCATCGGGGCATTTCCGTCCGGTTCCCGGCGCTTCCCGGGCCATCAGCACTGCGACAAGTGTCGTCTGTCGATAGGCCGATTGCAATGAAGCACATCACATTGACCTGACAGTCATCGAACACATTTATCGGGCCGGCTGCACATCAACACGGACGCGAATTTCGCGGCCCGGATCATAGGGCATCTGGGTCGCGTATGTCTGCCCGTTGTAGCGATACTCAACCCGATAGCCATCGATGCGCTCCTCCTGATGCTGGCGCATCGTCGTCTCGCAACGCTGTACGGGGTGCTCGTACTCGACCGTCTCGTAGCTTGCACCAAAACGACGGCGGGCCGAATCACTGCCGACGGCCGCGCCGATCAGGGTACCGGCTACGGTGGCCGCGTCGTTGCCGTGGCCACTGCCGAACTGATGTCCGATCACGCCGCCAATGATCGCGCCGACCAGTGTACGTACGCCACTGCCGGGAGGCGACCGATAGACCCTGCGATACTCGGTATCCTGCCAGCATTCACGGACCGGGGTCGTGACCGTTACGTAGCGAACGATCGGTTCCGACCTGATGACCGGCGCGTAGTCGTAGACGGCGCGCGTCTGACGACGCAATCCGTAGGCGTAACCATTGACGGATGCCGCCGAAGCCCGATACAGGCCGCGCGCATGATCCGCCATTGCCGACGTTGAAAGGCCGAGCAGCAGCACTGCCATGGCCAAACCTGCTGATACGTGTTTGCTCGTCATTGTCCTGTTCCTTTCGAAGCTGTCGACTGACCTCTTGTCAGCCCGGGAACAAGATTACGTGTTCGCCAATGAACGAACGCTGAACGCCGAACGGCGGGGCTGGCGATCACCCTGAACGGTTTCTGAATACACCCCTGGCGTTCAGGACAGGCGTTTTTTCGCCGCGCGCCATTCACTCTCGAGCAACTCCAGCGAACTGTCCTGCATGGCTGCTCCGGACGATCGAAACGCCTGCTCCATATCGCGAAAGCGCCGCTCAAACTTGATATTCGCCACCGCAAGCGCCGTTTCCGCGTCAACGTCGAGGTGTCTGGCCAAATTGACGACCGCAAACAGCAGATCACCCAGTTCCTCCTCGATCCTGACGGGCCTCTGGGTCCCCGTGGCGTCCTCCAGCTCTTGAAGCTCCTCGAATATCTTCGCACGCACACCGTCACGATCGGGCCAGTCAAATCCCACGTGCGCGGCCCGTTTGCCAAGTTTCTGTGCTCTTGTCAGCGCCGGCATAGCCTTCGCGATGCCCGCCAGCGCGCTGGAATCGCCGGATTGTGTGCGTTCTTTCGCCTTGATTCGTTCCCAACTGCCGTCTTGCGCGCCGGCCATACGCTGATCATCGTCGCCAAACACGTGGGGGTGCCGGCGAACCAGCTTGTCGCTGATGCCATCCACTACCCCATGAAAGTCAAAATGGCCGCCTTCCTCGGCCATGCGGGCATGAAATACGACCTGTAGCAGCAAGTCCCCGAGCTCGTCCCGCAGCGACTCAAAGTCGGATCGGGCGATCGCGTCCGCGACCTCATAGGCCTCCTCGATCGTATAAGGCGCGATGCTGGCGAAGTCCTGCTGCGCGTCCCAGGGGCAGCCACCATCCGGATCGCGCAGCCGCTCCATTATGTAAAGTAATTTCTTGATATCACTCATTATCTATTGTTTTTTTAAGTATTTTTCTAAGTTCTACGAAGATATGTGCGGTCACACCCCAGATACGTTGCCCGTCGTATCGAAACTCGATGATCGGAATTTTCCGGCCGCGAAAAACGCGTTCGGACGGCATTTCATTGCGCTCGTCGACAAAGAATGTCAGTGGCACTTCAAACGCGTATTCAACTTCAGTGTGGTCGACGCGGATCTCGGCCTGGCCGTTCACGAGACCGATTACAGGGGTCACGGCATACCCGGTGACGGTCGGCATCGGGTCCAGGAAACCGATCACCGTGACTTCTTCGGGCCTGATACCCACCTCCTCGTACGTCTCGCGAAGCGCTGTCTGCGCGATATCGCGGTCACCTGTTTCCATGCGGCCACCCGGGAAACTGACTTGCCCGGCATGATGCTTCAGGTGTGCAGATCGCTGTGTGAGCAACACTGAAAGGGCTCCGTTTCGCTCGAACACCGGAATGAGCACACCTGCAGGCGTCAATGCCGTCGACAGCTGCCTGCGTATGTCCGCCGGCCAGCGCTCACTCCCGGGCGGCAAAACAACGTCTGTCGGATCTTCAGGGAGGCATGTGCCCGCGAGGCGCTCACGAAGCAAAATCGTCGTCAATGCGTCTACGTCAGCCATTCATGCAGCCCGTTCTTGGTCGTCAGAATCAGTCTCCCAGTACTCCGTCAAGGTGATATTGATGGGTTCAGCGAGTCGTGAAGAAAAAATTGGGGTCGAACCGAAGTTTTTGCTCGATGGAGTCATTTAGTCGCCAGTTCTTACGAAAAACTTCGGTTCGACCCCAGTTTTTTCGAAGCCGCAAGGCGCGTCTCGCCGGCAATGGCGCGTCCTTGCCAAGAGGCGCAACACCGCAGACGACCGCTTCACGGCTCGCCCCTCCCAATAGACGCAACACCGCAATCGACTGTCACACTCTTCGCTCAAAGTGGGGAGCCACCGGGATGATCCGATACGGCGTTGCAGTCCTTGAAAAGGATATGCCATTTCCTGCTGACTGCGCCTTGTCTTGAATCATCCCGGTGGCTCTGAACGCATCAATATCACTTTGACGGAGCACTAGTGTTTTATTCCGCCCTCAGTCAAAGCCGCGGGATCCAGCAAACGATCCAGTTCTTCGTCGCTCAAGTCGGTCATTTCCCTTGCGACATCCTTGATCGAACGACCCTCGGCATACGCTTTTTTCGCAATGGCAGCACCCTTATCGTAGCCGATGACCGGGGTCAGCGCCGTGATGAGGATGGGATTGCGATCGAGGGCCCGATTGATGTTGCCGATGTTCACTGTGAAATCCGCAATGGCCTTGTCGGCAAGGCAGCGACAGGCTCGGGCCAGCAGCTCAATGCTTTGCAACAGGTTATAAGCGACTACCGGTAACATGACGTTGAGCTGGAAGTTGCCCGACATCCCGGCAATCGCAATCGTTGCGTCATTTCCGATCACCTGCGCGCCAACCATCGCCACGGCCTCGGGTATCACAGGGTTGATTTTGCCCGGCATGATGCTCGAACCCGGCTGCAATGCCGGCAGTTCAATCTCGCCAATACCTGCCAAAGGCCCGGAATTCATCCAGCGAAGATCATTCGCGATCTTGGTCAGGCTGACAGCCAGTACGCGCAATTGACCTGAGATTTCCACGGCCGTGTCCTGGGAACTCAACGCCTCGAAGCTGGACTCGGCCGGCCGGAACCCGTCGATGCCGGTTCGCTCCGCCAGGAGAACCGCGACCTTGGCGCCAAATTTCGGGTGCGCATTGATTCCGGTACCCACTGCAGTCCCGCCCTGCGCCAGCTCTGTCAATCGCGGCAACGAATCCCGCAACCGGGCCGCGGCATTGTCGACCTGCGATCGCCAACCGGCGAGCTCTTGTCCCAGGGTCAACGGCATGGCGTCCATGAGATGCGTGCGCCCGGTCTTGACGATATCGCGTGTCTCATCCGCTTTGCTCTCAAGCACCTTGGACAGGTGTTCGAGCGCGGGCAGCAACCGGGAGTGAATGGCGATCGCGGCGCTGACATGCACACAGGTCGGTATGACGTCGTTGCTGCTCTGACTCATATTCACATGATCGTTCGGATGTACTTCAATGCCGAGAGCGTCGCTCGCCAGGTGCGCGATCACTTCGTTGGCATTCATGTTCGAACTTGTCCCGGATCCGGTCTGAAAGACATCGATCGGAAAATGCTCGTCATGGTCGCCGGCCGCGACAGTCAGCGCAGCATTCTGCACGCCAATCGCGATTTCGCTTTTCATTAAACCCAGTTCGGCATTTGCCCCGGCCGCCGCCCACTTTACAAGCCCAAGTGCGGCGATGAACTGACGCGGCATCGTCAGTCCGCTGATCTGAAAGTTTTCGACCGCCCGTTGTGTCTGCGCGCCCCAGAGCGCGTCCCTGGGCACCTTCAGTTCACCCATGCTGTCGTGCTCAATGCGATATGCCTTGTCGCTCATTGCCCTGGTTTCTCCATGCGCGAACTGTGTGCCACCATCCAACAAAGCGGCTCTCGACCCCATCGCATGTGACGGCTGACCGTAGCAATCGTGTATGATTCGCGCTTTGCGCGCGCAAGTCTACACTGGTTTCGGTGACATGAAAGTCTCAACCCTCAGGGCCCTCTCGCCGGCGGATGGCCGCTATGCGGACAAGGTTGACGGTCTGCGCGACATTTTCAGCGAATACGGCCTGATACGCTTTCGCGTCCTCGTCGAGGTGCGGTGGCTGCAGTGCCTTGCCGATGAACCAAAAGTGACCGAAGTCGGACCACTGTCGCCCGTAATGAAAGATGTCCTCAATAACATTGTCGATCGTTTTTCGCTCGACGATGCCGAACGTGTCAAGAAAATCGAGACCACGACCAATCACGACGTCAAGGCCGTCGAGTATTTCGTTCGCGAACGTCTGGGTGACGGTCCGGAAACATCGGAGCTCAAGGACTTTCTGCACTTCGGCTGCACGTCCGAGGACATTAACAATCTGGCTTATGCACTGATGCTGCGCGCGGCACGCACCGATGTCCTGCTGCCGCAGATGCGTCAACTCCGCACGAAGCTGCAAGCCATGGCCAGGCAAAACGCAGGCCTGCCGATGTTGTCGCGAACACACGGGCAGACGGCGACACCGACGACCCTCGGCAAGGAAATGGCCAATTTCGTCAAACGTCTGCAGCGAGCGCAGCAGCAACTCGCCGACGTTGTGATCCGCGGCAAATTCAACGGTGCCGTTGGAAATTTCAACGCGCACGTGGTCGCGTATCCGGACGTTGATTGGCCTGCAATCAGTCAGCGCTTCATTGCAGCACTTGGCCTCGATCCGAGCACACACACCACTCAGATCGAACCACACGACTGGACCGCCGAGTATTCGCACGCGCTCATTCGAATCAATACGATACTGACGGACTTGTGCCGCGACATTTGGGGCTACGTTTCGCTTGGCTACTTCCGCCAGAAAGTCGTAAAAGATGAAGTCGGTTCGTCCTCGATGCCGCATAAAGTCAACCCGATCGATTTTGAGAATGCCGAAGGCAACCTGGGCATGGCGACAGCATTGCTCGAGCACTTTGCGCAAAAGCTGCCAGTATCGCGCTGGCAACGGGACCTGTCAGATTCCACGGTGCAGCGAAATTTCGGTGTCGCGATCGGCTACACGATCATCGCGATGCAGTCGGCGACCAGGGGCCTCGGCAAATTACAAGTGGACAAAGAGGCAATTCATCGCGACATCGCCGACGCGTGGGAAGTACTCGCCGAAGCCGTGCAGAGCGTCATGCGCCGCCATGGGGTCGCCGAGCCGTACGAAAAGCTCAAGGTTCTGACTCGCGGCAAGAAAGTCACGCAGCAGCTAATCCAGGACTTCATCGAGACACTCGATATACCGCACGCAGAGAAGAAGCGTCTGCTGGCCCTGACGCCGGAGACGTATGTTGGACTTGCCGAGGAGCTCGCCAAAGACTGTTGACGGCTGCCACCAATCGCCTGAAACACGCGCGAGTCGGGGCTTGGGAATGATTCTCGACTCGCCGGCAGCGCATCAAAACGTGACGCAGTTGGCAAGGTCAATCTTTTCCGACCGGTAATATGCCAACATAGCGACAAGTGCAGTCAGCGCGCGCTCGACCTCGGGAAAACAGCAGCCACGAAACATGGAACAGGCACGCGAAAAAGGCAAACGATGGGTGATATCGACACGTGAGGAAATGCGTGAGGCGGTCATCGATATTGCGCGCGAGGCTACCCGCAAAGTATCCATATTCACTCACGATCTCGAGCCCGGCATTTACGATGACCCGGACTTTCTCGAGATCATCAAACGTCTCGTACTGTCGCAATCGTATGCCCGTATTCGCGTGTTGATCGCCGACCCCACTCGGGCCATCAAGAACGGCAATAACTTCGTTCACCTGGGCCGCCGCCTGAATAGCTATATCGAATTTCGCCACGTTCGCGAAGATCTGCGGACCCACGCCGAATCGTTCTGCATTGCGGACGAAAAAGCCCTTGTCTACCGTTTGCAGGCCAATCGCTGGGAGGGTATTGCGGACACCTACGAACCCCCTGTTGCCAGACTCTACGGCAAGATGTTCGATGAGATCTGGCTCGCCAGCGAAGTCGAACTGGAATTTCGTCAACTCGGGGTATAGGCGCCGCACTCCAGGCACTTCACCGCAAAGCCACCTCCTCGCCATCGATCAGCAACTGCTAAAATGCGTTGCAGATGGGTACGCACATGGCGCAGAATCTCCACTCGATTGCCAACCGCAGAGTCATTCTCGGCCTCTCCGGCGGTGTCGATTCGGCTGTTGCAGCCGTCCTGCTGCAGCAGGCCGGCGCCAATGTGCACGCATTGCACATGAGCAACTGGGAGGACGACGACAGCTATTGTACGGCGGCCGAAGACCTCCAGGATGCGCGTCGCGTCTGTGAGCAGCTCGACATACCGCTGCACCATGCCAATTTTTCGCAGCAGTACCGGGACCAGGTGTTCGGGTATTTTCTCGCCGAATATCGTGCCGGACGCACGCCGAACCCCGACGTGCTTTGCAACCGGGAAATCAAATTCGGAGTTTTTCGTGATCATGCCAAGCGGCTTGGCGGAGAGTTCCTGGCCACGGGCCACTACGCGCGCATTGACCAAATTGATAACGAAACGGTTTTGCTGAAAGCTGCCGACCCGAGCAAGGATCAGA
Source organism: Pseudomonadota bacterium (assembly GCA_022560695.1). Lineage (GTDB taxonomy): Bacteria > Pseudomonadota > Gammaproteobacteria > Steroidobacterales > Woeseiaceae > UBA1847. Next base: position 21,368 of record JADFSP010000002.1, read on the forward strand.
GCTACTTCCTGCACGCAGTCAGTCGTGACGCGCTGGCAGAAACCTTATTTCCGCTCGGTGAATTGCAGAAGTCCGAGGTTCGGGAGCTGGCCCGCAAGCACGGCCTGACCGTTCATGACAAGAAAGACAGCACCGGGATCTGCTTCATCGGCGAACGGCCGTTTCGTGAATTCCTGAGTACCTACCTACCCGCAAATCCGGGACCAATCCGCACACCCGACGGCAATGAGGTCGGTAGTCATCACGGTCTCGCGTTTTACACGCTCGGACAAAGACAGGGCCTCGGGATCGGCGGCCGCAGTGATGCCGCAGCCTCGCCCTGGTACGTTGTCGACAAGCAATTCGACGACAACGCCCTCATCGTCGCCCAGGGCGAAGACCCGCTGCTGTTTGCCGCAAGCCTGCGGGCCACGGCAGCAAGCTGGATCGGGAAGCCACCTGCGGGCCTGGCGAGCGGTTATCGCTGCAGCGCGAAGATTCGATATCGGCAGGCCGATCAGGCGTGCACGGTAACTGACATCGATGACGGAGCGGTCGAAGTCCGTTTCGATGACCCGCAACGTGCTGTGGCCCCAGGACAGTTTGTCGTATTTTACTCAGGCGACCGCTGTTTGGGCGGGGCCACGATCGATCGAGTCCTGACCCGTCCCATATCCCGTGAGGGCGTGCGACCTGCTGTAAATTCATAAGCGATGCAATCTGCCATTCGCTATAATGCGCCACCCCGGCGGCCGGCTGGCCGCGGTGTTGATTCCATATCGCGGAGACAGACACGATGAAGGACAGCTTCGGTGCGCGTGCGACGCTGACTGTCGGGGGCGAGGATTTCGAAATCTACCGCCTCGACGCCGTTCAGGAAGGACACGTAGAGCGACTGCCCTACTCGCTCAAGATTTTGCTCGAAAACCTGCTTCGCCACGAAAACGGCCGTGACGTGACGCGCGAGGATGTGTTGGCGCTGGCGAACTGGGATCCGGAGGCTGTGCCAAGTACCGAAATTTCCTTTACGCCGAGCCGCGTCATTCTGCAGGACTTCACCGGTGTGCCGGCAATCGTCGACCTCGCCGCAATGCGCGATGCCGTCGTCAAGCTCGGCGGTTCAGCCGATCGCATCAATCCGCTTGCACCCGCGGAACTGGTCATCGATCATTCGGTGCAGGTGGACCGCTACGGTAGCGCCGACGCCCTTGATCTCAACAACAAGATCGAATTTCAGCGCAATAAGGAACGCTATTCATTCCTGCGTTGGGGTCAGTCTGCGTTCGAAAATTTTCGCGTCGTACCGCCGAATACAGGCATCGTGCACCAGGTGAACCTCGAGTATTTGAGCCGCGTCGTCTTCGATGTCTCAGACGACGGCAGCCGCAGTGCCTATCCTGATACCGTTGTCGGAACTGACTCGCACACGACGATGATCAATGGACTCGGCGTGCTCGGCTGGGGAGTCGGTGGTATCGAGGCGGAAGCAGCCATGCTCGGCCAGCCGATCACGATGCTGATCCCGCACGTTATCGGTTTCAAGCTGAGTGGCGAACTCAAAGAAGGATCGACTGCGACCGATCTTGTGCTCACCGTGACGCAAATGCTTCGCGAGAAAGGCGTCGTAGGAAAGTTCGTCGAATTTTACGGTGACGGATTGTCGCTGCTGCCACTGGCCGACCGCGCAACACTGAGCAACATGTCACCCGAATTCGGCTCGACCTGTGCGATCTTCCCGATTGACGATGAAACGCTTCGTTACCTCGAGCTCTCGGGCCGCGATCCGGCGCACATCGCGCTGATCAAGAGCTACGCTTGCGAGCAAGGCTTGTGGCGTGAAGATGGTCAAGCCGTTTCCCTGTACAGCGACACGCTCGAACTCGACCTGAGCACGGTCGAGCCGAGTATCGCGGGACCGAAACGGCCGCAGGATCGCATTCCTTTGAGTAGCGCGGACAAAATCTACGCTGGGCATCTCGCGGCCGCGACGGCAGATCGCAACGGGAGTGGCAGCGCCACCGCGAACATCAATGGCACAGATGTCGAAATCCGCGATGGCGCAGTTCTGATTGCCGCAATCACAAGCTGCACGAATACATCAAATCCCGCCGTCATGATTGCTGCGGGACTGCTTGCAAGGAATGCGCGAGCGAAAGGATTGCAAGTCAAGCCATGGGTCAAAACGAGCCTCGCACCCGGGTCGAAGGTCGTTACAGACTATCTCGAAAAATCGGAGCTTCTCGACGACCTCGATGCGCTGGGTTTTTATACGGTTGGCTACGGCTGCACGACCTGCATAGGCAACTCCGGTCCGCTGCTTCCGGAAATCACCGCAGCGGTTCAGCAAGGCGACGTTATTGGCACGTGCGTTCTGTCCGGCAACCGTAATTTTGAGGGCCGTATTCACCCGCTCGTGCGTATGAACTTTCTCGCATCGCCACCCCTCGTCGTAGCGTATGCGCTCGCGGGAAATCTCGACGTAAATCTATTAAACGATGCGCTGGGCGACGATCAAGACGGAAACCCTGTCTTCATGAAAGACATCTGGCCAAGCCAGAAGGAAGTACATGACACCATTGCGGCGAATATCGACTCCGACATGTTCAAGTCGAGCTACGACAATGTCTTCGCCGGCGATAGCAACTGGAACAGTCTCGATGTTCCGGGCGGCGCGATTTACACCTGGGACGAAACATCGACCTACATCAAGAACCCGCCGTACTTTGAAGGCATGAGCTTGAGCCCGCCACCGGTTCAAGATGTGCGGCAGGCGCGCGTGCTCGTTTTGCTCGGGGATTCGGTCACGACGGACCATATTTCTCCGGCCGGCAGCATCGCAGCGGATAGCCCGGCAGCCGAGTACCTGCAGGCCAAGGGCGTTAAGCCCGCGGACTTTAATTCCTACGGCTCGCGTCGCGGCAATCACGAAGTCATGATGCGGGGCACGTTCGCAAACATTCGATTGCGCAATCAGCTCGCACCGGGAACCGAGGGTGGCTGGACCCGTCACCAGCCCAGTGGCGAACAAATGTCAATTTATGATGCGTCGCTCAAGTACAAACAGGAAGGCACGCCGCTGATTGTCATCGCAGGCAGCGAATACGGCACCGGTTCATCGCGCGACTGGGCGGCGAAGGGAACGCTGTTGCTCGGTGTCCAGGCCGTCATCGCAAAGAGTTTCGAGCGCATTCATCGCTCCAACCTGATCGGCATGGGCGTGCTGCCATTGCAATTCGAGGAAGGTGACGACGCCGGATCGCTGGGCATAAACGGCACCGAGACCTTCGATATCAAGGGGCACACGAATGCCGATGCCAGCACCGTCGCCGTCACGGTAACGCCGGTAGATGGTGATCCATTCGAGTTCGAAGCCACGATCCGCATTGATACACCGAAAGAACGGGAATACTTCGAGCACGGCGGCATCCTGCACTACGTGCTGCGTCAGCTCGCTGCATGAAGATCAGATCCGCTGCCAGCATTTTGTCGCTGCCCCGGCGCGCAAAAATTATTTTCTACTCAGCCGGCGTCATACTGATCGTGTTAGTGGCGCTGAGCATATACTGGTCGCGAACCCCCGACACCTTCTGGGTCAACGAATTCGTCGATAACGATCGCATTGTCGTAGGCTACTCCTCAACGGACACATTGATTCGCGTCGCCGAAACGCTGCTCGATAAGCCCGGTGGTTATCTGAGCAATGACCGCATGCCACCCAGCGTATTTCTCGACAATATACCGAGTTGGGAGTTTGGCGTTTTGCAGCAGGTCCGCGATCTGGCTCGCGTCATTCGCAATGACTACAGCCGGAGCCAGTCGCAATCGAAGGAGGACGAGGACATTGCTGTTTCAGAGCCGCATTTTTTCTTCGACAACAATTCCTGGCTTTTGCCACGATCGGAATCGGAGTATCGCGACGCCATCAGGGGATTCACGCGCTACCGCGACCGCCTGACCGGCGCCCAACAGCCCGTGGCACGATTTTATGCCAGGGCGGACAATCTTCGTGAATGGCTGGCGCAGGTCGAAAAACGACTGGGCAGTCTGACACGCCGACTTGGCGACAGTGTCGTATCCACACGCATCAACACCGACCTGGCCGGGGACCCGTCGGCCCGGGCAGCGAACACGCTACTGGACAATATTACGGTCCGAACCTCCTGGTTTCAGGTGGACAACGTCTTTTTCGAGGCCCGTGGCAACGCCTGGGCGCTGGTCCACTTCTTTCGCGCCGCGGAATTCGATTTCGCCCGGGTTCTCGAGGACAAGAACGCCCGCACGAGCGTGCGACAGATCATCCGTGAACTCGAGGCAAGCCTCGAATCGCTGCATTCACCGATAGTCATGAACGGCGGGGGCTATGGCTTGTTTGCAAATCATTCGTTGGTCATGGCGAATTATCTCGCGCGCGCGAACGCTGCCGTGATCAATCTGCGGGAATTGCTCGATCAAGGATGATAAGTGACATTAATAAGTGACTGTAAGACACTGTATTCTAATAAATACCTACCCAAGTCGGAATTTTTTGCCAGGAGTCGGCCAATTGCCGGTCCAGGTGCCGGTACCCGGCCTCGAAGCGGCCGACGAACTGCCAGAAGCGGCGTGAATGATTCATGTGGCGCGCATGGCACAGCTCGTGGATCAAGAGGTAACGAAGCAGCGGCGGATCCAGGAACAACAAGCAGTAATTGACGCTGATCGTTCCCGTACTGGAGTGGCTCCCCCAGCACGTTCGCTGGCCGCGGACCTGCATCTTCTTGAACGGATTGCCCGTCTGGGTTGCCAGCGCACGCAACCTCGGCTCCAGCGTTTCCTTGGCAACGGATGCGAGCCATCGCTTCAGCGCCACAACGCACAGTTGATCATCATTCGTGCGGCCGCTCAGGACCAGCATGTCGCCATGCTGCCGGTACCGAACTGTCCTGGCGCCGCTGCGCGACCTGTACTGGACCCGTGTGCTGCGGCCGATGCCAGGCAGTTCGATGCGATTCGGCAGTGCGAACGGCTCCGTAGGATGCGACTTCGCGAACGATTCGCGCGTCCTGCGAATCCAGTCACGGTTCTCGCTGACGAAGGCCTGCACCTCGGCTGCTCGCGTCCGCCTCGGCACCACGACTTCGACACGCCCGCGCGGATACACCTTGATGGACAGCCGTTTGGCCCGGCCGCTTTGACGCACCGAAAAGCCCGACGATATGTCGGCACCAAAGCCCGACATATCGTCAGGCACGTTCAACCACTCTGAAACCTCTCCTAGCGTTTATAAACAAATACTTAGCTTCTAAGTTTATTGGTGAATATCGCCGTGGGTAGCACTATGGGTAGCAAAAGTGCTGATTTCGGCCTCAGAATCCCGGTTGACTCGACGCCACGACAGCCGCAGGGTACACACCCTGCCCTGCTCAAACAACAAGAGATAATCAATGTCTCGCATTCGTGAAACGCTGTTCGATAGACTCGGTGATCCGGCTAGTTGGGCGGGCGCTCCCCTCGACTTTCGAGCACCGAGTAACGGCTATTATTTGGCCACGCTCGCGTCGGTATCCCATAGCCATGATGAGCTCACGATTACGGTAGAGACAGAAGGCAAGTTATTCTCGTCCAGTTTCGAACTCAAAACCATTTCGGCGGATGACGGTCTTCAACCTGAACAGGTCACCGCGATGATTCAGCGGAGAACGGGAGAATTGCTGTTGGAAGTGCTCAATATCGAAATACCTGAATCAGGCTAACTATTCCTGCTATTTGAGGGAGGATTGAAAATGATCGACCCGAGCAATCCACCACCGCCACCTGGCAGCAGGTCCGGAAAGTATGTCTACACCCAAAACAGTGTCGCTCCTGTGTGGATCGAATACCCTTGGTGGAGTCGTGTGCCGTGGTTTAATGTATTTCTCATTATTGCAGCGTTCCTGGCTATTCTTTTGTAGCTCGGCCCTGATACAGGACGAAATGAAATGGATGCACCCATAGCAGGATGGGGTGGGCTTGCCTTTAATCAATCGATGAACTGGATGTATCGGGAAACGCCCCTCCCGCTACTCGTTGCGCCACCGAGCTTCGTTTTCCCTGGTGTGGGTGCGATGGAAGATATGCCTGCCCCTGACGTGCCCGCAGAAATCAACATGAACGTGCGACGGCTCTGGGTTCTCGGGATCGGAGAGATCGCAAGAAACAGGGATTCGATAGTTGATGCAGTAGAGCAGTGTATTAGCTGGATTCGCGAAATACTGTAATTCTAAGTCGCGATGCTATAACTGGCGCGATACATTGAACAATACGACAGGCTTGTCTTGTCCAAATGGAAAACACCGAATAACGAAACTCTACTTGGTGGGATGCTCCTTAGCGAAGCGTCCAGCTTCTTCGCCTTGCGGGCTTCATCGAGGTTGAGATATTTACCTCGCGGCTTCTTGTAAAACCTTGTCATCCGTTGACGCGATGTGTTCCATATGGGTCACATCAAGGTCATCAACTTTCGCCGTGTTCGAACACGACAAAATGATCTTCTAGCCATTAGCTATCCTAGCCAATTCAAATAGCCCGTTCTTGGCGCTCTGTCCTGTCGTGACCCAACGCGCTCGCGCAATTTCCAAAAAAGTCAGCAACTTGAGTTCGCCAGCACTCCCCAAGAAATTTTGTTGTTTCACCAACTCACTATGAGCCCTGGATTGCCGACCCCACTTATCCCAGAACTTAGAAAGTGTTCGCCTTGCATTATCGAAAGCCTCAAATTCAGATCCTGAGAGGCTCCGCGATGAAATCCCATTGTGCGGATAAAGCACAGATGCGAATTGATCCAACGCGGAAGCATACTCATCGGTATCAATTGGATTGAATTGATTGGCCCACTCCGGGAATGCCGTTGCATCGTCAAGTGGTAGTTCGATAGGCAGTCGTGCTTTCCGAATAATTTCTAGGATCGAATGATCGCTTGGAACCCATCCGTCATATACCTGATTAATCGGTTTCCAGAAAGTATGGCGAGTTTGTGCGAGATCGTTCCATTCTTGCTGCCAACTTTTCGCTGATCGGGGGATATCCTTGAATACACTTTCGATTTGTGATGAGCGAACACGTAGGTCTGTTAGCTGTTGCACATTCCCTTCGCCAACAGGGTCCGTTTGTGCTTGTATCGTATAAGGCTGGCATGCCCATATTGATATCTCCCTGTCGTTCCAGTCGCTTGCCGGAATCTGTCGTCGAGATAGTTCCGCCTGATCATAAGCGACCATGCGCTTTCCCCATACCTGGATTTCTCCAGAACGGGCTTTTTCGGTTAGAAGGCGTCTTGGGCCAAGATATTTCTTGTCTAAGTTTTCCTCGTTCTCGTTCCCAAACTGCGCTGCGAGGTAATCCATTGCCTCACAGATTCTCCAATCAGGCACAAGCTGTTTTCGCTCGGTCAAATGATCGGGGTCTTCTGGCTCCTCTATCTTCTGAGGGGCGGATGATTGTTTGCGGTGCCTCCAAGCTGCAAGCCGTTCAAAAATGATCACCATAGCGGCAAAAGCGCCAAGCCCTACCACAAACAATATGATGGGGTCTTGTTCGCGTAGCCATGCGGTCAACACGGCCGCGCTCACAACAATTGTGGTGGATATGAAATGCCACCATCCGAGCACGGAAACTGCGGTCGCTGTATGCGAGATCCAGCGCCATATCTTTATGAGCGTTTTCGGCATTCCCAAATAATACGCCAAGGGGATCATCGCCAATAAAACATCGCCACGGAGAAGACGTATTTCATCGTGGGTCTTTTCCCCCAAATCACTAAAAGTAGAGCACTCTCGCGTTTGAAGTCTTTCTTGAAAGATGGCATAACTGTATGTAAACACATGTGTTTTTAACCAGTATCGAGCAAATGAGCGATCGAGGAAATAGGGTGTTTTTCTTACTAAGAATCAATGAGTTAGAGGCAGCCCCAATCTTGCATATTAACTGGCTCAAATCCAAAATTAGCAAAAACAGCCAATATCTCGGCAGCCTCAGAACCAGCTAAAACCAGAGGAAATGCCGAATTGAGTTACAGCGAATAGCGCAATAACGCGAGATTCTTGCATGACAGGCCGTTGTCGTCTTAAGGGCTGAGATATGGGATCGGACTCTGATCATGTCAGACAGGCGTACCTGAACCACCGCTTGCGCTTCATATCGGGACCTCCTCGGGGTCAAAATACAAGGAAATCCCACATCGCATGGCTCGGATTACTGGGGTACGGTCACCTGCGCAAACATGACCTGACGTGCCGGGCAAAGCTCGTCGCAAGTGTTTTTTTGGTGTCGCGATCAGAATTGTTGCGTTCTCGATTCGTTTCTGGTTTGCTATCGAAGCCCATTCCCAAATATGGATTTGGCAAATGGAGCGGGATTCACAGTTCTACTATTGGGAGGGGAATTGATGAGACCTGTAATTCTGATCGCAATTGCTGTGTTGCTCGTGCCATTAGGCGGGTTACAGGCTGGGGAGATAAAGGAGCCGGGCCCTTATCGATATACGTACCAAGGCGAGGACGTACCTGATTATCTCGCGTTCAATCTGGCTGCCCAAATCCTGCGTGAGAAGAGCAAGACTGATAGTGCCGCCGCGTTGAGGCACGCAGAGAGGATATTTGGCACTACGCTTGATTCTGATCCTTACGTGCTAATTCAGCATGTTGAGACTTACCTGACGGGCTTGGATGCCGCCAACGCCGAAGCTGCCCGGCGCGGATACTGCGCCAGGGTCCGCTCAGCGTCCAAAAAGAACCTCTATCGCACTCTTGATGATTTCGAAGACGCTCGTCATGTAAGCATGATGGAGCATTACGAGAGATTCTTAGTAAGGCTCAACAATCACAGCAAAGCGGCACTTGACGATTTTCTAAAAAAACAATCCGGGTCCTATTACGCCGTCGATCACGAACTGGCTTACGAGAGTTCTAGTCACGATGTACGAGAAGTGCTTTCCGAATACTGCAATCAACTCGAGGCCAAGAAAAATGATTAAGTCGGTCCTTTACGCTGTCTTATTCACTTTTATCGCATCGTTGTTGATCTTTCCAACAACTAGCTTCGGCCAACATTCAGGCGTGGTCGATGTCTATTTCGTCAACAACAATGCGGAAGGAGAGTGCACGTTCCTGATGGGCGCCACCCAACCTTGGATCGCAATTAACTCGTCGTGTCGTCTTGATGAGATGGACGGCACTACCATAAAGAGACAAGGAACACCCCTGGTAATATCAGGATACTCATTAGGCGACCCAGTTCGCAGCAAAACAGCCTGGACATGGAATCGATTTTTGATCGGCGCCGATCCAGGTGAAGAGTATTGTGCGGGCTTCGGCATCTACGATGAAGCCTATCCAAGTTGTGAGCCTGAAGACTACCGTGTGTATACCCTAGGCCATCAAGATCCCAATGAGAACCCAGGGAACTTCTGCGGAGCCTACTATTGCGAATCGGTGCCAACGCAGCCACCTTCAGACCTTACATTAGGTTGGGCGTTCGGCTACTGCCATACCTGTGACTGCACCGAATGGGAGGTTTCCCACAGCGCTACGAACGCCAGCAGCTACGCCGTCGAGCACGGCCTTACCTCAAATGGACCTTGGACTGTGTACAGCACAACCTCTGCGGCGATTTCTTATCCTCACAATGGATCGAACGGCCGCTGGTTTCGAATCAAGGCGTCCAATGCTGCCGGCTACATCTACAGTTCACCCATCTGGAAGACTGGCGGCTGGTGCTACTGCGGCGGAGAAGAACCCTAGGGAAGCTCTGATCAATTCGCGTTTTCAAATGTATTGATGTGATTTTCTAATTACGCGTTCAAATGTTCGGAAAATGCTTGGCGCTCGAGACGACTTATTCGTTTTGTTTGCTGCTGCGCCCTGTTTTCTTGATCAACGATAAATTTCAGACGCAGCTGTCCTATGTGGGTCGCAATAATCGTCTGCGCGCCATGTAAATATTCACTAATCCGCAGGCAACAAACAGTCGGTTGGCGTTCTTGTCCAGGCCTCGATAACGAACCTTGTTGAAGCCAAAGATGCGCTTGAGAACCAGGAAAGGATGCTCGGCTTTCGCCCTGACCTTCGACTTGGTTCGATTCTTCGATCTGTCCTCGGCGCTCAACGGCCGATTGCGAGCACCTTTCTTGTTGGTAAAGTCTTTGGCGCACGGCGCGTGTTCTGTGATGACGTCGCGCTGCCCCGAGTAGGCGGAGTCTCCCCACACCCGGGTTTCATCACCGTGCAACAGATCCCCCAGTAACTGGCTGTCGTGTACGTTCGCCGCTGTGGCTGCCACCGAATGGATCAGCTTGGTTTGACTGTCGACACCAATATGGCCCTTCATGCCAAAGTACCATGCGTTGCCTTTCTTCGTCTGGTGCATCTCCGGGTCACGTTTGCCCTCTTTGTTCTTGGTCGAGGTTGGTGCATCAATGATGGTCGCATCCACAATCGTGCCGGTGCTGACTTTGAGACCGTTCTCCTCAAGATAGTCGTTGATCAAACAAAATAGCTGACCACCCAGGTTGTGTGCCTCCAACAAATGTCGGAACTTACACACCGTCGTTTCGTCCGGCGCTGGCTCGCGACCCAGATCAATGCCAACAAAGCTGCGCATGGCGCGCGAATCGTACAAGGCTTCTTCAACCGCCGGATCTGAGAGGTTGAACCAGTGTTGCAAAAAATGAATACGCAGCATCCGCTCCAACCCAACCGGTGGGCGGCCTGCACCTTTTTGCTTCGGATAGAATGGCTTGATCACTTTGCACAGATCGCGCCACGGAATGATCTGATCCATCTCCAGTAAAAACGTCTCCCGACGCGTCTGCTTGCGAAAACGTTCGAATCCATTATCGGCGAGCGTTTGTTGGCGCATTACGAGAGTCTCCGTGCAGCTTCAGTGCATGATCTGTATTATAACCGTTCACGGAATAAATCAGAGTTTCCTTAGGTAAATAGTTAGGTAAACCAGAAACGGGCCAGCCGAAAATAGGCTAACCCGTGGATTTAATTGGTACTCCCTAGGGGATTCGAACTCCCGACCTCTTGGTTCGAAGCTGGGTTTCCAAATCAGCAAAGTAGCCGGGTTACAGGAATCATTCCCCAAAAATACTTCCAGCTGGTACAAACAAAAATCGTTCGCTGGTGATCGCTAAAAAAAAATAATTTCTTATGGGTCCGCCAAAATCGTGTTGCAGCCGCCGCAAGGGCGCGCGTGCTGAAGGTATGGAAATGACACCCCCGCCCCAACTGAAATCCTTGGCCGACTAGGGGGGTGTCGCCCTTTGGTCACCGGGAGGAACGATTAAGTCTTTATGTGCTACGTGACCGAAAGCCGCTGCGTTCCGTGTAGCAACATCCATAGATGCAGCAGCAGATCGGCGTGCCATCGGACTACTCGCAAAACGGCTGGAGTACGGCGGCAGCGGCAAAATTGTTCCCAAGAATGTTCCCATACAGCACATTGGAGAGGATGCGTGGGGTTTAAAAACAAATCGTTAGGTCACTTTTACAGCTTCTGCATCGGCAAGTAGGTCCTGGCGCAGCGGCGTTTTCACAGCCCCGGCCAAATCCGGCTGTCGGCAAGGTTCGCGCTCACCACTCGCTGTCTGCAACGAACGCTCTGTCCTCAAGATCGACTCCGAGCAAGACTGTTTTCAAAGGCATTGACAGGATCATGTCCGTTGTATAACCTTTATGTTATGGAACAAGCTGGTTATACAAATAAACACCCTGACCTTGATGCTGTCTTTGCGGCCCTGGCCGACCCGACACGGCGGGCGATACTTTGGCGGCTGGCGGACGGTCAGGCGTCGGTCAATGAGATCGCGGCCCCATTTGAAATAAGTCAGCCAGCCGTATCAAGGCATTTGAAGGTGCTCGAGCGGGCGGGGCTGATCGAGCGCGATGTTGACGAACAACGCCGCCCCGCGATGCTGAAGGCCGATAAGATGGCAGCAGCCGTCGATTGGCTTGCGAACTTCAAAGCGTTTTGGGGAACAAGCTTTGACCAGCTTGATGACGTCCTGATCAATATGAAACAAACAAGACAGCAGGAAGTAAACAATGAGTGATTTACCTGAATACATACTTGCGCGGGTTTTCGACGCGCCCCGCGAAATGGTTTGGCGCGCCTGGACCGATCCTGAAATTTTGCACCGTTGGTACGGCCCCAACATAGAGACGATCATCCACGAATTCGAATTAAAACCGGGCGGAGCGTGGCTCAACGAGATGAAGATGGGCGGCAACTCCCATTTCAGTAAGATGGTTTTTCAGGAGGTCACACAACCGGAGAAACTGGTCTGGCATCACTTTTCTTCCACAGATTCTGACTGGAACAATATCGCCAACCCCATGATGGCCAATATGGACAAGGGTTGGGGCGCCGGATACGCAATCATGGATGAGCTGTTTGTCGAGTTACAGGCAGAGGGGGAACGCGATGAGCGATGAAACAGTGGGTCGTGTTCATTGGAGTTTCTGGGCAATCGGCGCTGTCGCGCTGATCTGGAACGGAATGGGCGTCATGAATTTCTTCATGCAGATGAATGCAGACACTCTGGCCTCGTTTCCCGAGTCGCAGCGCGCGATCATCGAAGGCCGTCCCACATGGGCCACCGCAGGTTTTGCGATAGCCGTTTTCGGCGGCGCGCTTGGTTGTGTCCTGCTTCTGCTCAGGAAATCGGCTGCGTTCTATCTGTTTGTCGCGTCGCTGCTTGGCGTGATTGTGACATCGGCCCATACACTCGGCATGGCCGGCTCGACAACCGACTTCAGTCCGGTCGAGATCGTGATGATGATTCTGATGCCGCTGGTGGTGGCGGCGTTTTTGATCTGGTATTCGAAACAGGCCGGGAACAAGGGTTGGATTGGCCAGGAACAATCGGTAAGTCATTGATGATGGCTCCCGAATATTGAATCCTGCTTACCGGGTCGTTCTGCGCACGCCGGCAACCCATCGACTCACCGATAGCCCCGCCCAACGCGTCAGTTCGGTGCGGCCGGGTGAAAATGCGGCTCGGTGATCTTCATCTCGGTGACGGGCCCGTACTTGTCAACCGCATCGCGAATCAGACTGGCGTCCCCGAGCAGGACGAATACCAGGTCTTGCGACGATGGATATACATCGTCGATCACGGCCGCGATGGTCTCGACATCCGCAGCAAGGATCGCCGTGCCGTAGTCATCGATGTACGCAGGGCCGAGACCGTAAGCCTCGAGAACCGCAAGTTGCGAGGCCAGTTGGGACGATGTCTCGAGGCGCGTCGGAAACTGACCGAGAATATAATTCTGCGCCGAAGAGACCATCTCCTCACCGATGCCGCTGTCGCGCAATTGACCGAGCACGCCCAGCGCCATGTCGATCGCCTCGACGGTTGCCCCGGTGCGTGTAAAAGACGTTATCGCGACAGACCCCGGCAGTGACGGCCGGCTAAGCGAGGAGCGCGCGCCATAGGTCAGGCCGGACTTGATGCGCAGCTCCGTGTTCAGCATCGATGTAAAGCGGCCGCCAAATACCGTATTGGCAATATCAAGTGCGGCACGATCGGAATAGTCGGCGGCGACGCCAACATTCGCAAGCCAGAAATACGTCTGTGTCGCCCCGGGCTTGTCGATCAGCAACACGCGCCGGCCGGTTTGCCGGCTGGCCGCGGCAATAACAGGAAGCGCGGATTTAGCGCTGCGCCATCCGCCGAAGGCCCGGGTCAGCTTCTTGCGCATGGTGCCGGCGTCGAAGTCGCCCGAAACCGCAATGATCAGCCGCTCGCCACCGACATGATTCGTGTAGTACTCGAGCATGTCGCTGTGCGTGATATTTGCAAGCGTCGTCTCGCTGCCGATCACGGGATTGCCGTAGGGGTGGTCGCCGAACAGGAACGCCCCGCCGTAGATCGGTAACAACGCGTTGAGGTTCGAGTCCTTCGCGGCGCGGATAAAATTGATCGTGCGGTCTCTGAGCTTGTTCATTTCATCGGCATCCAACGCCGGGTGGCGCAACATGTCTGCCAGCAATTCGACCATGAGATCGGCGTCACGCGACATAAATCCGGCCGAAATATTGATGCCCTCGAGACCGGCGCTCGCCGACAGGCGCCCGCCGACGGACTCGACCGCCTCGGCAAAGGCCGCGGCGTCACGCTTGCCCGCGCCTTTCTCCAATAGTGCCGCGAACGTGCTCGCGAGCCCGCCCTTGCCGCGCTCGTCGGCCACGGCACCACCGCGCAGCACCGCGCGTAAGCTGATGAGGGGGACGTCGTGCTTTTCGTTCAGCAACAGTATCGTGCCGTTGTCGAGTTCGACGCGCTCGTAGTCCGGCAGCTTGACGCCGTCCGCCGCCGCAACGACGGTGGCGGTCATGGCGGCGATATACAGAAGTGATCGGGCTAGACGAAGTAACCGTTCAGTCATTTTCGTTTTCCTGCACGGCAGCCGCACGCGCCCTGAGCACACCGACCGTCATATTGCCCGGGCGAAATATCTTCGCCGCGACCTCTTGCATCTGCGTGGCCGTGACCTCTTCGATGTCGTCCGGGAGCTCAAATAACTTTTCATAGCTGCCATTGAAGACCTCGAAGTTGCCGAGCGCCGACGCCTTGCCGTTGATCGTTGCGAGACCCCGCCAGAAATCAGCCAGCAAGATGTTTCGCGCCTTGACGAGCTCGGCTTCGGTGACGCCGTCGTCCGCGACACGCCGTAACTCGTCGAGCATGCGGCGCTCGACGATGGCGGGGTCACCGCCCGGCGGCAGCGTCAGGTAAAAGTAGGCGAGGCCAGGGTCGAAGCCCTCATCCTGATAACCACCTACCGAAATCGCAAGCTGCTCCTCCTCGACGAGCAGCCGGTGCAGGCGCGAAGAGTCTCCGCCGACAAGTATGTTGAGCAACAGGCTCAGCGGCAGCGTCTCGGGGTCGGTGGCGCTGCCGGCATGAAACGCGAGGTGCAGGAGCGGTGTCTGCGCATCCGCTTCGATGAGAATGCGGCGTTCGCCGGCCTGCTCGGGCTCGACTGTGCGCACCCGGCCGGGCGGGTCCTGAGCAGGGATTGGAGCGAAATACTCGTCGGCGAGAGCAAAGATCTCGTCGGGCGTTATGTCGCCGGTAAAGATCATCGTGCAGTTGTTGGGCGCGTAATAGGTACGAAAATAGGTGACAAGGTCTTCCTGCGTCCACGCTTCTATATCCGATGGCCAGCCGATGACGGGGAATTGATAAGGGTGTGCGATAAACGCCGTCGCCTCCACCTGCTCCATGAGCTTGCGCATATTGTTGTTATCGATGTTCGTGCGGCGCTCGGAGTAGACGACGCTGCGTTCGCTCTCGACGACATCGGGGTCGATCGCCAGGTTTTGCAGTCGGTCGGCCTCGAGGCCAAAGACGACATCCAGCGCCGCGCGTGGAAACCAGTCCTGGTAGACCGTTACATCGCTGGACGTGTAGGCATTGGTCGAGCCACCTGCGGCCTCCATGACGCGGTCGAATTCGCCGGGCCCGCGCTGCGACGTGCCGTTGAACATCATGTGCTCGAAAAAGTGCGACAGCCCCGTAATGCCCGGATACTCGTTGCGACCGCCCGCCCGCACAAAGTTGTACATGACGACATTCGGGATGTCGTGATCGGGCCAGACGATGATCTTCAGGCCATTGTCGAGCGTACGGCTCTCTATTTCGTCGGGGACGGCCGCCGCGAGCGACACGCCGGCCGCGCCCGCGCTCACAAGTAACGCAGCGAGAATCAGGCAGGCTCTTTTCATGTTGCTCTCCACCAGGCAGGACCGGGATTTAAGACCCGCACGCGGGTAATTGGTTGCTGTTTTTCCGTCAACCGAGCAGTCCTTCACGCCGGTACAGGCGGGCACAAAGCCACGTCAGAACGGCGCCGATGGCGAGCGTACTGGTGACGGATATGCCAACGTGCAGGGCATTCAGGGGTTCATTCTTGACCATGTCGACGAGCAACAGGTGCTGGCTGAGACTTGGCACGAACATGAATTCCAGGCGCGGCCGCAAAGTAAGAATGCTGACGATCAGGATCGGTAATGTCGGTGCGAGAAGCACGATGCTGAGCCAGGTTTGCGCTTCCTTGTAACTCTTCGTGAACGACGCCACGAGTGTCATGACGGCCGCACCCAGCAGGATGAACGGAGACAGGATCAGGAATGTGGCGAGCAGCACGTCGGGCCCGAAGTTCGGCGTCATGCCGAGCTGCTGCAAGGGTATGAACTTCAGCGCGAAGAAGAACGAGCCAAGGCTCAGCGCCAGCGACAGGGCCATGAATACGCAGGTCGCCGCGATCTTGCCGAGAATCAGCTGGTCGCGGGTAACCGGGAGCGCCAGCAGCGGTTCCAGCGAGCCTCGCTCACGCTCACCGGCGGTCGTATCGATGGCGAGATACATGCCGCCCATCAGCAGCGCGAAGATGAAAAAGTAACTCATCATGCCGAGCAGGATGGCCGATCGGCCCGACGGTGTTGACAGGTCGACGTCGTCAATGTTGAGCGGCCGCATTACCGAAGGACTGACGCCGCGCGCCGACAGGCGGAGCGCGGCGATCTGCCGGCTGTATCCGCGCAGTGCATCTCTCACACGCCGCGCCTTACGGCCGGCCTGAGCGTTGGCCTGATCGGAAATCAGTTCGACGCGGGCGGGTATGCCGTCGGCCAGTTGCTGACCGTATTCGGCCGGCACGATGACAACGACGTCATGTGTGCCGGTTCGTACAGCGTCCAGCGCTGCCTCTCGGTCGGAAGGGCCCGCGACAACGTCGATGTTCCGGCTTTGCAGGTAGCGCATCAGGTTCGAGGCGTTTTCGCTGCCGATCACGGGCAGGTCAAGCGTCTTGTCGACGTCGGACAGGGAGCGTTCAATCGAAAGGTTGATGACAAAGGCGAAAAGCAGCGGACCGAACAGCGGACCCATCAGCAAAGCCGATATCAGTGTTCGACGGTCGCGAAAGTTGTCGAGAACCTCTTTTTTAAAGACCGTGACGGGTGTGCGCATCAGGCCGGCTCCATCTCAAGTATCGCCTTGACGAAAGCGTCCTCGAGATCATCGCAACCTGTCTGATTGCGGATGCCGTCGGCGGTATCGTGGATCGCAACTTTGCCATGGGCGATGATGACGATGTCGTCGCAAAGCGCGATAATTTCCTGCATGACATGACTGGAAAACAGCACGCAGCGACCCGCATCTTTCAGCTTCAGGATCAATTCTCTGAGCGAACGAGTCGCCATCACGTCAAGCCCGTTGGATGGCTCATCGAGGATGATATTTTGCGGGTCGTGCACAAGGCTGCGGGCGATCGCGACCTTGGTGCGCTGTCCCTGTGAAAAGCCTTTCGTGCGGCGCTCGGCGAAGTCACCGATGTCGAGCAGCTCGACAATGTTATCCACCCTTTCCTCGATGCTGTCGCAGCTGAGCCCGCAGAGCGCTGCGTAATAAGCAATATTCTCGCGGGCTGTGAGGTGCGGATAGAGGCCTGCCCCGTGCGGCAGCGCACCGATACGCCGCCGCGCATCGAGACTGTGCGTCACAACATCGGCACCATCGATGGTCGCGCTACCAGCATCGGGCTTGAGCACCGTGTACAGAATGCGCAGCGTCGTCGATTTGCCGGCGCCGTTCGGACCCAGCAGGCCCGTGATTTTTCCGTCCGGAGCGTCGAAGCTGATGCCGCTAACCGCACGCACATCACCGAATGACTTGTGAATATCGCTGACGCGAATCATGGCTGCGGGCCCGAGTAATCCAGGAAGAACGGCATCACGAAACTGCGCTCGAGGCAGCCGGCATCGATGGCACCGGGATCGGCTGTCGTGATGAACTGCTCGAGCAGCTTCGGCATGCAGCCAACGGGAACCTGACCGTGGCCCTGCAGCTTGCCGACAAGGTGGCGCGCACGCGTGAAATCTGCCATCGCGAGCTCGCCATAACGTGGTGGCGTAATAGGATCGGCATCGCCGGACAGCAGCAAGGCCGGGATGTCCGTCGCGAGCGGCTGCTTGAAATCGGCATCGATCGGCCCGTCCGGCCAGGCAGAGCAGATCGTCTCGAGTGCTTCGAGCTGAAACAAGCCCATGTAGCTGGCCTCGATTTCGCCGTAATCAATCTCGCCAGTCTTGTAAAATGGCACGTCCTCGGTGCACACAATGGAATTGTGCATGCCAAGCGCCAGGGAGTCGTTCACGATGGCAAGAGTCATCTGAAACTGTGCGGCGAGGGGCCTGTAATTGCCATTCGCCGCTTCATGCACGAGTAGCGGGACGAGCGCGATCGAGTTCGGGTGATAGGCGAGCAGACGTATGGCGGCAGCGAACTCGCCGTGGCCGAAGTCGATGGATTCGAGCAGGCCCGTGACGGGATTCGGCAATTCGACGGCGACGGCCGCATCGCCAAGGGCCGTTTTGACTCGGGCGAACGCATCGGCGATGTCGGGAAAGCGCTCGTTGCATGCCGCATCGTCGGCGCAGCGCTTCAGGATAGCGTCGAGGGCCCGTTGCGCCTCGGTCGCAATTTCGGGGCCCAGGGAAAGCTGTGGCGGCAGGACACCGTCGAGCACGATCGATCGTGTCGCCTCCGGATAGCGGCGCGCGTAATGTTGCGCCACGCGGGTCCCGTACGAAACCCCGTAAAGATTGAGCTGCGGATAGCCGAGCGCTATGCGTACCGCCTCGAGGTCGGTAATGGCCACGCTCGTTGTGAAATAGCGTGGATCGTGCGGCAGCTCTGCGAGACAGGCGCGCGTGAATGCGAGCGTCTGTTCTTTGGAATACCGGCCCTCCACGAAATCATCATCGATCGGGCAATCCATCCGCGACGAGCTCCCCGTGCCGCGTTGATCGACCAGCAGTATGTCGCGATTGCGGCGCACCGGCTCGAACGCCTCGGAGTATGCCGAGTAGAATTGAATGGCGCCCTGCCCGGGCCCTCCGGCCAGTGGCACCAGTGGGTCGGGCTCAGGCTGCAGATTTAACGCGGGCACAACGGCGACACGAATTTCAATTTTCGGGGATGCCGGATCAGCCGGATTCTCGGGGCGCAGCATGGTGCCGCAGCGGGCCTTGATGCCCGGGAACGCCGGCCCGGCGTTAATGCGGCAGGCGCTCAGTTCGAGTGGCGTGCCGGCATGCGCAGCACTGACGGCGCAGGTGATCGTGCAGACAATCGCAATAACAAGCATGTCGCGGAACGGCATGGATCACCCGGGTAAAGTTGTGGCGCCGTATCTTGGGCATAAGGCAGAAGCATGTAAAGGTGGAATGCGCGGCCGTTATTGCTCAAACTGTGATCCATGTCTGAATATTTCGATGTCATCGTGATCGGCGGCGGTCACGCCGGTACGGAAGCCTCGCTGGCTGCCGCGCGCAGCGGCGCGTCTACGCTACTCGTCACACAGAGTATCGCGACGCTGGGGCAGATGAGTTGCAATCCGTCCATCGGCGGCATCGGCAAGGGACACCTGACGAAAGAGATTGACGCACTGGGCGGCGCGATGGCTGTTGCAATCGACAAGGCGGGCATCCAGTTTCGTACATTGAACGCCAGCAAAGGGCCGGCGGTCCGTGCAACACGGGGGCAGGCTGACCGCGAGCTTTACAAGCGCGCGATTCGCGGCATGCTCGAGAGCCAGCCGAACCTGTCAATCGTCCAGCAGTCGGTCGAGGACCTGATCGTCGAAGGCGATCGCGTTGCCGGCGTCGTAACGGGGCCCGGTCTGAAAATTCGTGCCAGGACAGTCGTATTGACGGTCGGAACGTTTCTCGGCGGTCGCATTCTGATCGGCCACGAGGAAAGAGCCGGTGGCCGGGCTGGTGACGAACCGTCGAATCGACTCGCCGAGCGCTTGCGGGAAATGCCGTTTCGGGTTGCGCGCCTGAAGACGGGCACGCCGCCGCGCCTCGACGCCCGCACCCTGGCCTTCGACGTCATGCAAGAGCAGCCTGGGGATACGCCAACGCCCGTGTTTTCGTTCATCGGGCGGCGTGACCAGCATCCCGAACAGGTGTCGTGCTTCATCACGAGAACCTGCGAGGAAACGCACGACATCATTCGCAATGCGCTTGACGAGTCGCCGCTGTACACGGGCGTCATCGAGGGTGCGGGCCCGCGTTACTGCCCGTCGATCGAGGACAAGGTCGTGCGCTTCGCCGACAGGACGTCGCACCAGATTTTCGTCGAGCCCGAGGGGCTCAACTCGGCCGAGGTGTACCCAAACGGCATCTCGACGAGCCTGCCCTATGAAACGCAACTTCGTTTTGTGCGCTCAATCCGCGGCTTCGAGTCTGCGCGCATCACGCAGCCCGGCTATGCGATCGAATATGACTATTTCGATCCGCGCGATCTCAGGCCGACGCTCGAGACCAGACCGGTGCGGGGGCTGTTCTTTGCGGGACAAATCAACGGCACAACGGGCTACGAAGAAGCCGGCGCGCAGGGGCTGCTCGCGGGCATCAATGCGGCGCGCCAGGCGACTGAAAAAGACGAGTGGTTTCCGCGGCGACAGGAGGCCTACCTCGGCGTCCTCATCGATGATCTCATCACGCGCGGTGTTACCGAGCCCTATCGGATGTTCACGAGCCGCGCCGAGTATCGCCTGACGCTTCGCGAAGACAACGCCGACTTGCGGCTGACGCCCGTCGGCCGCGACCTGGGCCTCGTCGATGACCATCGCTGGAGGCTGTTCGACGCCAAGCGTGAAGCGGTCGCCAGCGAGCAGCGACGCCTCGCCGCGATCATGGTTCGACCACGATCTCTCACGGCTGCGGATACAGCGTTGCTTGGCCGGAACCTGCGGCGCGAAACGACCGCGATCGAACTGCTGCGCCGCCCGGAGCTGGGTTACCGCGAGGTATCGGGCCTGTCGATGGTTGGTGCGGGACCCGCTGCGGCGCCTGACGAACTGCGCGAACAGGTTGAATTGCAGCTCGAAGTACAGGCCAGGTATGCGGGCTATATCGACAGACAACAACGCGAAATTGCAAAGCATGCGAAGCAGGAGGTGCTGCGCCTGCCCGAAAATATCGACTACTCGTCGGTTTCCGGCCTGTCGAACGAAGCGCGTCAGCGGCTCGAGTCATCGCGGCCGGCGACCCTCGGGCAGGCATCCCGGCTTGAAGGAATGACACCCTCGGCCGTGTCGCTTTTGCTGATTCATTTGAAAAAGCGGCAGCTCCAAAAGACAGCCTGAGGGCGATTATTGTTGGCGGGACCCGCGGTCATGGCGCTGAATTTTTTCGTGACCAAGCATCTCACCGGCCCGAAGCTTCGCGGTCGGGGAGACAATGATCTGCATTATCATTACAGTCAGCACCTGAATCTCGGCGCGGGCAATTGAGCACCGCGCCCACATCGGATCGATGCTTTGCTGCGATACACGCTGCTCAGGCTGCTGGGGGCGATACCGACACTGTTGTTGGTCATCGTGCTCGCGTTTCTTCTGGTGCATGCCGCGCCGGGAGGCCCGTTTGACGACGAACGTGTTCTGCCGCCGGAGATTGCGGCCAACATTGCAGCTTACTACCACCTGGACGAAACGTTGCCGCAGCAGTTCTGGCGGTATCTGTCGGGCGTCGTCCGGGGTGACTTCGGTCCGTCGTATCGGTATCGCGATCACACAGTCAGCCAACTGATTGGCAGCGCATTTCCGTTGTCGCTGAAAATCGGCGCCTTGTCGATGCTGCTTGCGGTCATCGTCGGCGTCGGCGCCGGCATCGTGGCCGCGCTGCGACAGAACACCGTGGCGGACCGAGTCGTAATGACCGTCGCGATGACCGGCATTTCGATTCCGATATTCGTCGTAGCGCCCGTGCTCGTGCTGTTGTTCGCGGTCAAACTGCATTGGTTGCCGGCAGGCTGGAGCGGTAATGCGGGTTATGCGCGGCTGTTGCTGCCCGTGGTTTCGCTCGCGTTGCCCCAAATCGCGTACATTGCGCGCCTGACGCGAGCGAGCCTGATCGACGTTCTCGGCAGCGACTTCGTGCGCACGGCGAAGGCGCAGGGACTTGGCATTGTCGCGATCGTCCGCTTTCATGCCCTGAAGCCGGCATTGCTTCCTGTGCTGTCTTTCATGGGGCCCGCGATAGCGGCCGTACTGACCGGCTCTGTTGTCGTCGAGGAAGTCTTCGGCATACCCGGGCTCGGGCAGTTTTTCGTGCGCGGCGCGCTGAACCGCGACTACACGCTGGTGCTCGGCATCGTCATCTTTTATGCGGCGCTGATTATTGTTCTGAATTTGATCGTTGACGTACTGTATGGCGTCATCGACCCGCGCATACGCCACCGATGATTGCGATGAGCGCAAGCTGGGAAAAAATCCGCGGCAATCGGGCGCTTGTCGTCAGCGCGGTGATTCTCATTGTCACCGCGGCCGCTGCAATGATCGGCCCGCTGATCAGCCCGCACGATTACCTGAGCACGAATTTCGAGGAGATGCTGCGTGCGCCGACTATGGCGGACATGCGTATTTTCGGCACCGACGACCTCGGCAGGGACCTGTTCGTGCGCACGATGCTCGGCATTCGGGTCACGCTGATCGTCGCGATCATCGCAAGCATCGTCAGCCTCGTAATCGGTGTCGCTTACGGAGCCATTGCGGGCTATTTCGGCGGCCGCGTCGATGCCGTCATGATGCGCCTGGTCGACACGCTCTATGCGATGCCGTTCATATTTTTCGTCATCCTTCTGATGGTTGTATTCGAACGCAACTTTCTGCTCATTTTCGTCGCGATCGGCGCGATCAACTGGCTGGATATGGCGCGCATCGTGCGCGGGCAGACGCTGAGCCTGCGCGAACGGGAATTTGTCGATGCGGCCCGACTTACCGGCGTATCGAGCGCGCGCATCATCGCGCGGCACATTGCTCCGAATCTGGCCGGTGTTGTCGTCGTTTACGTGACGTTGACGATTCCGCAGGCAATCCTCGTCGAATCGTTTCTGAGCTTTCTCGGCCTGGGCATTCAGGAGCCGCAAACGTCGCTCGGAGCCCTCGTCGATGCCGGCGTCAACCAGATCGAAAGGGCCTCCTGGACGCTGCTGATTCCGGCAACGCTGCTCGCGATGATTCTGCTGTGCTTCAATTTTCTCGGTGACGGCCTGCGCGACCTGCTCGACGCGAGGCAAACGCGATGAGCTTGCTCGAAGTTGCGGACCTCGGCATCCGTTACGGCGCGAGCGAGGTCGTTGCCGGACTGAGTTTTTCCGTTGAGCCCGGTGAGTCGCTCGGGCTCGTCGGCGAATCGGGGTCGGGCAAAACGCAAACCGCGCTGGCGATACTCGGTTTGCTGCCGGCGGCGGCAACGACCAGCGGCAGCATTCGCTTCGATGGCATCGAATTGCTCACGGCCGACGAAGAAGAGATGAACGCCTTGCGTGCCGAGCGCATCGCGATCGTGTTTCAGGATCCATTGCAGGCGCTGAACCCGTACCTGCGAATAGGACAGCAGATACGCCGGATTCTGCTGCAACACGGGCTCGCGAGTGGACGCGAGGCGGATGATCGCGTCATCGAGATGCTCGAGCGCGTCGGCCTGCCGGACCCGAAGCGCCAGTTCGGCGCCTATCCGCATCAGCTGTCGGGCGGCATGCGGCAGCGCGCGATGATCGCGTCCGCCCTGATCGCCGAGCCGGACCTGCTGATTGCCGACGAGCCGACGACGGCATTGGACGTTACGGTCCAGGCACAGATTCTCGAACTCCTCGCAAGCATTCGCGACGACACCGCACTTCTGTTGATCACGCACGATCTCGGCATCATCGCGGGCCACTGCGAACGCATGTTGGTTATCGAACAGGGCGGACTGGTCGAAGAGGGTCTGACACGGCAGGTCTTTGCCGCGCCGCAGAGCCGCCACATGGCGCGGCTGCTGGAGGCGGCGCCACGGCTCGACCGTGACGGAGTGCGCGAGACTGTTGTGGGCAAGACAGTTCTCGATGTCCGGGCCGCCGCCGTGAGTTTTCGTGAGCATGGCAGCCATCGTGGCGATCGCCGCTTACGGGCAGTTCGTGACGTCACGCTGCAGGTGCGCTCGGGTGAGACAGTCGCAGTTGTTGGTGAGTCGGGTTCGGGCAAGTCGAGCCTCTTTCGCGCCGTGCTCGGATTGA
This sequence comes from Pseudomonadota bacterium, assembly GCA_022560695.1. Taxonomy (GTDB): domain Bacteria; phylum Pseudomonadota; class Gammaproteobacteria; order Steroidobacterales; family Woeseiaceae; genus UBA1847. Next base: position 45,441 of record JADFSP010000002.1, read on the forward strand.
TACCATTGCAATCGGGCATCGTCAGTTTCCTCGGCGAGCGCCTGCCGGACGATGTGCGGTCGCGGGCGTTGAGCGTGAAGCGAGAGTTGCAGTTGGTGTTTCAGGACCCGGTCAGTTCGCTGAACCCGCAAATGATCGCAGGAAAGATTATCGGCGAGCCGCTACTGGTACATGCACCCGAGCTTGGTGCTGACGAGCGCCGGCGGCGAGTCCTGCACATGCTCGAGAAGGTCGGACTCCCCGACGCCTTCGTAACCCGGTTTCCACACGAGCTCTCGGGCGGGCAGGCGCAGCGAGTCGCAATCGCGCGTGCGCTGATCATGAAGCCAAGCGTGCTCATCTGCGACGAAGCCGTTGCGGCACTCGACGGCGCCGTGCGCAATCAGATACTGGCGCTGCTCGAGGGGGTACAGGATGAGACGGGGCTGTCGATCGTATTCATATCGCACGACCTGGCTGTGGTCCGCGGCATCAGTCACCGCGTACTGGTCATGTACCTGGGGCGCCTTGTGGAGCTTGCGGACAGTGCCCGCTTGTTCACGCGTCCGCGGCATCCGTACACCAGGGCACTGATTGACGCCGTTCCCGTACCGGATCCAGCCGCGGCACGGGGCAAGCAGATCATCGCCGGCGAGGTGCCATCGATACTCGCGCCGCCAAGCGGATGCGCATTCCATCCTCGCTGCGCCTATGCGCAGGATCGCTGTATTGCCGAGCGGCCGAACGAGCGCATTGTCGACGGCGTGACGGTTGCGTGCCACCGCGCCGACGAGATTGATTTAACAGTGTGTTAGCGCTGTCGGCGCGAGCCACAGCGGCCGCGCGAACCCCGGCATGGCAGGCAGCCTGGAGAAATCCTTATTGCACGCTGGGCAGCGGTATCGCCAGTGGCGCGCCGTTGATGGTCAAAAGGCCCTTCCTGTAGGCGGCGTCCAATTCATAGACGTCGCCGTTTTGCTTGAGGAACCCCATGGCGACGGCAGCGCCGGCCTGTGGGCCCATCATCGTCGCCAGATCGACCAGATCGGCGGGCACTCGCAAATGGGCGCTTGCGTCGAGCGCCAGCAATAACGCGGTCCACCGAAAGTCGTCGGAATCTGTTGCGTCAAGGGCAATGGAGAAATTCGACGAGATCGTGCCCTGGGGCAGCAGAATATCGAGCCGTTCGAAGTCGAGCCGCAGGCCCGCCGCGAGGAGGCGCTGCAATTCGGATTCCATGGTGGAGAGCGTGAGCATGGCATCGTTACCCGCGGGCAAATCCGCGAGCGCCTTGTTGAGAGCGCCTAGCGCCGCGCCGTCGAAATCGTGGAACGCGAGGGTCGCCATGACACTGAGCTCACCGATTGCCGGAACAGTGCTGCTCTCCAACTTCAGGTTTACGCTGCCATTGACGCGATCGCCAGCTACAGCAGTTTTGCCGGCAATGGAGAGGCGACCGAGCTCAACGCCGGGGGCCGCCGGTGACGCGATCGCCATGGAGTCGAATGCCATATCGAAATCGCCGACCGAGAAACCAAAAGGGCTTGGCGATTTGTCGCCGGCAAATGTCACCGCGCCGATGCGCACCGTTTTCCGGGCGTTCGAAACCGCCAACGTATCGACTATGCCGTTGTACTTCAAAACACCCGTCGCCGGGTCGGAGGTAACGTGTATGTCAACGTCGCCCCACTCGAAGTACGCCTCGTCCATGGTACGGGTGCCCGATGTCAGGACAAAGTTTGACTTGAGTACGCCATCGAGGCCGATGTCGGTATAAATCGTACCCGGCATCGGCACTGCCTCGCCGTCAGCCAGCTCGATGCTCATCGTCGAGACGGCGCTGCCAAGCCCGGGCTTCAATGTGCCGCGATCGCGTGTCAAAGAAGAGAAAGGCACGAGCCCATGGTCAATCCTGGTGTCGATGATCAAAGCCGGCAGGTTGCCGGTCTCGTCGTTGCCGGTGAGTTCCAGAAGTGCTGCGCGTAAACTGCCGTCACGCAGTTCGATGCGATGCTGGCCCTCCGATGAGAACCAGCCGCGGTCGAAGCTTTGTGAGGTGACAACGAGGCTGTTGCTCTCCCGCGCCGCCCAATCCAGATTTTCGTCCATGGACTGTTCGGCCAGCCGGCCGACGATGCCGGGTGAAACGATGATGACCAGCACAAGCGCGACGAGCAGGGCGACAATGCCTTTCTTCACGGCGATTCCTTAATTTACGGGGTGGTTCGACGGCACGATCCTAGCAGGAACTGGCAGGAACTGAAGGACCGGAGTCGAACCGCGGTTTTGTCGATAACCGGGATAGTTGCCTTTCCGTGCAAAAATGCAAAACTGCGGTTCGACACAATTTCTCGTCCTCAGGAGATCCCATGCCGGATCAGGCGGCGCATACCAGTGATATCGATAATGGCATTGTCGCCATCGATACGGAGTACGTGCGGCCGCTACTCGACGCAAGCCATCTGATCGTCGAAGATGGCCGCGCGGCGTTCGTGGATACGGGCACCAACGACAGCGTGCCCTTGCTTCTCGACGCGCTGCGGCAAAAGGACCTCGACCCCGGCGATGTCGATTTCGTATTTCTGACTCACGTGCATCTCGATCACGCGGGCGGAGCCGGGCAATTGATGCAACGCTTGCCGAATGCGCGCTGCGTGATTCACCCAAGGGGAGCGCCACACATGATCGAGCCGGCAAAACTGATTGCTGGCACCGAGGCCGTTTACGGTAAAAAACGCACGCGCGAAATGTACGGTGAGATCCAGCCGATCGCAGCAGATCGAGTCATAGTCGCCGCTGATGAACAAGCGTTCGTACTGAACGGTCGCGAAATGCGGACGCTGCACACCGAGGGTCACGCGCGGCATCATTACTGCCTGCATGACCCGCAATCGCAGGGCGTGTTCACGGGAGACAGTTTCGGAGTTTCTTATCGCGAACTGGACACTGCGGCCGGCGAATTCATTTTTCCTTCATCGACACCGCCGCACTTCGACCCGGCTGAGGCGCATAAGACCATCGACCGCATTGTGGCGCTGGAACCGCGGCAGTGTTATCTGACTCACTACAGCCGCGTGGGCGATCTGGACCGGCTGGCAGGCGACATGCACGAATGCATTGACGGCTATGTGGCGATTGCCGACGAATGCCGCGACGATCGGAATCGTTCCGAGTCAATGCAGACGGCGATGTTCGACTTTCTGTCCGGGCGACTCGCGAAACACGGCTTCAGGGGAGATCGAGACGCGATGTGGTCGGTGCTGAAGATTGATGTCATGCTCAACGCACAGGGACTGGATGCGTGGCTCAAATGGCGGCAACGCTAGTGGACAGTTTTCGGGCATATCGGATCGACGAGCGTGATGGCAGGATCGTTGCCGGGTTCGAGGAGCTTACGGTCGACGACCTCAGCGACGGGAACGTGCTCGTCAAGGTCAGTCATTCGACCATAAATTACAAAGACGCTCTGGCGGCAACCGGAAGCGCCAGGATACTGCGTCGCTATCCGCTCAACGGCGGCATTGATCTTGCGGGAAGCGTGGTCAGTTCGGACGATGCCGCGTTTCAACCCGGCACTCCCGTGCTCGTCAACGGCTGCGGACTGAGCGAAACCCTCGATGGCGGGTACTCGGAATATGCGCGCGTCGACAGCGCCAGTCTCGTGCCGATACCGGACAACATCAGCCCGGCCGAAGCCATGCAGATCGGTACGGCAGGGTACACGGCGGCGCTCGCGATACACCGCATGGAACAAAACGGCCAGGTGCCCGGAGACGGGCCTGTCGTTGTCACCGGGGCCACGGGCGGGGTCGGCAGCATCGCGATCGACATGCTCGATGGCCGCGGTTACGAGGTCGTAGCGGTAACGGGCAAGGCGACCGAAGATGCGTACCTCAGGGCCATCGGCGCACGTCGAATCCTGCTCCGCGATCAGATCGACCTGGGCAAACGACCCATGGAAAAACCGCAATGGGCCGGCGCGATCGACAATCTCGGTGGCGACCACCTGACCTGGCTTACGCGGACAATGTCCTATGGCGGCAATATCGCGTGCATCGGGCTCGCGGCGAGCACGGCATTGGAGACCACGGTGCTGCCGTTCATCCTGCGTGCCGTCTGCCTGCTCGGCATAAATTCCGTCGACACGCCGCGGAAATTACGCCTGGCCGTCTGGTCGAGGATCGCGACCGATCTCAAGCCGCGCCACCTCGACACGATCAGTCACCGCACGATCTGTTTTGACGACTTGCCCGGTTCTTTCCAGGCCTACATCGACGGCACCGTTACAGGCCGGGTCCTCGTCAAGATCGCCTAGATCACAGTGGGCCAACCGATTCAGGGGTTGTGACCCGGCGCCACACTCGCAGGTCGAAGAATGGAGCGATCGCTCCATTTGGGAATAGACCCGGCGCTGGTTTAAAATCCGGCCTCGCCGTTTTAATTTGGATTAAAACGGCCCTTCGGCAGCCCAGAGGATAAGCAATGAGCGCAGGAGCACGATTCCGGTCGGCGCTGGAACAGGAGCGGCCACTGCAGATTGTCGGCACGATCAACGCCTACACGGCACTTCTGGCTGAAAGAGCCGGCTTCCGGGCGCTCTACCTGTCGGGCGCCGGGGTCGCGAATGCGTCATTTGGCATGCCCGACCTGGCGCTGACGACATTGAGCGATGTCTGCGACGACATTCGCCGCATCTGTTCCGCGCAGCGATTACCACTGCTCGTTGATGCCGACACGGGCTGGGGCAGCGCGCTCATGATTGCCCGCACGGTTTCCGAAATGACCCGTGCCGGCGCGGCCGGCTGTCACCTCGAGGACCAGGTCGCCGACAAGCGCTGCGGGCACCGGCCCGGCAAGGCGCTGGTCGAGGCGCAAGAAATGTGTGACCGGATCAAGGCCGCAACGGATGGCCGAAGCGATGACGAATTCGTCATCATGGCGCGAACCGATGCGTACGCCGTTGAAGGGCAGCAGGCAGCGCTCGCGCGCGCGGTCGCCTATGTGGAGGCAGGCGCCGACATGATATTTGCAGAAGCGCTGACGACGCTTGAAGAGTACAAACAGTTCACCGCTGCGGTTAAAGTGCCGGTGCTCGCAAACCTGACCGAGTTCGGTAAGACGCCGCTCTTTACGAGCAGCGAGCTGGCCGAGGTCGGCATCCGCATGACGCTGTACCCGTTGAGCGCCTTTCGTGCCATGTCGGCCGCGGCGCTCAATGTATTCGAAACGATACGACGGGACGGCACGCAGAAGGCCGTCGTCGACACAATGCAAACGCGTAAGGAGTTGTACGATGTCCTGAAGTATCAGGCTTATGAGGACAAGCTCGACGAACTGTTTGCTGAGCAAGGACTGAGAACCGGCAAGGAGTAAAGCGCCTGCGGCGCGGACCGCGGGCCGTGGAGAACACGATGGCAGCAAAAAACAAAGCGGGCGGTCTCGCCGGTGTTACCGCGGGTGCAACGCGCATTTGTACGGTCGGCAAGGAGGGCGCGGGACTCACGTATTACGGCTACGACATCTACGACCTCACCGACAACGCATGCTTCGAAGAGGTTGCCTACCTGCTGGTTCGCGGTAAGCTGCCGAATCGTGCCGAGCTCGACGCATACATTGCGGGGCTCAAGACAAAGCGCGGGCTCCCGGAGGCCCTGAAAACCCTACTGGAAATGGTGCCGGCCGATGCGTACCCGATGGACGTGCTGCGCACTGCCGTTTCGTTTCTCGGCAACATCGAACCCGAAGGTGATTTTTCAAATCAGATCGCCGTCGCTGATCGGCTGCTGGCCTGCCTGCCGTCGATGCTGCTTTACTGGCACCGTTTCCACAGCGACGGTACGCGCATCGACGCCGAGACCGACGACGACAGCGTCGCCGGGCACTTTCTGCACATGTTGCATGGCAAGCCGCCGAGCGAGACGCATCGCGGCTCGCTGGACACGACGCTTGTTCTCTACGCAGAGCACGAATTCAATGCATCGACGTTCGCGGCGCGCGTCATAACGGGAACCTTGTCCGACATGCATTCGGCGGTCAGTGGCGCGATCGGCGCGCTTCGGGGGCCGTTGCATGGCGGCGCCAACGAGGCGGCGATGGTGCTCATTCAGGAATTCCAGTCGCCCGAGGCCGCGGCCGCGGGCGTGCGCGACATGCTCGCACGCAAGGACAAGATCATGGGCTTCGGCCACCGCGTGTACACAACGTCGGACCCGCGCAATTCGGTCAACAAGAAAATGTCCAAAATGCTCGGGGATGACGCAGGCGACACGAGGCTGTTCGCAGTGTCGGAAGCTATCGAAAAAGTCATGTGGGACGAGAAAAAATTGTTCGCGAATGCGGACTTCTTCGCGGCGACCGTGTATCACTTCATGGACATTCCGACGTATTTGTTCACGCCGATCTTTGTCTGTTCGCGCATCACGGGCTGGACCGCACACATCATGGAGCAGCGCGCCGACAATAAACTGATTCGCCCGGCCGCCGACTACATCGGTCCGCCGTTGCAAGAGTGGGTTGCCATCGACGATCGCCCTTAGCTGCCGCCGACTGGCTACAAGTTGTTCTTCCGGAGTCACGATGTCTGATATTGGTGTTCGTTCGGCGCAACGGCCGGACTGGGATGCGGCGCTCGTCGCTATTGCCGATTACGTTTGTGATGCGCCGATCGAGAGCGACCTTGCCTACGATACGGCGCGCTTTTGCCTCATGGACACGCTTGCGTGCGGGTTTCAGGCGCTAGCCTTTCCGGCGTGCACGAAGCTGCTTGGTCCGGTCGTTCCGGGCGCCACACTTTCCGGTGGTGCCCGCGTCCCCGGTACCTCATACGAACTCGACCCCGTGATGGCGGCATTCAACATCGGCACGATGAACCGCTGGCTCGACTTCAACGACACATGGCTTGCGGCGGAATGGGGCCACCCGTCGGACAACCTCGGCGGCATCCTGGCCGTGGCCGATTACCTGAGCCGGCAAAATCGTGCCGCGGGCAAGAATTCGCTGACGATGCACGATGTGCTGACAGCGATGATCAAAGCGCACGAAATACAGGGCGTGATCGCATTGGAGAACAGTTTCAACCGCGTCGGTCTCGACCACGTGCTGCTCGTACGCGTAGCGTCGACAGCCGTGGTCACGCAGTTGCTCGGTGGGAACCGCGAGCAAGTGCTGAATGCGGTGTCCAACGCGTGGATCGATGGCGGCGCGCTCCGTACTTACCGTCATGCGCCGAATACGGGTTCGCGCAAGAGCTGGGCGGCAGGTGATGCAACGAGTCGCGCCGTGCGGCTTGCGCTGATCGCGATGACCGGTGAGATGGGCTATCCGTCGGCGTTAAGCGCGAAGACCTGGGGGTTCAACGACGTGCTGTTCAATGGCCGGGTGTTCGAGTTCCAGCGGCCATTCGGCAGCTACGTCATGGAAAATGTGCTGTTCAAGATTTCTTTCCCGGCCGAGTTCCATGCGCAGACCGCGGTCGAAGCGAGCATGGCGCTGCACGAGGCTGTCCGTGATCGCATCGATGACATTGAAAGAATCGTCATCGAAACCCAGGAAGCCGGCATTCGGATCATCGACAAGAGCGGTCCGCTGGCCAACCCGGCCGATCGTGATCACTGCATTCAGTACATGACAGCAATACCGTTGATATTCGGCCGCCTGACTGCCGCCGACTACGAAGACAGCATCGCGGACGACCCACGTATCGATGCGCTCAGGGCCAGGATGGAGGTTCGCGAGAACGAGCGCTTCACACGAGATTACTTCGATCCCGCGAAGCGCTACATCGGCAATGCGTTGCAGGTGTTCTTCAACGACGGCAGCAGCAGTGATCGCGTCGAAGTCAATGTCCCAATCGGACACCGTGAGCGCCGCGAAGAAGGGATTCCTGTTCTGAAACAGAAGTTTGCCGACAGCGTTGCGCCGAAACTCAACAAGAAACAGTGGGCTGAACTCGATGTACTTTGCGCGGACCGGGAGCGGCTTGCACAAACGGCCGTCGATGATTTCATGGCATTGTTGGTGGTTTGATCGTCGCGGCCAGCCGCTACCCAAGCACCGCATATAATCGATCGTCGTGACCGTTAGTGCCGAAAAAATTGCAGCTGCCATAGCGGCACTTGGACAGACATTTCCCGTCGGTACAGCGGAAAAGCTGGCGAAACTGCTGGACGAGCTCGAGCGGTGGAATCGCCGCATGAACCTGACCTCAATCCGCGATGCGGATGACATGATCACGGGCCATCTGCTCGACAGCCTGGTAGTCAGACCCCTGATTGCGGGAACGAGGATTCTAGACGTGGGCACGGGCGCGGGCTTTCCGGGATTGCCACTCGCCATTGCGGAGCCGGACCGAATGTTCGACCTCGTTGACAGCAACGGCAGGAAAATCCAGTTCATCAGGCATGTCACAGGCCTGCTCGGCCTGCGCAACGTCACAGCAGTCAAGGCGCGCACGGAGGACTATGCACCCGGCTACCGCTTTGATACGGTGATCGCGCGAGCCGTTGCGGCACTGCCGCGACTCGCGGAAATCGCCGGGCACCACGTGGGAGAGCACGGGGTGTTTGTTGCGCTGAAAGGGCGCCTGCCGGCGGAAGAATGCGAACACGTGCCCGATACGTGGCAGTCCACAATAACGGAATTGTCGGTGCCGGGCCTGGAGGCCGGTTCGCGGCACGCAGTGCTCATGCGGCGGAAGTGATTAAATGACGCGTATCATCGCGGTTGCGAACCAGAAGGGAGGAGTCGGCAAGACGACGACGTGCGTCAATCTGTCCGCATCACTCGCCGCCACGCAGCGGCGCGTGCTGCTGGTTGATATGGATCCGCAAGGCAACGCAACGATGGGTTGCGGAATCAACAAGATGGAGGTTGACTACTCGGCGTGCGACGTGCTGCTCGGCGAAGTCAGCGCGGCGGATGCGATCGTGTCGCCGCCCGAAGGCAACTTCGCGGTATTGCCGGGCAATGAAGACCTGACGCTGGCCGAGGTCAAACTCCTGCAGGAGATCGGCCGCGAGATGAAACTCAAAAAGGCGCTCGCGCCCGTCGTCGGCCTGTACGATTTCATTCTGATCGATTGCCCGCCGTCGATTAACATGCTGACCGTCAATGCACTGACGGCAGCAGACGGCGTGCTGATCCCGATGCAGTGCGAGTATTACGCGCTCGAGGGACTGAGCGCGTTGTTGAATACCGTCGAAAAGGTACGCAGCAGCGTAAACCCGAATCTCGAGGTTTTCGGTATCCTGCGGACCATGGTCGATCCGCGCATCAACCTTTCGAACGAAGTCTCGATGCAACTGATCAAGCATTTCGATCAAAAAGTGTTCCGGACCGTAATACCACGCAACATTCGCCTGGCCGAGGCGCCGAGTTTTGGCCGACCGGTATTGACGCACGATCGCTCCTCCAGGGGAGCGATCGCGTACCTTGCGCTGGCCGGAGAAATCCTGCGCCGCGAAGATGCGCGTGTCGGCCGAGTGCAGGCAGTATAGTAGGAGGACCTGTAGGCCCGACATGTCGATGGATGCAGGCGGTTAGAGCAGGAGGGCCTTCAGGCCCGATACACAAGCAATGAGCGTAAGAAAAAGACGATTAGGACGAGGGCTCGATGCCCTGTTGAGCAAGCCGGTCGCTGAAAACGCGGCGGTAACCGGCAGCACGGCCGGTAATCCGTTCATGCAGATTCCGCTTGAGCTGCTGCAACGCGGCCGGTTTCAGCCACGCGTCGACATGCGCCAGGAATCTCTCGAAGACCTGGCGAATTCGATCCGGTCGCAAGGCGTCGTACAGCCCATCGTGGCGCGGCCGATCGGTAACGGCGGCCCGTCACAGCGCTATGAGATCATTGCCGGCGAGCGGCGCTGGCGTGCCGCACAAATGGCCGGACTCAATCAGATTCCGACCGTTGTCCGGGACGTTCCCGATCACGCGGTGATCGCGATGTCGCTGATTGAGAACATCCAGCGTGAGAACCTCAATCCGCTCGAGGAAGCACGCGCGCTGGATCGCCTGATTCACGAGTTCGATCTAACGCACGCCGAGGCGGCCACGGCGGTCGGTCGATCTCGCGCGACGGTGAGTAACCTGTTGCGCCTGCAGGAGCTCGCCGACAAGGTGAAGCCGATGCTCGAGTCGCGACAGATCGAAATGGGGCATGCGCGGGCACTGCTGTCCATCAGTGATCCGCAGCAGCAGCATGACGCAGCCCGGCAGGTGATAAAGAAGAGCCTGTCTGTGCGCGAAACCGAACGGCTCGTCAAGCGCATGCTCGACTCCAAGGGCAAAAAGAAGCCGGCAAAGCGACCGGCCTCGGTGAATGCCGACATTCGCCGCCTCGAGGTCGAGGTATCGGAGAAGCTTGGTGCCAAAGTGCGCGTCGTACACGGCAACAAGGGTTCGGGCAGGATCGTGATCAGCTATAACAGTCTCGATGAGCTTGACGGCATCTTGAAACATATCCGTTAGGGCGCCATTGCCATGCTCTGGGCCTGCCACTATAATGCGCGAGCCAAACACAGGCCCGCCTGGAATACCGAAAACCCAAGCGCCACAAGCCGCCGGTCAGCCCGATGGACGTGGCGTTTTTAGTGCCGGAGGCAAGCAGAAATGGGCGAGACCGCAGGCCGACGCGGCTCATTCATCGTTGCCAGGGTGCTGGCGTTACAAATCGGAATCGGGGTGGTCCTGGCCGCGTTGTTATGGGCTACTTATGGTCGCGTAGCAGGCTATTCGGTATTGCTCGGTAGCATGATCTGCGTGATTCCGAATGCCTTTCTGGCGCTGCGGCTCGCAGTGCCACGCCGGGATCCCGGGGCTCGCGCCCTGATTCGGGCAGCATACATGGGTGAAGCAGGCAAACTGGCGTTGACCGTACTGATGTTCGGCATCGTCTTCGTCGCGGTACGGCCGCTGGCGGCGGCGCCATTGTTTGCAGGATTTATCGCGGCGCAGCTGGGGACCTTTGCCGGGCTCCTGATGCGCGACGCAGGACAACAAGAACAGGATAAAGAGTAAGCAGCATGGCGAGTGAAGGCGGACACAGCCCGCAAACCTCGGGCGAGTACATTGCTCATCATTTGCAGAATCTGCAGGTTTGCCAATCGGACGGCGGCGAATGGATATGGAACCATTGTGCCGGCAACCCGATGACGATCAACGTCGACTCGATGTTTTGGTCAGTGTTTCTCGGCGTTATTTTCATTGTGCTGTTCCGTTCGGCCGCGAAAAAAAGTTCGGCGCGCGAACCCAGCCGCTTTCAGGCGGCAGTCGAGATCATCGTCGACTTTGTCGATGGCAGCGTCAAAGACACGTTCCGTGGCAAGAGTCGCCTGATCGCGCCGCTCGGGCTCACGATTTTCGTGTGGGTGTTCCTGATGAACCTGATGGACCTGATTCCGGTTGACTGGATACCGATGGCCGCCGGCTGGGCGGGCATCAAGTATATGAAGGTCGTGCCGACGACCGACGTCAATGTCACATTCGGCATGTCGATCGCCGTGTTCTTTCTCATCCTCTTTTATACCGTGAAGAATAAGGGAATCGGCGGATTCATCGCAGAGCTTACGCTACACCCGATTGCCCCACCACTGAAAGGTCCGGGCATTATTGCGGCGCCTTTTATCATCTCCTTCAACTTCATTCTCGAGAGCGTCGCGCTGATTGCCAAACCCGTGTCGCTGTCGCTACGCTTGTTCGGCAATATGTTTGCTGGCGAGCTGATCTTTATTCTGATCGCAATGCTTGGGCTATGGCAACTACCGCTGCACTTCCTCTGGGCCATATTCCACATTCTGATAATTACACTACAGGCCTTTATTTTCATGATGTTGACCATAGTTTACTTGAGCCTGGCATCGGAATCGCATTGAGTTTGTGTCTTTTAATTTCAACAAGGTGGACTTGATCCTGTTTAGGAGAAACTGATGGAAACTGTTATTGGCCTCACCGCAATCGCCGTCGCACTTCTGATCGGCCTCGGCGCCCTCGGCGTCGGTATCGGCATGGGTCTTCTGGGCGGCCGCTTTCTCGAGGGCGCGGCACGTCAGCCCGAGCTGGCGCCGATGCTGCAGACGAAGATGTTCATCGTCGTTGCGTTGCTCGATGCCGTCGCCATGATCGGTGTCGGTATCGCGCTGTTCTTTGCATTTGCCAACCCGTTCGTCGGTCAGCTGCAGGACGCAATGCAGGCTGCCGGCGGCTAGTCGTTAAACTCGCAGTTGTAGGAGCGGCTTCAGCCGCGATTGAATCGGGCCTGAAGGCCGTCCTGCAATCGCAAAACGGTGCAAGGAGCTCACTGTGGATATCAATCTCACACTGATCGGCCAATCGATCGCGATGTTCGTGTTCGTGTGGTTCTGCATGAAATTCATATGGCCGGTGATCCTGGCAGCGATCGAGGAGCGTCAGGAGCAAATCGCCGCAGGTCTCGCGGCTGCGGAGCACGGCGAGCAGAAACTCGAGCAAGCGAAGGCTGAGGCCGACGATATTGTGAGCAATGCGCGAACGCGGGCCACGAGTATTCTCGATCAGGCAAATTCGCTGGCAAACGACATCGTGGCGGAAGGCAAATCGGGCGGCATGAAAGAGCGTGAACGGCAACTGACGGCCGCGAAGGCTGACATCGAGCAGGAAGCTAACCGCGCGCGCGAAGAGCTGCGCGAACAGGTATCGGCGATAGCTGTCGCGAGTGCCGAGAAGATTCTGCAACGAGAGATCGACGCGAAAACGCACCAGGATATTCTGGGCAAGCTTGCCCAGGAACTATAAGCGCGAACCTTAAGCATGGCTGACAACAACACCGTAGCGAGACCCTATGCGCAGGCATTGTTCGAGCTGGCGAACGAAGCCGGCGAACTTGCCGCCTGGTCCAAATCGCTCGAAACAGCAAGCCAGCTGCTGGCCGACGGCCGGGTCGTCGACTACCTGGGCAACCCGGTGTTCAACGACAAACAGCGGCTGGAGTTCCTGACCGGGCTGTTTGCCAAGGCCGGCGCCAGAATGCTGGCGGGCAAGAACAGACAGGGAGCGAATTTCCTGAGATTGCTGCTCGAGTACGGGCGGGTCTCCGTGTTCCCCGAGATTGCGGTCCACTTCGAGACGCTCAAAGCGAAGGTCGAGAATACGGTCGACGTCACCGTGACCTCCGCCTGCGAGATCAGCAAGAAACACAAGGATGCAATCTCGAAGGCGTTACGCAAACGGCTCGGCAGGGACGTGAGGCTCGAGACGAAAATCGACAAAAATCTCATCGGCGGCGCGGTTATCAGGGCCGGCGATGTCGTAATTGACGGATCGTTGCGCACCAGGCTGGAAGGCCTGTCGAACGCGCTGATCAAATAGAGAGGAAAAGGAAATGGCACTCAAAGCTTCTGAAATCAGCAAACTGATTAAAGAACGCATCAAAAATTTCGAGGCAACCGCGGAAGCGCGTGACGTCGGTACGGTCATCGCCGTGACCGACGGTATCGTGCGCATCCACGGCCTGACCGATGCGCGCTACGGCGAAATGCTCGAGTTCCCGGAAAACACGTTCGGCATGGCGCTGAACCTCGAGCGGGACTCGGTCGGCGCTGTGGTGCTGGGTGACTACAAACACATTTCGGAAGGCGATACGGTCAAGACGACGGGCCGCATACTCGAGGTGCCGATTGGCGAGGCGCTGCTGGGGCGTGTCGTCGACGCGCTCGGCAAGCCGGTCGATGGCAAGGGGCCCATCGATGCGCACGAAACGGCGCCGATCGAGAAGGTTGCGCCGGGTGTCATTCAACGCCAATCGGTCGATCAGCCGGTACAAACCGGACTCAAGGCGATTGACTCGATGGTGCCGATCGGACGCGGCCAGCGCGAGCTGATCATCGGCGACCGCCAGACCGGCAAGACGGCCCTCGCAATCGATACGATCATCAACCAGCGTGGCACAGGCATCAAGTGCATCTACGTTGCGATCGGACAAAAAACGTCCTCGGTCGCCGGCGTCGTAAGAAAACTCGAAGAAGAAGGCGCGATGGAGCATACGATCGTCGTCGCCGCTTCCGCCGCAGACAGTGCCGCCATGCAGTACATTGCACCGTACTCCGGTACGTCGATGGGCGAGTATTTCCTCGACAAAGGCGAAGACGCGCTGATCATTTTCGATGACCTGACGAAGCAGGCATGGGCTTATCGGCAGGTGTCGCTGTTACTGCGCCGTCCGCCGGGCCGTGAGGCGTATCCGGGTGACGTCTTCTACCTGCATTCACGCCTGCTCGAACGCGCCTCGCGGGTTAACGCAGCGCATGTCGAGGAAGTTTCGGGCGGCAAGATCAAGGGCAAAACCGGTTCGTTGACGGCCCTGCCCATCATTGAAACGCAGGCGGGTGACGTGTCCGCGTTTGTTCCGACCAACGTCATTTCGATTACCGATGGCCAGATCTTCTTGGAGACCGACTTGTTCAACGCCGGTATTCGCCCGGCGATCAACGCCGGTCTGTCGGTGTCGCGTGTTGGTGGTGCGGCGCAAACAACGATCATCAAGAAGCTCGGTGGCGGCGTGCGCCTCGCGCTTGCGCAATACCGTGAGTTGGCGGCGTTTGCACAATTTGCGTCAGACCTCGATGCCACGACGCGCCATCAGCTCGAACGCGGCCAACGCGTTACCGAGCTGATGAAGCAGAAGCAGTACTCGCCGATGTCGGTAGCCGAGATGGCGTTGTCGCTTTTTGCGGTGAGCGAAGGTTACCTCGATGATGTCGAGGTGCCGAAGGTAATCGACTATGAGACTGCGTTACACGATTTTGCGCGTGCGAATCACGGTGAGGTACTCGACAATATCAACGAATCGGGCGATTACAACGACGACGTAGTAGCGAGCTTGAAGGCGATATGTGACGGGTTTGCCGAGAAGGGTGCGTATTGACACGCATGCGTCATTACGAGGCCCTTCAGGGCCGAAGCAACCTCTTGATGAGCCACGAAAGCGGAGAGTTTGTAATGTTAGTGGTGACATCAGCCGGTGGATTTTTCAAGCGCAGCGCACCGACATCCGCTCGTGAACAACGGTAACGATTTGACCATGAGAGACTAGAAACTTGGCAGGTGCAAAGGAAATACGCTCAAAGATCCGCAGCGTGAAAAACATGCAGAAGATCACGAGGGCCATGGAAATGGTCGCCGCCACCAAGATCCGCAAGGCACGGGTTCAGATGGAGGCGTCACGCCCCTATGCGCAGCGCATTCGTCGTGTCATCGGCCACCTGGCGCATGCAAACCCGGACTACAAGCATCCGTTCCTGACGGAGCGCGAGGTAAAGCGCGTCGGCTTCATCATCATCTCGACGGATCGCGGTCTTTGTGGCGGTCTTAACGTCAATCTGTTCAAGACCGCCATCGGCGAGATTGCCAACTGGCGCGAGCAGCACGTCGAGGTCGACCTCGCGCTCGTCGGCGCGAAGTCCGTGCAGTTTTTCCGTCGCCTGGGCGGCAATGTCGTCGGCACGGCAACGCACCTGGGCGACAAGCCTCAGGTCAATGACCTGATTGGCTCGATCAAGATCATGCTGGATTCGTACAGTGCGGGCACTATCGATCGGCTGTTTCTCATTCACAACGAATTCGTCAGCACGATGAGTCAGCGGCCGGAGGTCAGTACGCTGCTGCCGGTCAGCGCGATCGACCTCGGTGACGAATCATTGCAGGACCACTGGGACTATATTTATGAACCGGATGCCGAGGAACTGCTCGACGACATACTGATGCGCTACATCGAGTCACAGGTTTACCGCGGCGCGGTGGAGAACTTCGCCTGCGAGATGGCGGCAAAAATGGTGGCGATGAAATCGGCGACGGACAACGCCGGCGAAATTATCGACAAGTTGCAGCTTGCCTATAACAGGGCGCGGCAGGGGGCAATCACGCAGGAAATTTCAGAAATCGTCGGCGGCGCGGCTGCCGTTTCTGGATAGAGAGACTTGAATAAATTAATCAGCGACGCACGCTGAAACTGGTTGAGGACCAATACATGAGCACCGGAACAACTGTGCAGATCATCGGCGCTGTCGTGGACGTCGAGTTCCCGTCAGATCAAATCCCCGGGATTTACGACGCGCTCGTCATCGACGAGGCTGAGGTAACGCTCGAGGTGCAGCAGCAACTGGGCGATGGCGTCGTACGCACGATCGCCATGGGTTCGTCGGAGGGCCTGAAACGCGGCATGTCGGTGACGGGCACGGGCGGGCCAATCATGGTGCCGGTCGGGGAGAAGACTCTTGGCCGAATCATGGATGTGCTCGGCAAGCCGATCGACAATGCCGGCGAGATCGGCGCCGAGAGGATGCTGCCGATTCATCGTCCACCACCGTCCTATGAGGAACAGGCCGCGACAACCGAAATCCTCGAGACCGGCATCAAGGTCATTGACCTGATCATGCCTATCTCGAAGGGTGGCAAGGTCGGCCTGTTCGGCGGCGCCGGTGTTGGCAAGACCGTGGCGCTCATGGAACTCATTCGCAACATCGCGCACGAGCACGCCGGGTACTCTGTGTTTGCGGGCGTCGGCGAACGTACTCGCGAGGGTAATGATTTTTATCACGAGATGACCGAGTCGGGCGTTATCGACAAGGTGTCGCTCGTCTATGGGCAGATGAACGAACCGCCGGGTAACCGGCTGCGCGTCGCGTTGACTGGTCTGACGATCGCCGAGGCGTTTCGCGACGAGGGCCGCGACGTGCTCATGTTCATCGACAACATTTACCGGTACACGCTCGCGGGCACCGAGGTATCGGCTTTGCTCGGCCGCATGCCGTCTGCCGTGGGCTACCAGCCGACACTGGCTGAGGAGATGGGTGTGTTGCAGGAGCGCATTGCGTCTACGAAGACCGGCTCGATCACATCATTCCAGGCCGTTTACGTTCCCGCGGACGACCTGACCGACCCGTCACCGGCAACGACATTTGCTCACCTCGACGCGACGCTCGTACTGTCGAGAAACATCGCCGAGCTCGGCATCTACCCGGCTGTCGACCCGCTCGATTCCACAAGCCGTATCCTCGATCCCAACATCATCGGCCAGGAACATTACGACTGCGCGCGCAGCGTACAGACCGTACTGCAACGTTACAGGGAACTGCAGGACATCATCGCGATTCTCGGCATGGACGAGCTCTCCGAGGACGACAAGCTCTCGGTCAATCGTGCGCGCAAGATTCAGCGCTTCCTCTCGCAGCCGTTCTTCGTTGCCGAGACGTTCACACAGACACCAGGCAAGTATGTTCCGCTCGCCGAGACGATCCGTGGATTCAGTGGCATCGTTAACGGCGATTACGACCACATTCCCGAGCAGGCGTTCTACATGGTCGGTACGATCGACGAAGCCGTCGAAGCCGCCAAGAAACTACCCTAGCAACGAGTAATCGTCCCGGGCAAGAGGCATCACATCGAAAATGGCTACCATCAAAGTCGACATCGTATCCGCGGAAGGCGAGATTCATTCCGGCGAAGCACGCATGGTGTTCGCGCCGGCGCGCATGGGTGAAGTCGGCATTGCGCCACGTCACGCACCACTTTTGACCGCGCTGAAGCCGGGCGAGGTGCGCGTCGAGGACGTTGACGGCAAAGAGCACTTCTTCTACATCACGGGCGGCATACTCGAGGTGCAGCCGCACCTCGTGACGGTGCTCGCCGACACGGCGCTGCGCGGCGAACAACTCGACGAAGCTGCGGCGCTTGCCGCGCAGCAGGAAGCCGAGGAAGCATTGAAAGGCGCATCCGAGGAGACCGATGTCGCCCGCGCCCAACAGGAGCTGGCCGAAGCGCGCGCGCGATATCGTGCCGCACAAAAACTCAAGGGCAAGCGCTAGCAGATCGGGCCTGAAGGCCCTCCTACTTGCTGAACGAGGCCTGTAGGAGGGCCTTCAGGCCCGACCGCTGCCCGTCAGTATTCCGAGCCGGTCCTTGAATTCGACTTCATTGCCATCGCCGTCGAGCAATGGCCGCGGCGGGTCGCTCTTCTGCGTAAGCGGCGTCACCGTCATCATTACGACGAACGACGCGAGCAGGCCGATCAGGTCTCCGGGAAGCTCCGGTGCAAAGAAGCCGGTCATCAACCAGGCCAGCAGGCCGGCAGCCATTGCGGCCAGCGCACCCGTTCGGTTTGCGCGCCGCCACCAGACACCGACGATGAACGGTACGACGACGCAGGCGAGCACCAATATATTGGCATCGAGGATGAGTTCGTAGACGGCTCGAACGTTGAGCGCCACAATGATGGCGATCGTGCCGCAAACGGGTATCGAAAAGCGGGCGACGTTGAGCCTGAGGCGATCGGATGGCGCCCTTCGCACCAGTGGCAGCAGATTCGAAGTGATCACGGCCGCTGCTGAAAGCAAAGCGCTGTCCGATGTGCTCATAAGGGCAGCCAGCATTGCACCAACGAACACGGCGACCGCGATGGGGTGCAGGTGGTCAATCGCAAGCGCAGGAATCAGCGACTCCGGATCGGCAAGACCGGGCATCGTCACGCTCGCAATAATGCCCAGCGAGACCGGAATCATGCCGAGCATCAGATAGCCGAGACCGCCGAGATAAAATGCATTTTGTGCGACGCGCTCGCTCTTTGCGGCCATCGCTCGTTGCAGCAGCGTCTGTGACGATACGTCCGCCAGCCCGAAAATAACCCATGCTCGAATGTAGCCCATCCACCTGTCGGCGCTATGCTCGAGTGGCACCATGCGAAACGTATGCTCGGGCAACTGCGCGGTGATCGCACTCCACCCGCCCACGTCAATGAGTACGACGACAAACAGCATGATGAGACCGACGCCGATAATCGTCATCTGAAAGAAGTCCGTGAGCGCAACGGCCCACATACCACCCACGGCCGTATAAACGAATATGACAATGGCGCCGGCGACGATGCCGATCTCCATGGGCGTTCCTGTCAGCGTCTGAAAGATGATGCCAAACGCAACAAGCATGCCGCCGGTCCAGCCGATGTTGGAAATGAGCGTGATGCAGGCGGTAACCGTTGCAGCGACCTTGCCGAAACGGTTATCGACGAAATCGATGAACGTGAGCAGCTTCAGTCGGCGAAATAGTCGCGCGAAGAAAAACCCGACGAGCAGCAAGCACAGTGTGGCACCGAACGGATCGGCAATTACGCCGAGCAGGCCACCTTCATAAGCGGCACCAGCGGCGCCGAGCATCATGCCGCCGCCAAACCAGGTTGCGGTGACCGTCGCCGTGCTGAGCCATAGCGGCATGCTGCGCCCGGCGACGATGAAGTCTTCGGTCGTCTTCGACTTTCCGGACACAAAAGCGCCGATGGCGAGCATGGCTGCGAGGTACATGCCGACGCCGGTCAGTATGATTGATTCTGTTGTCACGCGCGCGCCCGATTCTTATGTTTTTGAGGCTAGGTTGCCGCAGAGACTAACAGTAATTAAGGCTCCTCATAACGCCGGCCTGCCACGAGCGTAGTTCCAGGAACCGGTAATCAGCGTTTTCGGTTTGTGGCGCGGCAGATGTTTTTTGCGCCAGCGTCGAAACTCGTCCACGTTGACCTCAATTGGAACCTGCCATTCCTTGCGGCCGAAGTAGCGCACCGTGTATTCGTCGAGGAAGCCGGCCTCGCGAACCGCGAGTAGGGTATCGAGGTACTTGTCCTCGATTTCAGTGTCGAGTTTGCGTTTGCGATCCCAGGTGTCGACGAGCAGCATGCGTGCCGAGAATTCACAGCCATAAGAGCTGGTACGCGCCGGGTTGTCACCGCCGCTGTCGAGCTTGCAGGCGCTGAGCATCAGTGTGTAGGCAACCCAGCTCTGCAGTGCCGGGTCGTCATCGACGAACGCGCGCTCGGTAAGATAAAAGGTGTCGCCGTCGGTGACACCGTCACGGACATAGAAGTCGCTGACGCAGCCGGCCAGGACAAGTAGGACGAGCGCTGAGATATACCGTGCCATGAGTCGAGAGTACGCCGGATTCCCAGGTGAAGCTTGAAGCCATCTCACAATTTGTGAATCCGGTACATTTACGGGGCATGGGGAGTGGGCGTGACCTGCGCGCACTTGCGGTATCATCCGCCTGCATCGAGACAGGGAGGGTCCGGCTTGGGACTGAGCATCATCATTCTCGCAGCAGGTCAGGGCATGCGCATGCGCTCCGAGTTGCCGAAAGTGCTGCAGCCGCTCGCGGGCAGGCCGATGCTCGCGCATGTGCTTGCGTGTACGCGAGCGCTGGATGCCGGAGACGTATGCGTGGTTTATGGCCACGGCGGAGAGGCCGTGCCGGCGGCATTCAACGATGCCGGGGTGCGTTGGGCATTGCAGTCGGAACAACTCGGCACCGGGCACGCCGTGCAACAGGCGATGCCCGAAATGCAGCAGGACGGCATGGTCCTGATCCTGTTCGGCGACGTGCCATTGTTGTTGCCAGGAACTCTGCAGCGCTTGATTGGCGTGACAGATGCCGGCGAGATGGCGATACTGACCGTGGAAGTGGAAGACCCGACCGGCTACGGGCGCATCGTTCGTGACGATGGCGATGTCGTGAAGATCGTCGAGGAAGAAGATGCGACTTCAGAGGAAAGAGCAATTCGGGAAATCAACACGGGCGTCATGTTGTGTTCAGCACCGACGCTGAAGCGATGGCTGGACAGGCTCGGCAACGACAACGCGCAGGGTGAGTATTACCTGACGGACGTCATTGCGATGGCAGTTGCAGACGATGTTCGTGTACACGGCGTTAAGGCTGACAATTGGGTAGAGGTAATGGGCATTAACGATAAGAAGCAACTGGCAGAGGCCGAACGAGCGTTGCAGGCCCGTCTCGTCGACGATCTCATGTCACAGGGTGTTGGCTTCGCAGATCCGTCGCGCGTTGACATCCGCGGGAACCTCACTTGCGGCAAAGATGTTTTCATCGATATCAACGCCGTGTTCGAAGGGGACGTGTCCCTCGGCGATGGTGTGCGTGTCGAATCGAATAACCTGATTCGTGACAGCCAGCTGGGCTCGCGTACGCTCGTGCATTCGAATTGCCACATCGAAGGTGCGACGACGGGCGACAACTGCGAAATCGGCCCGTTTGCAAGATTGCGCCCCGGAACAACGCTTGCCGACGACGTCAAGGTGGGCAACTTCGTGGAGATCAAGAAAAGCGAGGTCGCCGATGGCAGCAAGATCAATCACCTGTCCTACATCGGTGACAGCAAAATCGGCAAGGGTGTCAACATCGGTGCCGGCACGATTACGTGTAATTACGACGGCACCAACAAGTACATCACGACGATTGGGGATGGCGCGTTCATAGGTTCAGGCGTCAACCTGGTCGCGCCGGTCGACATTGGCAGAGGGGCGACGATCGGCGCCGGCTCCACGATTACGAAAGCGGCACCCAAGGACAAACTGACGCTTGAGCGCTCGGAACAGGTTACGGTCGAAGGCTGGAAGGGGCCGGCCAAAAACAACTAGGTCCCGGAGGCCAGTATTATGTGCGGAATCGTCGGCGCCGTCGCCGCAAGAGATGTTGTCCCGATACTGATGGAGGGCCTGCGCAGGCTCGAGTATCGCGGTTACGACTCCGCCGGTCTGGCCATTATCGAGGACGGAGACATCAAACGCCTGCGGCGGGCCGGAAAAGTACAGGAACTGCAAACGGCTCTCAACGAAAATCCTGTAGCCGGTGTAATGGGTATTTCGCATACGCGATGGGCAACACATGGTGCGCCGAACGAAACGAATGCACACCCACACATGTCCGGCAACAATATTGCGATCGTTCACAATGGCATTATCGAAAACTATGAAGAACTGCGCGAGGACCTCAGGAAGCGCGGTTACGAGTTTTCCACCGATACCGATACCGAAGTCATCGCGCATCTCATTGACCTGCACCTGAAGGACTGCGGTGAATTATCTGCGGCTGTAAAGGCGACCGTAGCAGAGCTCGAAGGAGCATACGCGCTCGTCGTAATGAGCAAGAACGATCCCGGCAAGCTGGTCCTTGCGCGTGCCGGATGCCCGGTCGTCATCGGCCTCGGCGTCAAGGAAAACTTCGTTGCGTCGGATGTTGCAGCATTGCTGCCAGTCACGCGGAAATTCATGTTTCTCGACGAAGGAGACATCGCGCTGGTCGAGCGAGAGTCGGTATGCATCTGGGACGCGAATGGCGATGAGGTCAAGCGACCGGTGAAGAAGAGCAAACTGACGGCAGACGCCGCCGAGCGGGGCAAATTCCGCCACTACATGCAAAAGGAAATTCACGAGCAGGCAGAAGCAGTGGCACGAACGCTGGCGCAACGAATCGCGAACGGCAAGGTTCTCGACGCGGCGTTCGGCCCGAAAGCGAATGAAGTACTGGATCGGACCAGGGGCGTACACATTGTCGCGTGTGGCACGAGTTATCACGCGGGGCTCGTGGCGCGGTACTGGATCGAGCAATTATGCCGGCTGCCGTGCATGGTCGAAATTGCAAGCGAATACCGCTATCGATCGCCAGTCGTACCCGAGGGCACATTGTTCATGACGATCAGCCAGTCGGGTGAAACAGCAGACACGCTCGCTGCACTGCGGGCTGCGAAGAAAATGGACTATGTGTCGACACTGACGATCTGCAACGTGCCCGAAAGTTCGATGGTTCGTGAGTCTGATCTCGTCATGATGACGCACGCGGGCCCGGAAATAGGCGTCGCATCAACGAAAGCGTTTACGACCCAGCTGGTGGCGTTGGCGTTGTTGACGATATCGCTGGCACGGCGCAACGGGCTCGATGATGAAAAGGAACGGGAGCTCGTCATGCAACTCGCAGAGCTGCCGGAGCTTGTCAAACAAGTGCTCACGCTGGACGCGGCGATCGAGACGCTCGCCGAGCACTTTGTCGACAAGCATCATGCGCTGTTTCTCGGCCGCGGCGTCCAAAACCCGATCGCCATGGAGGGCGCCCTGAAGCTCAAGGAAATCACGTACATTCACGCAGAGGCCTATGCTGCCGGTGAACTCAAGCACGGGCCGCTCGCGCTCGTCGATGAGGACATGCCCGTCGTCACAATCGCGCCCGATGACGAACTGCTTGAAAAACTGAAAAGCAACTTGCAGGAGGTGCGTGCGCGTGGTGGCCAGTTGTATGTGTTCGCCGATCCGCGAGTGCAGTTCGGCGATCGCGTCGGCATCCATACGACGCGCATGCCTGCCGAGATTCAGGATTTTCAGGCGCCGATTCTCTACACCATTCCGTTGCAGCTGCTCGCATACCATGTTGGCGTGCTCAAAGGCACCGACGTTGATCAGCCGCGCAACCTCGCAAAGTCCGTCACAGTGGAATAGGACGTGTCCGAAATACACATTCGCTGACTACTGCAGAAATTCCGGCCGTTTCCACATGAAACATCATCATTCCACACAGAAAAACTATATTTTGATCAGTTAGTTACGCACTCGTTGCTCCAGTGTTGATGGCAGGGACAAACAACCCTGACCCATCAACACAACCAGGAGTAACAGACATGAACCATCAAGAATCAAAACGCGTAACAACCACATCGACCCTGATAACCGCTGCAGCCCTGATGCTTTGCAGCCCGAGTTTTGCGGATGTCTTTCCGTTCCGGGTCGCGTTCGAGAATGTACCTGGAATCGAGGAAATCGAAGCGGGCAACATCCAGGCAGGCATCAAGGTGCTGGAGGATCAGTTAGAGCAGATCGAACCAGGAAGCAGCGGCGACATCCTGGCGACTCTTTGCGCCGCCTACATTGTCAATGTCTCTCTGGACAAGGCAGCTCGTGCCTGCAATGAGGCCGTTCAGGTTCAGCCAGGCAAGACGGCGTACAACAACCGTGGCGTGTATCGTGCGTTCACCGGCGACCTTAGCGGTGCCCACGAAGACTTCGAACGCGCTCGTCCCCGTCAGCTCGACGCCTACCTGGAGGAACTGAAAATTAAGGATGTCGGACTCATGGCCGTCGACAACTTTCGTTTGATTGAGGAACTATCGGTAAAGCACAGTCCCGCCGAGATCAATGCCTCGGTCGCAATGAGCACCGCTGCGATCGAAGATCTCAACGATTGAACCAGCAACGAATAAACTCGCAACCTTTCGGTCGGGCCTGGGTGAAAAGGCCCGGCCTTTTGCCGTGTTGTTGATGTAGAACAAAAACGGAAGGTGGTAAGGTGGCTTCCTTGGGGGGCGGTACTCCATATGAAAGGCGATACGCAAAACGGCTTTCGTCTTAAGGGCTGGCAGGTCTATCCACTCAGAAATCTTCTGGTGGGTCCTCGCGGTGAGATTCACATCGAGCCCAAAGTCATGCAGGTGCTGGAGTCTCTTGCCAGCAACCCGGGCCAGGTTGTCGAACGGGAAACCCTGCTAAAGGATATATGGGACGGCCGGGCGTTTTCCGATGAGCCTCTGACACGTTGCATCGCCGCATTACGACATGCGCTTGACGATGATCCCCACGATCCGGAGTACATACAGACGATTCCGAAGCGCGGCTATCGGCTTGTCTGTCCGGTCGAGTCTTTGGAAGAAGCAACGGATGACGTCACAGATGATTTGGGCAACCGAGGCCGTCGCCGCATCGCCTTAACGGCATTCCTGGGCCTGATTGTCATTGCCGCGGTAGTCGTGATCTATCGGTCTACGCTTATTAGTCCGATCGAGTCGCCGCAGCTATCGGTCGAGGGCACGACACAGTCTGAGCCGTCCCGTTATTCGATCGCGGTACTGCCGTTTCGCAATCGCAGTGCTGTGGCCGAGGACGCCTTTTTTGTCGATGGCATCCACGATGACATTTTAATACAGCTCGCCAAGCTTTCCTCCCTGGACAAAGTGATCTCCCGGACTTCGGTGGAACGCTACCGGGAGACCACCAAACCCTTGCAACAGATCGGTCAGGAACTGGCTGTGGCGACCATACTTGAGGGTGGCGTGCAACGGGCCGGGGACCAGGTGCGCATCAATGCGCAGTTGATCGACGCTCAAACCGACGAACACCTGTGGGCCGAGACCTACGACCGCGAATTGACGGTAGAGAACCTGTTCGCCATCCAGAGCGAGATTTCGCGCGAAATCGTCGGCGCCCTTCAGCTTGTGCTTACCGATGAAGAGAATGCACGCCTCAAGGTCATGCCAACAATCAGCCTCGAAGCCCATAACGAATTTGTACTCGGGCATCGGGAAATGGCCAAGCGGACGGCCGAAGCGTTATTCCAGGCCCAGGCCCATTTTGAAAATGCCATTGAACTCGATCCCAATTACGCGCTTGCCTACGTAGGGCTGGCCGATTCGCTCACCTTGCAGTTCGTGTATGGATTCCTGAAATTTGAAGATGGATTCCTGAAATTTGCAGATTCACTTATGCCACGACAGTCGGCAATCGACCGGGCGCTTGAGTTGGATCCGATGTCAGGCGAAGCCTATACGTCATTGGCTCAAATTAAGGTGACTGAGATGAAGCATGAAGAGGCTGAAAAGTACTTCCTGAAGGGCATTTATCTCAGCCCAAACTACGCTACGGCGCACCATTGGTACGCCATGTATTTGCGCGGAAGCGGTCGGTATGAGGAAGCACTGCCGCACATCCGCAAGGCGATCGAATTTGACCCCATGGTCCCGGCCCTCACCGCTACTCTGGGATCGCTGCTTTGGGATCTGGGGCGGGTTGAAGAGGCGCAAGCAGCGTTGCTCAAGGGTATCGGACGAAATCCCGAGTTTCCCCGCTTTTATACAACCATGTCATCCCAGTTGCTGGCGCTGGGGCGAATCGGTGAGGCCGTGAATTGGTTTCGCGCTGCCACGAGGCTTGCCCCTTCCAACTTTAGATTAGTGGTTTTCGAGTGCTATCTCTACCTTGAGCTGGCCGCCGATCAGTTAGCCGAACGTTGTTATGACTCAGTGGAGGATTCCTTCGGAGAAAGGGCTTTCGGCCGCAGACTAGACCTTTACCTGTTCCGTTCGCAGATGGGGGGGGAGGCAGCCAAGTTGATCGAACAACTCGCACAACGAGACCTGGGCCATTACATGATGAATTTCCTCGCCAGGTTACACTTCCTAAACGGAGAGGCGGACAAGGCGCGGTCGATCTGGCAGGACCTGTGGCCGGAACTCTACGGTGATGAAGACATCATCGTCAAAGCCAACGAAATGTTGAAGCATTCATTTGAAATGCAGACGATCGTGTATGTAGCCTACACGCTGTATGTCGATGGCCAGCTGGATCGGGCCGACTACCTGTTTGACCATGCGCTGGAGACTATGCAATCCATGCATCGCGTCCGGGGAATAGGTTACGACGAGATGGATGTGTTTATTCACGCCATGCGCGGCGAGAAGCGAAAGGCTATCGCGGCGTTGCGCGAGGCCATCGACATGGGCTGGCGCAGAGGTTGGTGGGTGCTTCGCTCCCCGCTCTATGACTCTATGCGGGAAGAGCCGGAATGGGTCGGCCTCGTCAACGAACTGGAAGCCGACATCGCCCGCCAGCGACAGTGGTATGAGAACCACAAGGACGATCCGTTGTTCTGACCAACTGTTGAACTGTCTTATTCTGTATCTTCGATCGCTGATTCAGCCTCGGATGCGGTTACGGTTATCGAATTGAACCGGTCCGTGGCCAGCAGTGTTTTGCCGCTGTAGTAACGAACCTCAGCGGGCAAGCGGTAACCTTGTACGTCATCGAAAGCGCCGAACTCTACAACCAGAGACTCCTGACCGTCCGCGTCGATCAATGCTTGCCGAAACACATCACCCGTGTGGCTATCGACGTAGATGTGCCACGTTCGCCCATTCGCGAGTTCGGCCTCGATGATCCACGGCAGGCGGTCGTCCAATTTCTGCATGCCGAGCCGCCGCAGTTTGTTGCCCTTATCCTTCCACTGTGTCATCCAGCCATCGAAGTCATAGGACGCCAGGAATTCGTCCATAAACTCGCTGGGCAAGCTCATCAACGAACCGTCGGCCTGGACCTTCTCACCTTCCCTGCTGACGGTGCCGGACGAGCGCCCATCGGCAGTCGTTCGCCGGTAGTGGTGGGGTCTCGATGTATCGATTGTCAGTGCATAGGTCTGGTCGCCAACCTGCGTTTCTCCCTGATACCGAATCGAGACGATGGTCTTCAGTTTGCGATACCCGCCGCGGCTGCGGTGGTGCTGGCGCAATATGAAGCTGGTGGGCTGCGCGACCTTGAGAAGTCCCACTTCGCTTTCGCTCGCGACAGCGAAACCTGTCGATTCTGCCGCCGGCGGCAATAGCGACAGCCTTTCGGTCACGGCCGCCGCGAATTCCTCGGCATCGAGCTTCTGGTCTTTGGGCAGGCTTGGGAGTTGATGCTGCCAGAATGCCGGCGGCGGCGGGACACTTGCCTCTTCCCATTGCGCCCCAGGCTCGTAGATCATCCAGACGTCCCACGCATACATCGGGATACCCAGCGTCTTCTGAAATTCGAGCCCGCTGTTACCCGAGCCGTCCCAGTAATGACTGACTCGCGGCCCCGGCAATAGCGACACAGCCGCCCTGGCATGTTCCTCGTTCGCGCCCAGCGCCGGAACGTACAGCACCATCGTATGAATTCGCGGGTCATCCTGTTTGGACGCAACGATTGACCGATTCAGATCATCCATTCCGCGCAGGCAGATTCCGCACGATGGTCCGCTGATGAACACGAGCCGCAGCTTGTCGGACATGGCATTGAAGTCCTCCTTGAACTGCGTCAGTTCCTCGTCAAGGGAGACGTAGCTCGACCGCACCACGGGCGCCGGTACGTCGGGCGTGCACGCGGCGACGAGTACACACATGGCGGCAACCGAACGTAGCGAAATCATTTTCATTGGCGCAGCGCCTCCGGAGTGGGATCGACCAACAACCACTGCAATTGCTCGGCGAAAAAAGCGAGGACGACAAGCGACAGGGCAAACCAGAGGGCCCCCTGCAACCACAATGACGGCCGCGCCGGACAAAGACCCGCATCACACAGTTTCTTTCTGGGTGGGCCGTACACGCGCCAGAACGCCCAGGCGAGCATGGTCACGGCCGCCGCCAGGATATACGGTCGCGCGGGCTGCCAACGCGCCATCGCGATCGAACCAGACACGCCGAACAGAGCAACGGCCCAGGGACCGATGCAGCACAGCCCGATGAACGATGCAATCGCACTGATTCCGATTGCGCCACCGGACGTTGCCGCGAGTCTCCTGTCTTCGTGCATATATCCTCCGATCAACATTCAGCGCCAAGCTGAATCGGCGGGCACCTGGTCGTGCCGTATGAGCAAAAAACGCAGCGTCAAGACACGATGCGAATCGGCAAGCTTGCGGTGCTCTGCAACTGTCCTGTCATCGACGACCTGATCAGTTGAAACGCGACGGTACCGACTCTGATCGTCATTCCGGTTCCGCGTTCGATTTTTTTCGATTTCTCGTTCGCGACAAGAGCAGCCGTTTACTGCGTGAGAAACGGTAATTCCTCTTCGGCGATACGCAACAATTCTGCAATGATCTCGGTGCGACCAGGCTGGACGTGCCGGCCCTCGGTCCAGCGCAAGCGCTTGGGGTCGTGCGCCGCGTCGAACAGTACTTCTGTCTGACCGGGTGGGGCGCGTTCGTCGTGACGCGCACCGATGATCAGCACAGGGCGCGGCGAGACGGCGGCAATGTTTTTACCGGTGTCGAAAAGCGGGCCATACGCGAGCCAGTTCAGCACGGTTGCCAGGGGATAGTGCAGAAATTCGGCATCGATCCGCCGTGCGACCTGTACCTGAAACCACAGGCGATTATCGGCGGCGCCATGGACGAGCATGACGCCGCTTATGCGTTCGTCGCGGGCGGCGGCAGCCGCGGCAAAAGGCACACCGAGACTGGCGCCGATGACGACCATTTTGTTCCGGTCAGCCCAGTCCTGTTCGACCAGCCAGTCGAAAATCAGCGATATGGCGGGAGTCGTGTCAAGAAATGCCTGCCGGGCCAGCGGGATGGTTCTGGCGATGGTCATCACGCCCCTGGCTTTCTCGGGCCCGTCGTACGGATAGTCAACGCCGACAACAGCACGGTCGCCAACGTCACCGAACAGGTCCACGGCATCGCTTCCGGTGCGGTGCCCGCCAAGTATCACCAACACCGGCAGGGGAGTATCGACGACCACATTGCGTATGACTCGAAAAGACACTCGCAGGCCGGAATCGGATAGCAGCGATACCGATTCCGATAGTTGTCCGTACACGGTGGTTGACCGCTCAGCGACTACGCTCTCGATCCGACCTTGCCGCTCAGTGAACCATTCGTCTCTCGGCAGACTGGATTCCCAACGTAGCCAGGTGAGTGACAGCGTCATGGCCAGTACGGCGGCCAGCACCAGGTAGATGAGTACTGAACGTAATCTTGCGATGCGCTTCATCTGACGCCCCGGCACCCCTGATCAATCGATCGCCAGGATGACCGCGCCGCGCACCGCGCCCTGTTCGATAATCTCGTTTCCCCTGACAATGTCATCGAGTGGAATTGTGTGCGCGATGCGATGCTGCATCCAACCGTCGGTCAGCGCGGCAGCAATGTCGTCGACCGCTTGTGCCTTGGTCGACTCCGGCATCGCATAGACGATGACGAAGCGAACGGTGAGATCCTTGTACATCATCCGAAAAAACGGCAGCCTGGGTTCCGGGTCTTGCGCAGATGCGTACGTTGCGATCGCGCCGCCGATGCGTAACACCTCGACGGAGGTCAGCAGGTTCGCACCGAAATCGACGTCGATGACGCGGTCGATGAGCTTGCCATCATTGGCGTCGAGAACGGCTTCGGCAAGATTATTGTCGCGGTGATTGACGACCTGGCTGGCACCCGCGCTTTTGCACGTGGCCGCATCGTCGGGATTGCTCGCAGTCGCAATGACGTTGGCGCCGTTGCGGCCGGCCCATTGCACAGCGTAATAACCGACCCTGCCGGCGCCGCCCGTGACGAGCACCGTCAGGCCGCGGACGTCACCATCCGCGAAAACACATCGATGTGCGGTCATGACCGGAATGCCGAGACAAGCGCCGACATCGAAGCCTGTCTTGTCGGGAAGCGTTGGCGCACGCCTGCTGTCGATGGCCAGGTATTGGGCCGCAGTGCCGAATCTGCGTCCGTACTGTGCCTGGTATATCCAGACACGCTCGCCAGTCCGGGCCGCGTCTACGCCCTCACCGACGGCTTCGATAACACCGGCGCCATCGCTGTTGGGGATGACGAACCCATCTCCGAGAAGATCCGGAAATGAGCCCGCACGTTTCTTCACATCCGATGGATTGATGCCGCTCGTGTGCAGCCGTACGAGTACCTCGCCTGCTCCCGGAGATGGCGCATCAAGTTCTCCGACCTGCAGCACCTCGGATGCTTTTCCAATCGCCTCGAACCACGCCGCACGCATGCGCGCTTTCTCCTTAGTTTTCTATGCGCAGCCATTCAAGCCTGCTTGACAGACCTTCCGTGTGGCTGTCGACCGAACTGACCTGTCCCGAAATCAGCACATTATCGCGGGAATCCGAGTATCCGGCCGGCAAATTTCTGTCCCGCGTTGAGATTGGTCACTCGAGCTGATTTTCGAGACGGGTAGCCCGCGCAAACCCGCTCCGGTATCTTTGCCGCATGATCAGGAATTCGGGCAGTCTACCATCACGCGCCCGCTGAAAATTCGAGACGATACGGCCGTGCGATGAGCGAGAATTACAAAAGGCAAATACTGCGGCTGCCAAGAAAACACGCTGCGAAAATCCTCACGCCGCCCGATCCGGCGGACGGCGAGCGGCTTGCTCGCGAGCAATCGGTTCGAAACGCGATCATGGCGGGGCTCATCGTTATCGTCGTTTACAGTGCCGCCTGGGTGTTTCTGTCGACGACGATCCAGCGAATTTTTCCCTGGCTTACGGTCGTTCAGGGCGTGCTCATTGGGCTCGCCGTGCGTCGTGCCGGTCGCGGGCTGGACTGGAGATTTCCGACCGTCGCTGCCGTGCTCGCCATGATCGGTGCACTGGCCGGCAGCATCGTCGTCGCCGCCGCATTCACGGCGAGTGAGTTCGATACCGGCACGATCACAATTCTGCGCGGTGTGACGGCGATGACGTGGCCCGTATTTTTCGATGAAGCCATGACCCCGGCCGATGCCGTCTACGCGTTGTTTGCTGCCGCTGTTGCAGCGTTCTATGCCAATCGCCGTCTGACCAGGGCGCAGTACCTGGCGCTCAGGACCTGGCAGCAGGAGCGATGAATCGCGGTCGCAGGAGGCCCTTTAGGGCCGATCGCGGTCGTAGGATGCCCTTCAGGGCCGATCCCGGCTTCGAGAATCAGACCGGCATCAGCAAGCCGTTATCCGCAGCAATTTGCGTGCCCGTGAATGAACTGAGTTGACGTGCCACAAGCCGTTCCATGTCGGTAACCGCGTCAGCGACGCCGACGAAATAAGGTGGATCGCGACGCAGGAGCGACCAGTCTGCCGATTCGATGATTCGAACCAGGTGCGTGACGTTGCTGCGAATTGCGTCAATGTACGGATTCTTGCCGTCGAAGAGCACCTCGATATACCGATAGGCTCGATTGAACTTCAGATTCAGGCGCTCGCGCATCACGTGCTGGTAAAAAGTCGGCGTCTTGCGCAACAGGTCCTGACCGGACTCGTAGCGAACAATATATTCACCGGGCGATGAATTCTCGATGGCCACGCCACCGAGGACAAACTCTTTGTAAAGGCGATCCCGGCACTTCTCGAGATAGCACCGGTCCGCCATCTGTGCAATCAGGTCAGCGGTGCCAATCAGGTGTCCGCAGATAATATCGCGCGGATCGTCGAGTTCAATATTGTCGAGGTCCAGTTCGTAGCCCGTGAAATGCACGATCATGCTGCTGATCCCGACATCCTTCGCGAGACCGAGTTCCGGCAGATAGCGGCGCAGGAAATCGGCGCTGCGTGAGACATGCTGCAGCGTGAATTCGGCGCCGTTGTTAAAGTCGCGATCGCGGTCTTCGTGCCGGATATAACCGGAGTCGTGAAACAGTGATGTAATAATCGCCATTTGTGCACGCCGGGCGCCGAGCCGGTCACCCGAGTCGACACTTTTTTCATAGCCAGCCACGAGGCGCGCGAGTGCAAGCGTCATATCGAGCGTATGCTGCATATCGTGATAGGTTGTGTCGCAACCCAGGTAGCCCGGGTAACGGCCCGTGAAGAGCCGCTCGAAATCATGGAAAGCAAGCCAAAGCTTGTCGAATGACGCGCCCGGAAAGGTTCCGGTGAACAGCTTTTGCACGGCGCCGCGAACCGATGCGGGGCTACTGACCTGCACGGTATTCGTTACGTCGTAGTCGTTGCGCCGATCCTGAGACACGATGCTGTTCTTGTTGTAGTTCATCGTGGGCAATGCCACCGCCAGGTTGCCCCTGAGGTTAGTCAAGCCGGTCTCCCGGCACTGAGGTGGTTTCGCTGGCATGCGGCTGCATGGACAACAATCATACACGGTGGGCGGGCGGCACACAGAGCAAAAATGAACAATATGTCATATTGCACAGGGTCGGCACGCTAACTCACATATCAAACTCTGCGACAACCGGCGCATGATCTGAAGGTCGATCCCAACGCCTTGGCTCTTTGTCGACATAGCTTGCAGTGCAGGCGCGCGCCATGGAATCGCTGCTTAAAATCAGGTCTATGCGTAGCCCCGCATTGCGCCGAAAGCCGGCCGCGCGGTAGTCCCACCAGCTGAAGCTTTTCCCGGGTTGCTCGAATTTGCGAAATACGTCCGTCAATCCGAGGCTTAGCAGCGCCTGCAGCGCTGCTCGCTCGGGCGGACTGCAGAGTATCGCATCGCCCCATTTTTCGGGATCGTGAACATCCTCGTCGGCCGGGGCGATATTGAAATCGCCGAGGATGACGAGCTTGTCGTGCCGTTCAATTTCTCCCTCGATGAATTTGCGCAAGGCCGCGAGCCAGCCGAGCTTGTACTCATATTTCTCCGCGCCGACGGCCTGCCCGTTCGGTACGTACAGGTTGACGATGCGAACATCGTCAACGGTCACGGCGAGAACGCGGCGCTGCGGATCCTCGAAGCCCGGGAAATCGGTCACGGGGTCGCCAGGCTGGCTCCGGCTAATGACCGCCACGCCGTTATAGGTCTTTTGCCCGCTTGCGATCGATCGATAGCCGGCGTTGCTGAGCTCGTCCACGGGAAACGCATCGGTCACCTGCTTTATTTCCTGCAGGACCAACACGTCCGGCGAACTCGCCGACAACCACTCGAGCACATGCGGCAGGCGTACGTTGAGTGAATTGACGTTCCAGGTTGCAATTTTCACCGAACGGCGATTCCGCTTTGGCGCAGCAGTGCATCGACGCTTGGCTTGCGCCCGCGAAATGCCACGTAGGCATCCATGAAGTCGCGGCTACCGCCGATTTCGAGGATTTCGCGGCGGAATCGCGTTGCGGTGTCGCGATCGAAGATGCCGGCTTCGGCGAACGCATCGAACGCATCCGCGGCCAGGACCTCTGCCCACTTGTAGCTGTAATAACCGGCGGCATAGCCACCTGCGAAGATGTGCGAAAAACCATGTGGCATGCGGTTGTAATAGGGGTGTTGAATTAGCGCCACCTCATCGCGAACTTCCGTCAGCATATCGAGTACGGCTGAGCTGTCGTTCGCGTCGTATTCAGCATGCAGGCGCAGATCGTAAAGTCCGAATTCAATCTGCCGAATCATCGCGAGGGCGGAACCGGCATGCCGGCTGCTTTCAAGTTTTGCGAAAAGCTCAGGTGGCAGCGACTCCCCGGTCTCCGCGTGGGACGAACATTGCTCGAGAACTTCCTGACTCCAGGCGAAATTCTCCATGAACTGACTCGGCAGTTCGACGGCATCCCACGGCACACCATTGATTCCGGCGATGCTGGGGTAGTCGATTCGCGTCAACAGGTGATGCAGCATATGGCCGAACTCGTGAAACAGCGTCACGACATCGTCGTGTGTCAACAGCGACCGGTGGTTGTTGTCGGGCGGCGCGAAATTGCACACAAGATAACCGACCGGTAGCGTCGGCTGGCCGTTCAGGTTCTTGCGGTTGACGCAACCATCGACCCACGCGCCGGTGCGCTTGCCACTGCGGGCGAACAGATCGGCATAGAAACTGCCGATGGCTTGTCCCTCATGGTCGCAGACCGTGTAATACCGGACATCATCGTGCCAGGCCTGGATGCTGGGGTTGGACTCCATCGTAACGCCATACAATGTGCCGGCAAGATCAAATAGTCCCTTTACTACGCTGGTTACCGGGAAGTACTGTCGCAACACGTCATTTGACAGGGAATATTTCTCTTGCTTGAATTTTTCCAGCCAATAGGAAATATCCCATGGTTCGATGGCCATGCCGGCAAATTCGCGGAGTTCGGCAAGCTCTTTTTGAGCGGCAGCTCGCGAGTGTGCGGCCAGCGCGAGCAGAAAACCGGTGACTTGTTTCGTTGAATCAGCCATCTTCGTGGCCAGCGAGTATTCGGCGAAATTATTGAAGCTAACGAGCTTGGCGGCCTCGTGGCGCAAGGCCAGGATGGCGTCGATATTTTCGCTGTTGTCCCAACTTGTGTCGGCAGCCTGCTCCGACGCTCGCGTCACCCAGGCGTGATACAGCGTTTCTCTGAGGCTGCGGTTCCCGGCATGGGTCATCACGTCGTGATACGTCGGATAATCGAGCGTCAGCAGCCAGCCATCACGATCACGTTTGCGGGCTTCGGCGGCAGCTCGGGCCAGCGCTTGTCGCGGCAGGCCGTCGAGCTCGTGCTGGTCGCTGACATGCAGGCTCCAGGCATCCGACGAATCCTGCACATTGTGTTCGAAGTTGGCTTGGGTCGCGGCAAGCTTGCGCATGATTTCCCGGAAGCGAGCCTTGTCCGATTCCGGCAAGTCAACCCCGGCGAGGCGAAAATCACGCAGCGCCAGGGCGACCGTGCTGCGCTTGGCGTCGCTGGCATCGGCGGGCAAGCGTTCGTCTACTTTGGCGTAGGCCTGTTGCAGTCGGGCATTCTGTGATAATTCGGTGCCGTACTCGGTCAGTAGCGGCAAGGCCTCGTTGTAAGCATCGCGCCACGCGCGCGAGCCGAGCACGCCTTGCAGATGACTGACCGGTGACCAGACCCGTGACAGCTCGTGTTCCATCTCTTCAAGTGGCGTGACGAGCGAATCGAAATCGGGATCCGGTGTGTTGGCGAGCAGTTCGTCCAGTTTGCGCCGTTGCTCCGCGATAAGTTGGGTGAGCGCCGGTACAACGTGCTCGGGTGATATGTCGGCAAAGCGAGGCAGCGACGAAGTGTCCAGCAAAGGGTTAGTCATCAACGTGGCTGATATCCTTTTCAGGCGCAGCATGTTAACACAGGCGGAAAATACCTCCGGAAGTACGGATCCTTGATCAGGGAGCGGAATATTGACTGAACGATACGATGTATTGGTAATTGGCGGCGGCAGTGGCGGACTCGCCCATGCGCAACGAGCGGCTGAGTATGGTGCGCGCGCCGCAGCGATCGAGTCCGGCGCGCTCGGCGGCACCTGCGTCAACGTCGGTTGCGTACCCAAAAAAGTGATGTGGTATGCGGCGCAGCATGCACATCATTTCGAACACGCGGCAGACTACGGTTTCGACCTCGACGTTCGCGGCCACGACTGGTCTGCACTGAAGACCCGTCGCGATGCCTACATAAAACGGCTGAACGGAATCTACGCAAGCAATCTCGACAAACGTGGTGTCGATCATATCGTCGGTATTGGCAAGCTCACTGACGCACACACGGTCGTCGTCGGCGACGACGAATACCAGGCAGACCGCATTGTGATCGCGACCGGTGGCCGGCCGATCGTGCCGGACATTCCCGGTGCCGAATACGGCATTACGTCCGACGGGTTTTTCCAGCTGGATGAGCGGCCCGGTCGCGTGCTGGTTGCCGGCAGTGGCTACGTTGCGGTCGAACTGGCCGGTGTGTTCAACGGACTCGGTAGCCAGACGCAGGTTGTCGTTCGGAAGGACGGCATCATCCGCGGTTTCGACAAGATGCTCGGTTGCGAACTCATGTCGGCCATGCAGAAAAACGGCATCGCAATCGATACCGGGGTCGTGCCTGCCGCCGTCGAGAAGTCCGACGCGGGGCTTGTCATGACCAGTACCGATGGCCGCAGGTATGGACCGGTTGATTGCCTGCTCTGGGCCGTTGGGCGAGTGCCGAACACGGCCGAGCTCGGCCTGGAGAAGGCCGGCGTTGACGTGGATGCCAATGGATTCGTACCCGTCGACAAATATCAATCGACCAACGTTGAGCACATTTTCGCGCTGGGCGATGTGACGGGCCGAGCGGCGCTGACTCCTGTGGCGATTGCTGCAGGCAGGCGGCTTGCGGATCGCTTGTACGGCGATATGGAGGGCCGCCATCTTGACTATCGGCTGATACCGACGGTCATATTCAGTCACCCGCCGATGGGCACGGTCGGACTGGATGAGGTGGCGGCTCGTGAAAAGTTCGGCGATTCGGTCAAGATCTACACGTCAGAATTCACGGCAATGTACTACGCTCTGGGCGGCAACGAGCAACGCACGATCATGAAGATGATTACGGCAGGTGATGAAGAGCGTGTCGTTGGATGTCACATCATCGGTGACGGTGCAGACGAAATGATGCAGGGGTTCGCCGTGGCGATTCGCATGGGTGCGACCAAAGCCGATTTCGACAATACAGTCGCCATTCATCCGACCAGCGCCGAGGAACTTGTCACTATGCGGTGATGGAGATTTGCTTGAGAACAGGTGCTGTATCGGGACGCACGCCGCGCCAGATGTGAAACGACTCGGCCGCCTGTTCAACGAGCATGCCCCAGCCCATGACCGAACGTGCCGCACCGTTTTCGCGCGCCCAGACACTGAATGGCGTCGGCTTGAAGCCGTATGAGAGGTCATAGCAAAACGTTTTTTTCGATACAGCCGCTTGCGGATAGGGTGGCGTCTCACCGCGAAAGCCGGCCGACGTTGCATTGATGATCAGGTCGAAGGGTTCGGCAACCGGCACAGCATTGAAACGACACGCCGATACATGGCCGAGGTCCTCGAAACGCTCAACCAGCGCCTGTGCCTTGTCGAGCGTCCTGTTGGCGATCAGCAGCGACTTCGGCTGCATTTCGAGAAGCGGGCTCACGATGCCTCGCGTCGCGCCGCCGGCGCCGAGTATGAGCACATCGGCGCCTTCCAGGTTTACACCGAGGTTAACGACCAGGTCGCGTAACAGGCCTATGCCGTCGGTATTGTCGCCGGCAATCTCTCCATCCTGAAACGTGAGCGTGTTGGTCGCGCCGGCGGCCCGCGCCCGCGCGCTCATCTGATCGACGAATCGACAGACTTCGCGCTTGTGCGGCACCGTGATATTAAGACCCCTGCCTCCCGTGCGTTGAAACTGGCGGATTGCCTGCTCGAGCTTGTCCGGGCTGACCTGCAGTAGTTCATATTGCAGAACTTGCGCGGTCTGAGCGGCAAACAGGCGGTGAATGATCGGCGACCGGCTGTGAGAAACGGGGTGGCCCATCACGCCATAACGGTCGATGGTTGCCGTATCAGTGGCCACGGCAGCTCATCCTGTTCGTCGAACGCCAACTTGCCTGCCTGCTGACCAAGACCTGCATTCACCCCTTGAAACGCATTCTCATCGTTGCATACGGAAGCCCGTCTTGTACCCAGTATACCTACTCGGCCAGCCAGCGAGCGGCGTCGAGCGCATAGTACGTCAGGATTGCGCTGGCGCCGGCACGCTTGATACACAACAACGACTCGAGTACGGCCCCACGCTCGTCAAGCCAACCGTGCTCGGCAGCCGCTTTGAGCATCGCGTATTCGCCGCTGACCTGGTAAGCAAAAATCGGTACGTTGAACGTCTCGCGGACACGCCGGACGACATCGAGATAGGGCATCGCCGGCTTGACCATGACGATGTCGGCGCCCTCATCGAGATCGAGCGCGATCTCGCGCATTGCCTCCGCGCTATTCGAAGGGTCCATCTGGTACGTCGACTTGTCTGCGCCGGCGAGGTTCGTTGCCGACCCGACCGCATCTCTGAACGGGCCATAGAAACACGACGCGTACTTCGCGGCGTAGGCGAGGATCAGTGTGTTGTGGTAAGCGGCGGCTTCGAGTTCCTTGCGAATGGCGCCGACTCGGCCGTCCATCATGTCGGACGGCGCGACGATGTCGGCGCCGGCTGCCGCTTGCGAGACAGCCTGACGCGCCAGCATCGCAACGGTCTCGTCGTTCAACACGTAGCCCGAGGCATCGACGATGCCGTCCTGACCATGGGTCGTGTACGGATCGAGCGCGACGTCAGTGATGACGATCAGGTCGGGGTGGGCGTCTTTGATCGTTTTGACCGCGCGCTGTACGAGGCCATCGGGGTTGGTACACTCGCTGCCATCGAGGCTTTTCTGCGCCTCGTCGATGACCGGGAACAAGGCGATCGCAGGAATGCCGAGCGTTACGGCCTCGGCCAGTTCGCCGAGTATGCCATCGACGCTGCGTCGCTGAATGCCGGGCATCGACGCGACGGCCTCGGCACGATTTTCGCCATCGAGCACGAAAAGCGGGTAAATTAGATCCGCGCAGCTGAGCCCGGTCTCTGCGATCAGGCTTCTGAGGGCGGCGGTCCGGCGGCCGCGGCGTAGCCGGATCTGCGGGAACTGACCGGGGTGATGTGTACTCATAGCAAAACAGAATAAACAGAATAAACAGAAGATTTTTCGATTTTCCCTGTATTTAGGGCGGGTTTCCACGCCTTATTTACGGATTTCCACGAATCAGTAATAAATACGACACGGGGTGGGTCATCTCGTATGAATAGCGGCAATGCTGCGCTTGAGCGGCGACGGAGATTTGACGAACTTGTGGGCGTATTCCACCAGGATATGTACCGCTACGCTGTCTGGCTCAGCCGCGACAGGTCGATTGCAGAGGACGTTGTTCAGGAAGCGCTGCTGAGGTCGTGGAAATCGCTGGATGCATTACGCGAAGACGGGGCTGCCAAGCATTGGTTGCTGACGATAGTACGACGCGAAAATGCGCGCTATTTCGAGCGTCGCCGTCTCGAGACCGTCGATGTCGATGACCTGACGCCCTCGCAGGAGGCGCTGTTGGCAGAGACGCCGGACGACAAGCTCGACGATATGCGCGAGGCGATTTACGAGCTCAACGACGATTATCGCGAACCGCTGGTGCTGCAGGTCCTGATGGGCTACAGCACGGGCGAGATTGGCGAACTGATGGGGCTCAAGCAAGGCGCGGTGCTGACACGACTGCATCGTGCGCGGCTGAAGCTCCGGAATTCAATGCAAGACAAGGTCGTGTGAAGGCGACCGATGAAGAAGATATGAAGAAGATATGATGAATTGCGAAGAATTTGAACAGGCGATTGCAGCGGATCCGTCATTTGGTGGCGGTGCCGCACACCTGTTGCAATGCTCTTCGTGCAAGGCGTTTCGTGCCGAGATGCAGGCGCTCGATCGGCAGATCGGCGAAGCGCTGCAAATCAGCGTGCCCAAATTGCAGATCCCCGACCTCCCCGAACTCGATTCGGGAAATGTCGTCACAATGGCGGGGCGCCGATTCACGACGCCGACATGGTTTGCGATGGCGGCAACGATTGTAATTGCCGCAGTCCTCGGCATGCGGATGCTTGGCAACAGCGTGATTTACCCTTCGCTTGCCGAGGAGGTCGTCGCGCACCTCGATCATGAGCGTTATTCGTTGCGCGTCAGCGACGAGGCCGTAAGTGACAGCAAGCTGGCGAGCGTTGTGCCGGCGGACATTGCGCAACTGAATCACAGCGCCGGACTGATCACGTACGCGCGGAGTTGCACAATCAACGGCAACACTGTGCCGCACCTCGTCATCCAGGGTGAACGAGGACCGGTAACGATTTTGTTGTTGCCGGATGAAATGATTTCGAAGGCCATTCCGCTGAATGGCGAAAACATCAAAGGCGTCATCCTGCCGGTCGGCAGCGGCAGCATCGCGATCATTGGTGTACGTGATGAACGCCTGGAAGAAATTCGAAAGAGCGTGGTGAATTCGGTGATGTGGAGCACGTGATGTTCCCACAAAGCTGAGAATCAAATGCCCGGACGTGGGCAGACAACCCTAGTAGGAGAGAGAAGATGTCAGACAAGAAAGTACTAAAACCCGTTGCGTTGGCCGTAGGTGCTGCACTGGTCAGTTCGTTCGCATTGGGCGGTATTGCAGCTGCCGATACGACGGACAGCCCGTTCGAAATGTCATCGCTCAGCGTGGGCTACATGCTCGGCGCCGGTGAAGGCTCTTGTGGCGGCGACAAGGAAGGCAAGGGCGACGAAGGCTCTTGTGGCGGCGACAAAAAAGGTGAAGGTTCCTGTGGTGGCGACAAGGACGGCATGGGCGACAAGGAAGGCGAAGGCTCTTGTGGCGGCGACAAGGAAGGCGAAGGCTCTTGTGGCGGC
Organism: Pseudomonadota bacterium; assembly: GCA_022560695.1. Classification (GTDB taxonomy): domain Bacteria; phylum Pseudomonadota; class Gammaproteobacteria; order Steroidobacterales; family Woeseiaceae; genus UBA1847. The sequence goes on from JADFSP010000002.1 coordinate 85,877, forward strand.
GACAAGGATAGTGAAGGTTCTTGCGGCGGCGACAAGGATGCAGAAGGTTCCTGCGGCGACGACAAGGATGCAGAAGGCAAGTGCGGTGAAGGTTCTTGCGGTGGTTCGGTCTAAGCGACTGACTGCTGTGTGAAGCATCTACGCAGACAAGCCCGCGCTTCATGCGCGGGCTTTTTTCGTTGTGCGCGCGGGAACGCCTTGAGGCGCGATTTTCAGCCGGTCACGGCCCGCATGGCAGGAACGACTTGGGTCACGGCATTCTGGCCATATCATTGAAAATTGCGGGCTGCGCACAGCAAAGCAAGCTGCTAGTGTCCTGTCGCGTAAGTTCGCACAGTATTGCGAACTGAAGAGTAAGCTTTGAGGGCCTTGCATGACCGGATCAGTAACGCGATGCAAATGGGCGGAAGGTGTCAGCCTCGGGTACATCGAGTACCACGACAAAGAGTGGGGAGTGCCCGTATTCGATGATCGGGTGCAATTCGAGTTTCTGACTCTCGAGGGTGCGCAGGCCGGCCTCAGCTGGTCCACGATACTCAACAAGCGTGAGGGCTATCGGCAGGCATTTGCCGATTTTGATCTGGAGAAGGTGGCTCGTTTCACGGAGAAGCGTCTCGAGAAGCTATTGCAGAACCCCGCGATCGTGAGAAACCGGCTCAAGGTTCAGTCGACCGTGACCAACGCGAAAGCGTTTCTCGAAATCCAGAAAGAGTTCGGCAGCTTCAGCAAGTACCTTTGGGCCTTTGTGGACGGACGTCCCGTACAGAACAAGTTCAAGAAAGACAGCGACGTGCCGGCAACCTCGGCGGTGTCCGACACGATCAGCAAGGACTTGAAAAAACGGGGATTCAAGTTCGTCGGCAGCACCATCATCTATGCTCACATGCAGGCGACGGGTCTTGTCAATGACCATGTCCTCGGATGCTTTCGCTACAAGCCATGCGTGGCCCTGGCGAAGAAGAAACGCTGACAGGGCAGTCCTGAATATCACGGCTTGCAAATTCTAAAAGTCAGGTGGATCATCGGACGTCCCGCAAGGCGATTGGAAAAAAAGGGAAACGCAATGTCCGATGAACTGAACGCCGCACCGACCACAACGTTTTGGGTTGTCGGCGGCGCCGCGCTGATCTGGAATCTGCTCGGGTTATTCCTTTACTACATGCAGGTGACCGCGACTCCGGATAGTTTGGCAGCGGTCTATAACGACGCTGAGATTGCATTCATCACGGCAACGCCTGCCTGGGCGACCTCGGCGTATGCGATCGCTGTCGTCACGGGAGTGGCTGGCAGTCTGTTCCTGTTGCTGCGCAGATCCTGGGCCGTCCCGATGTTCATGACTTCACTGGCCGGCATCGTCGTGCAGAACGGGTACGCGTTCTTGCTCGCGGGTGGGTTCGACGTATGGGGCATGCAGGCAATCGTGCTGCCCACTATCGTGACGGCAATTGCGGTTGCGCTCATCTGGTATTCCCGCCGTGCAAAGTACAGGAAATGGATTAGCTAGCGTCAGAGCTCAGCCGCGCGAGCCGTGTCCGTGACGGACACGGCTCGTGTGGTCTCCCTTATGACGATTCCTGCCATGACGACAGGTAAAATGGAGAAAAAACCGAATCCGATTTTTCCGGCCATAAAGACAATGAGGGCGGAGATACAAAATGTGGTCGCCAGTATTATTGCGCCGGTCGTTCTTGTTTTTCCGAATACAAGTAAAATGCCCGCGGCCAGCTGTGCCACTCCAAACAAAATAATCGTGTTCGCGCTATACCCCATTTCATCCTGAAAGAATTCCATTTCCTGCGGAATTTGCATGAACTTCGATATCCCGGAGGATAAACCCAAGAGAATCACTAAAATCAAATTCACGGTTTTTAACAGTTTCATTCTTGTCTCAAATGCCCGGGGTGTTTTTACGAGAGTCTCGTTTGAGTGGCGGCTTCCTTCAGTTCCCGATCGTCATGAGCGTCAGGCCGGACAGGCCCTGCGGTGTATTGTGCGAAATACCTCCAAAGTAAATAGTATCTGACGAGAGATTCGACCAGCTGACCGTTACGGTTTCAGTTGAACCGGCGTTTACGAACGATGGGCCACTCGCCGTCATGTTGCCCTGATCGTCGACAATGCCGAATGCCCAGGCGAGCAATTGGTAATTTGCACCAGGACCGCCGGAAACGTTATCAGTTTCGAAGCCGTGTATCAGAATGGCATAACGTCCTGCGGCAGGCCGGAATACATCGAAACGCTCCTGTGACGTCGGCTCGCCACTCAAACCGATCCGCGAACAATTGATGTTGTCGGGGCAGTAGTACACGTACATGTCGAGATCGTCATCGCCATCGGTCAATGCATCGAACAAGGCAAATCTCAGGTACAGCTGATTATCCGGGACATCGATCAAATGCGCGGTGACGCCATTGATGGATCGAAACGTAAACGTCTTGGTGGGATCACCGTCGACGAAACCATCGACCACGAGCGGCAGACGCAGGCCATGTGCTTGTGGTGAGTAACTGCCGGTGTAGCCAAATTCGACGGGAAAACTGACGGAACCACTGCCGCCGAAAGTCGTGATTTCAGCAGGCGCTGTCAGCGAGACAGGATTGACGGCGATCGTGCTGCGCACCGAATGATTGTTACTCGTCCAGGTCAGCGATCCGAAACGCCAGAGATCGAGTGGCCCCGATAGGAATTTCAAGGTGACGTCGTACGACACCGATTCGCCGGGCGCCAACGAGATGCTCGACGGATTGACCGTGATGAGAATTCCGGGGGGCGCGGAGACCGCAGCAACGAATGTCTCGGTCTGATCGCTGACGTTGCTCACTCGCCGGCTGACGGTCCGCTCGTTGGCAAGGCGCGCGATGCTGATCGATGGTTGGTTCAGATCTGCGCCGGCGAAGGAAAGTCCGGCGATTCCCAGTTCATCACATCGCTCCGGCGACACGGCCGGCGATGCGGTACCGCAGGCGAACGCGTCATATTCGTCGTCACTGACATCGTAGACAAGACCCGGATCGACGGCGTCGTTCGGTACGATGTGGCCAGCACCATAGTCGAACGGAATCGCCGGGTTCTCGCCGCCGGGAGCAAACAAAGACTGGTGCGCGCTGGTCATCAGTGCAGACTTGAGCGCTGCAGGGCTCCAATCCGGGTGCGCTTGCATGAGAAGTGCGGCGACGCCGGCGACATGCGGCGTCGACATCGACGTGCCACTGAGATACGCAAATTCTTCGCCCGGTGTGGCGTTGGCAGCGTCCGGTGTAAACCCGGCCAGTATGTTGACACCGGGAGCGCTGACATCAGGTTTCAGGATGTCCGCTACAGGGCCCGGCCCGCGAGCCGAAAACGACGCCATGATATTGCCGGTTTCGCTTTTCGTAAGAAAGAAGCTTTTGTCCAGAACCACACTGACTTCAAGGCCTGCGTCGAGTTCGGCCAGAATCAGGTTAGCGTCAGCCTGGCCGATCATCAGCGCCGGAATGTCGGAAAGTCCGACGGTACCGATCATGACAATCGGGTCACCGGCGATGTTATAGACCAGTGCCGCGATCGCGCCGGCGCCGGCCGAATTTGCGATCTTGATTTCGAAGTCACAGCCACCGCGCTGAATGAATGCGATGTTGCCAGACATCAAACTATCGTTCACGAGGGGCTCACAGGCATCGGACGTAGTGCCGGGTCCCCCGCCAGCGAGTGTGTCGTCGCCGTCATCGGCGAGCACCAGGTGTCCTTCGATGGGGTCGCGGTCCTGTAGCGGAGGCGTAAAGCTGGCTTCCTTGACTGCATACTTGGCGGCGATTGAAGGTGGGCTTGTTATCTGCATGGCCTCAATGGACGTCTGGCCATCGCGACTCGAGGCTGCCGCCGTGATGACCCACGGGCCGCCGGCGGGTGAGCCGATCGTTCCGAAATTCGGGCCTTCATTACCGGCTGCGACGACGGCCAGCACGCCGGCCTTGGTCGCGGCCATCAGCGCGACATCGTCGGGTGCCGTAATTCTCGCCAGAGTGCTGCCGATCGAGTAGTTGATGATGTCGACGCCGTCGGCAACCGCCGCATCGATGGCGTTGGCGAGATCCGATGTGTTGCAGCTTGCGCGAATATCGCCAGGGCGCAGCCAGCAGGCCTTGTACACGGCGACACGCGCGCGTGGCGCCATGCCCTGTACGCGACCGATCAGTGTGCCGAAGATCGATGCCTTGACGCGGTTGCCCGCAGCCGTCGTCGCCGTGTGCGTGCCGTGACCGTCAACGTCACGCGCCGAGCGAATTTCACCGTCATCGATCGGGCCGGATGCTTCCGCACCAGCAATGAAATAGCGTGCGCCGATCAACTTGTTATTGCAGTCCGATTCGAGAAACTGTTCGCCAGTCTCGCAGTCGCCGTTCCAGTTCTCCGGCGGCTCGAATTGAAGCTGGTCATCGAGTTTGTCGAAGCGGCGGCACAGCCAGCGCCCAAGCAGTGAAGTCGAGGCCCAGCTGCTGCGGCAGGCCCGCGGCCGATCGGCTGCCCTGGTGTCTTTCAGAGCCGGATGTTCCGGGTAGATGCCGCTGTCGATGAAACCGATGACGATGCCCTCGCCGTTGAGCCCCGGCGCGCCGCGCAGCCCGACTTCAGGCTCGAACAGGCCGAGGAATTGCGGGCTGAAGTTGGTCGCCAGAGGCCTTATCTCGTCTTCCCAGACTTGCAGAACCTCGGGCAGATTCTCCAGCTTGTGTGCCTGCCCCGGCGTCATTCGCGCGGCGAATCCGTTCAATCCATAGCGATAGCTGTAGATTTTCCTGGCGTCTGGCGCCGCCAGGGCAAGCACCCTGTCCTGTTCGGCGCCCAGTTGAGCTGCGTAACTCTGTATCGCCGAATTGTTCTTGTCGAACCGCAAGCGATCTGCTGCGACCAGCGGCTTCGCCCGGATGGCGGGCTTGAGCGATGCGTGATACTCGGCTGCCGAGGGCGCGCGCAGCTGTACGATGTAGACCAGGCGGCGCTCAGGGTTCTCGGTTCCCGCGAGACGAATGCCGCCCGGTCCGCCGGCATTGCGCAGACGCGACTCATGCTCTGCGTGAGCAGAGAAGGAGGTCAGCAACATGCTGAATATGACCAGGTGTCGGATCAGTTTCATGGAGATTCCGGCAGCCCGTATGCGGGCACAATCGCTCTTGGGTCTAAGCCACTGACACGGCGGGGATTTTCAGGTCTGGCGAAGCATTCCCGCACAAGTCATGGATTTTCCAAGAAGTTACCACAATCCCGGATCGTGCCGCCAGCGCCGCAGAGCCTGCTCAGCTATCGCGGTAGCCGCTCAGTTCCTCGGCGGAATAACTCACGCCCAGGCCGAGCGCGATGCGGTTGACGAAATTGAAATACGCCGTGATCAGGGTCAGGTCGAGAATGTCACGGTCGGAGAGGCCGGCGTCGCGCAATTCGAACAGATCACTTTCCGTCATGGCGCCGGGTGCGGACGTCAGCTTTTCTGCGTGGCGGACAATATTGGACAGGCGGGGTTCCAGTGTCTCCAGGCCGTCCGCGGACATCAGAATACCCAGGACGACATCGTCCTTGATGTAGCGCCTCAATGCCTCGGCATGATGGTTCACACAGTAGGCGCAGTCATTGCCGGCTGACACGACGACGGCGATCGCCTCCCGTTCGGCGCGGCTGAGGCCGGACTTACCGAACATCAGTGTCATGTACAGATCGAGATGGCCGCCCATCGCGTCCGCATTCAAGCTGTGCACTTTCAGGATGTTGGAGACCTTGCCGCGCTTTTCGATCAGCTCGGCATACATATCCGCCAACTTGCCGTCAGCATCGTCAATTTCGATCTCGTCAATCCAGGACATCGCATTTTCCTTCGTCGCTCAGGGGCGTTTCTCAGTAGCGTGCTGTCAGGTGGCGAATAGCTGCGCCGGATTTGCAAAACTCTTGAACTCGAGCGCATTTCCCGACGGATCCAGAATGAACAGCGTCGCCTGTTCTCCGATCTCGCCCTCGAAGCGAGTGCGTGGCGAGATCAGGAAATCACGGTGCGCAGATTCGAGCTTGTCGGCCAGCAGGCGCCAGTCGCGCATGTCGAGGACAATGCCGAAATGCCGGATCGGCACCTGGTCGCCGTCAACGAGATTCGTGTCGACGCCGGAATCCGGTCCGTCGCTTAGGTGCAACGTTAACTGGTGGCCGAAGAAGTTCAGGTCGATCCAGCGTGATGCTGTCCGTCCTTTGCTGCAGCCGAGCAGCCCGCAATAAAACGACTCGGCCGCGGCAAGATCAGCCACCGGAATGGCCAGATGAAACGGTCGAAGCGCGGCGGTCGGTACATCGCGATTGTTACCCGTGGTCACCGTACATCATCTCCGCAAGCGGGCTTCCCGAGCCAGTCCCGCGGGCGCAGGTAATCCTTGTAGAGTTTATCTTCCGGAGAGCCGGGTTCCGGATGCCAGTCGTATTCCCAGCGAACCTGCGGCGGCAGCGACATCAGGATCGACTCCGTGCGCCCGCCCGACTGCAGGCCGAATAGTGTGCCGCGGTCATATATCAGGTTGAATTCGACGTAGCGCCCCCGCCGATATAGTTGAAAGTTACGTTGGCGGTTGCCGTAAGGATGGTGCCGGCGTCTCTTGACGATCGGCCGGTACGCCTCCATGAAGCTATCGCCGACAGAGCGCAGGAATGCAAAGCAGGTCTCAAAGCCCCCTTCATTCAAGTCGTCGAAAAACAGGCCACCGACGCCGCGAGTCTCGTTGCGGTGCTTCAGAAAAAAGTAGTCGTCGCACCAATTCTTGCAGCGCTCGTAACGATCATCGCCGAACGGGTCGCAGGCGAGTTTCGCGGTCGTATGCCAGTGTATGACGTCTTCGTGAAACGGGTAATTCGGCGTCAGGTCGAATCCGCCGCCAAACCACCAGACCGGTTCGTCATCTTCAGCGCCTGCCGAGAAGAAGCGAAAGTTGGCGTGCGTTGTCGGCACATACGGATTGTTCGGATGTAAGACCAATGACACGCCTATGGCCTGAAAGCCGGCTCCGGCAAGTTCGGGTCTCGTCTGGGTTGCCGATGGCGGCAATGTCTCGCCGAACACATGAGAAAAGTTGACGCCGGCTTGTTCGAATACGTCACCGCCAGTGAGAACGCGACTGTCGCCACCACCACCTCCGGGCCGTTCCCATGCGTCGCGTCGAAACGAACCTCTGCCATCGAGCTGCTCGAGTTCCGCAACGATGCGATTTTGCAACGACAGCAAATAGTCGTTGACGCTGTCGAGGTTGCTCATGCCGATCGCCGCCTTATGATTTTCCCGGAGTGAAGGTGTCGTATCTCCGACGCGCCCGATACCGGGCCGCAGTCGCCCGGCACGATATAGTCTACTAAACTGCCAAACTGGCGGCGAAGAACAATGCGATTACGCGCTGCGGGACGACCTTCGACATTGGCGCTGGTCGAGATGATCGGCGCCTCGACCTCGTCGCATATTGCGGCGGCCACGGCGTTTGTCGTAATGCGGACAGCAAGCCCTTCATTGTCGCCGCGAACAATCGCTGGTACTTGTGGTGTAGGCCGGACGATCCATGTGACCGGATGCGCGGGGTCCGGATGCGGCAGGCGTCGGCGATCCTCGGGTGCAACCCAGCCGTCGAGATATACGACGTCGGACACGATCAGAATCAAGCCTTTGCCTGGCTTGCGTTGCTTGATTCCGAGCAAACGGACAATGGCGTCGCCGTCGTCCGGAAGACAGCCAAGGCCGTAGATACCTTCAGTGGGATAGGCGATGATGCCGCCGCCCAGCAGTGTGTCCGCCGATCGGTTGACGTACATCTTCATGTGATCGTCTCAGTCGTCGCTTTTCTTAGCAGCGGCTTTTTTGCTTTTCTTTTTCTTGCTGGATTTTTTCTTTACGGCAGCTTTGGTTGTCGCTTTCTTCCCTGTCTTCTTTTTCTTGCCGCGACGACCGCGCAATGGCGCGGCCGCAAGCAACTCCTTGCATTCTTCCAGCGTCAGCGACTTCGGTTCCCTGTCTTTCGGTACCCGGGCGTTCTTGGCCTTGTCCGTGATATACGGACCATAACGGCCATTCAATACCTGGATGCCGTCCTCCTCAAAATCCTGAATGATGCGGTTCGCGTCTTCGATTTTCTTTTCTTCGATCAGTTCGAGCGCGCGCGGCAATTCAATCGTATACGGGTCGTCGTCACCGCGGATGGACACGTATTTATCGCCATAACGCACGTACGGACCAAATCGGCCAACGCTCGCAGATACCGGCAAGCCATCGGGTGTTTCGCCAAGCTTGCGCGGCAGCTTGAATAGCTCCAGCGCATCTTCCAGGGCCACGTCACTCATCTTTTGCCCCGGTCTGAGGCCGGCAAACTTCGGTTTTTCCTCGTCGTCCTTGGTGCCGATTTGCACGAACGGGCCGTAACGCCCCATACGCACGGTAACCGGTTTACCGCTCTTCGGGTCAGTTCCTAGTTCGCGTGCCTGGGCGACCTGTTCGCGAGTGACCGACAATTCCTTTTCCTCGCAGAGCTTGTGAAACGGCTGCCAAAAGCTCTCGAGCAGCGGTATCCATTCTTTCTGCCCGAGAGAAACCGCATCCAGGTCGTCCTCGAGCTTCGCCGTGAAGTCATAGTCGACGTACTGCGTGAAGTGGTCGGTCAGGAAGCCGATGACGATTCTTCCGATATCCGTCGGAGTGAATCGCTTGCTTTCGATTTCAACGTACTCGCGATTCAGTAGTGTCGCGATGATGTTCGCGTATGTGGACGGCCGGCCAATGCCGTATTCCTCAAGCGTCTTGACGAGACTCGCTTCTGTAAATCGCGGCGGTGGTTCAGTGAAGTGTTGCTCAGGTCGCAGTTCGTCGAGGTTGATGACGTCGCCTTCCTCGATTTCGGGCAGCAAGTTATCATCGTCGTCGTCTTTCGTGTCATCACGGCCTTCCTGGTACACAGCCATGAAACCAGGCTCGACGACGACCGATCCGTTAGCACGAAATCGATGCCTATCGCTCTCGGGTCCGGCCGCGAAATCCACGGCCACCGTGTCGAATACGGCGGGCGTCATCTGGCAAGCCATCGTGCGTTTCCAAATCAGTGAGTACAGGCGCTGCTGGTCGTTATCGAGGGCGTCCTCGAGAGTCTCCGGCGCTCGTGCGGCCGACGTTGGGCGTACGGCCTCATGTGCCTCCTGCGCGTTTTTCGCCTTGGTCTTGAATGTCCGCGGTTCATCGGGAACATTCTGCGCACCGTAGCGCTCAGCGATCACTTCACGAATTTCGTCCACAGCTACCGTGGCGAGCGTTACTGAATCGGTGCGCATGTAGGAAATCAGGCCGACATTGCCCTCGCCGGGCAACTCGATGCCCTCGTACAGTTTTTGTGCGACGCGCATGGTTCGCTGCGTGTTAAAGCCGAGCTTGCGCGAAGCTTCCTGCTGCAGCGTCGATGTCGTGAAGGGTGCGGCCGGATTGCGGCGGCGCTGACGTTTTTTGACGCTGACGGTTTTTAATTTGCCACTTGCGGCGGCCGTAATCGTCGTTTCGACTTCTCGTGCGGCAGCTTCGTCCACGAAACTGAACTGTTCGACCTTCTCTCCACGATATGCAATCAGCCGGGATACGAATGACTGCCCTCCCTTGCTCACGTCAGCTTCGATCGTCCAGTACTCACGCGCTTCAAACGCTTCGATTTCCTGTTCACGCTCAACGATCATCCTCAGCGCCGGGCTCTGCACGCGTCCCGCGGAAAGACCGCGCTGAACTTTCTTCCACAGTAGAGGTGACAGGTTGAAACCAACCAGGTAGTCGAGTGCGCGACGTGCCTGCTGCGCGCTGACGAGATCGCTGGAAATGTCGCGTGGGTTATCGATCGCTGCCTGTACGGCATGCTTCGTGATCTCGTGAAACACGACTCGATGCACCGTCTTGTTGTCGAGCGCGTTTCTTTCCTTGAGCAACTCGACCAGGTGCCATGATATGGCTTCACCTTCGCGATCGGGGTCAGTGGCGAGGTACAGCGCATTGGCATTCTTGAGCGCGCGAACAATGGCGTTGACGTGTTTTTCGCTACGTTCGATGATCTGGTACTTCATCGCAAAGCCATTATCCGGGTCAACGGCGCCTTCCTTCGGCACGAGGTCGCGCACATGACCATAGGAGGCCATGACGTCGAAGTCCTTACCCAGGTACTTGCTGATCGTCTTTGCCTTAGCGGGCGATTCGACAATTACGAGATTTTTTGGCATGCGTATCGTTAAAATGAATGGACAGTGCGCCCGTGCGCTACGCTGAAAAACACAACCGCGGACGGTGCCGCGGTTGAATTACATGCTTCATCGCGATGTGTCAAGTCGTTGGGCCAGCAGTCGCGAGAATTTCGATGACAGCAAGGCTAGTGAACGGCTCCTGTGCTCTCCTCAAATACAAGGTTTTCCATGCGTGCGTAAGCCGATTCCTGTCCCGGCTGGCTGAACAGAACCATCAACACAACCCACTTGATCTGTTCGACGTCGATGTCCGTCGCTTCAAGTGCAAGTAGCCGGTCAACGAGAATTTCACGCTGCCGTGGAGACAGTATTGCAATCTGCTCGAGGTATGTAATGTAGCCTCGACATGCGGCGTCCAGACGATTCTGTTCAACGTCGTTATATATGCGGGTGCCGTGCGCGGATTGCGCGATGTAGGCCAGGCCATCGTGATGCTCGGTGAGGCCGTCAAGCCAGTCCAGTGCGCGTTCGATTTCCGCATCGCCAAAGCCTGCGCCGGCAAGCTCGGCTCGTAGCTCGTTCTGATCGGCCTCGGGTTCTTCATCGGTGTCGACGTATGTTTCGAACAGATACATCAATACGTCAAGTACGTTTTCTTTCATGCCTGGAGCGGCTCCCCTGCGATGCTATTTAACAAAACACTCAACTGAGCACTGAGTAGTGTCCACCGGCCAGCTTTTCGACCTTTCCCTCAAGCTCCAGGATCAGAAGCATGGAGGAAACCTCGTCAATCGTCAATCCGGACTGGCGGACCAACTCGTCGACGTGTATCGGATCATGACTTAGGAATTTGACCAGCGCCTGATATTCTTCATCGTCATTCTCGGACGACGTGCGCTTCGCTGTTGATTCCACAGCGTTTTGCAGAACATGAGCGGCCAGAGGAGCCAGTTCCGAAACGATATCTTCGGCTGTTTCCACGAGCTTCGCACCTTGTCGAATGAGCTGATGACAACCGCGTGCGAGTGGATTATGGATAGAACCGGGTAAGGCAAATACTTCGCGCCCCTGTTCGCCGGCGAGCCGCGCCGTAATTAGCGAACCGCTGCGGCGAGCCGCCTCGATGACGATTGTGCCGAGGCTGATACCGCTGATCAGTCGATTGCGCTGCGGAAAATGTCGCCGTTGCGGGTGAACGCCGAGCGGAAATTCGCTGACCAGTGCGCCGTGTGTGGCAATGGCGCGCGCGAGATCGTGATTGACGGCCGGATAAATGCGATCAATGCCGTTGCCGAGAAAAGCGATGGTCGCGGCGCCGCCGTCGAGGGCGCCGTGATGTGCCGCCGCATCGATGCCCTGCGCCAGGCCGCTGACGATGCAAAAACCCGCGCTGCCAAGATGCTGCGCGAAGTCGTGTGCATTTCGTGCCCCGCCGTTCGTCGGGTTGCGGCTGCCGACGATCGCAAGCGACGGCAAATCCAGTACATCGGGATTGCCATTGATGTACAGGAGTACGGGCGGCTCGTCGATGCGCCTGAGCAGTTCCGGATAGTCGGCATCAGCGACCGTCAAGATGTGGTGCCTGTCGTGCTGTAGCCAGTCCAGTTCGCTTTGTATGAGCGCTTCGTCGCTATTCGCTATGGCGCCGGCCACGGCGCTCGCAATTCCGGTGTTACGCAGAGCGCTGCTGCTTTGCGCAATGATGTCGCCGGGTTCGCCGAAGCGGTCAACGAGCAAATCATAGTCGCTGGCGCGCACCCAGGCGTTGCCGAGTATCAGCCAGGCACGGATGTTATCGGGCATCGGGATCCCCGCTACCGGGCGGCAGGTGCATCATACAGGTTGGTACGCGCCGTGCTGGCGGCATAAGTGAACGAACTCGAGTGTTAAGCGGACGTGCAACGAAAAACGGCGCCGCAGGCGCCGTTTGAAGTATTGACCGACGGCTGCTTACGTCGGATTACGAATCGTGTCGTGGACGTGAATAGCCTGTGTTGCCTCCATGATCAGGGCATAGGCAATTCGATCGTATACCTTGAAAATCATAATCGTGCCGGCGTTCTCGTCGGGCAATCTCACGCGGCCGCCGCGGACCTCGTCAGCGACGACCTGGCCCGACTGGAAGACAGAAAGCACATCGCCGACCGCAAGCCCGTTGCGGCCGCCCCGATTAATGACGACGACATGGTACTGGCCGATCTGTGTGACACCGCCGATGACGGAAATAATACGGCCATCGATTGTGGAGTTCGGCGCCTTGGGGAAAAAATTCAGATTAAGGTCCGTCGACTCCGCTATCAGGCGATCGCCCTTCCTCGCCTCCCGCGCCGAATCGGTCAGCGCTATCGTGGCCGGGTCACCGATACGGCGCAATGTGCCTTTGCCGACGTAGATTCCCTGATAGCCCACGAGGCGGTGGTCATCGGGATCGATCAGCGGATCGCCGATATGAATAATGCTGAAGCGCGTGCCGAGAACCTCATTTTTCAGGCCTCGAACATAAATTTCATTACCGGCTGCGGCCATGAGAAGACCGCCGCGCGTAGCAACAAGATACGGCAAGCGCTTGGCCTGCTTTCTTTCGAGTACGACGCCCGTCGTCAGGAATGCTGATATCGATTCGTACGGGATACTCGTAATAGCTTCTGTCAGCGGCGTAATGCGTGCCTGCGGTGTCAGTCTGTACGCCGAACCGCGTACAGTCGTGACACGTTCGGAACCGTCGATCGTCACCAGTCCGAGCACATCGCCCGGGTAAATCAGGTGTGGATTTTCGATCTCGGGATTGACGTACCAGATCTCGGGCCAGAACCAGGGGTCATGGAGAAATGTTGCGGCGATGTCCCAAAGCGTGTCGCCAACCTGGACGACGTACTCATTGGGGTGACCCTCAGCCAGTGGCGACGAGCTGCCGATGCGCTCGACAACGGGTCCACCGTAGCTCGCTGTCGCACCGCTGCCGGTCGTTGCCTCGGACGATGACTGCGAAGACGCCCTGACCGGGCCTGCGCTGTAGGGATCGTCGTCCTTCGAAAACGGATTCAGGGAGCAACTTGCGAGCGTCGCGGCTAGCGCGACAGCAGTAAGGCGTAGACTAAAATTCGAACAGTGTTTGCGAAGGAACATGATGCGCGGGTGCTCCATATAAACGGGTTCAGACCGGTGCTTATCAGGCGTTGCTATAATATGTCGTTCCGGCATTGCCGGGGCTGCTAATTACGTCACATTTTCGGCCGTGGGAGTGCTGCGGAAGGCCGACTGACTGGCGGCATTTTGTGACATCTTATTCAATAAAGTCAACCGTTTAGGCGGTTTTCGCAGCTTATTGACCTGCGAACACGGTAAATTCATTATGTTGCACCGGGGCTATTGTGCTCCGCTCGCGACTGATTTCATCCCCAGGGAATTATGGCAATACTCTCAATTTTGGAATTTCCGGATCCACGGCTCAGAAAGACAGCAAGGCGGGTCAGCAAGGTCGACGACGATTTACGCAGGCTGATCGACGATATGTTCGAGACAATGTATGCGGCGCCGGGCATCGGTCTGGCCGCGACGCAGGTCAACATCCACAGGCGGCTGTTCATTGCCGATGTATCCGCGGATCAGACTGAACCATACGCCCTCATCAACCCGGAAATCCTCGAAAAGGACGGCGTTATCGTGACCGAAGAAGGCTGCCTGTCGGTGCCGGGCTATTACGAAGAGGTAGAGCGGGCCGAACATATACGCGTGCGCTTCGAAAATCGCGACGGCGAGCAAGTCGAGATGGAAGCGAAGGGGCTGCTTGCGGTCTGCATCCAGCACGAGGTCGATCATCTCGATGGCAAGCTGTTCGTCGACTACCTGTCGGAAGCCAGGCGGCAGCAGATCCGCAAACGCCTGATCAGGGATCGCCGCCACCAGTCCACCGCGGATGTGGCATGAGTTTGCGCTGCGGGTAGCGACAGCAAGCGGGCTCTGATGACGCACCCTAAAGTCCTGTTCGCCGGTACGCCGGATTTTGCGCTCGCGTCGTTGCAGGCGCTGATCGCGTCGGGTGTCAGACCGGTCGCCGTGTTGACGCAGCCCGACCGTCCGGCGGGTCGCGGCAAGCGCCTGACGCCGAGCCCGGTCAAGCGTCTTGCCGATGAACTCGGGATCCCTGTGCTGCAACCCGCCCGCCTGGGCGATCCTGCCGTCAGCAGCGAACTCGAAAGTCTTGAGCCGGATCTCATGATCGTCGTTGCCTATGGTCTGCTTCTGCCGCAGAGCGTGCTCGATATTCCGGCCAGGGGTTGCCTGAACGTTCACGCGTCGGTGTTGCCGCGGTGGCGCGGTGCTGCGCCGATAGCGGCGGCGATACTCGCCGGCGACGCGCAGACTGGCGTCAGCCTGATGGCGATGACAGCCGGCCTGGACAGCGGCCCGGTTTACGCCAGCGCAAGGCTGGCCATAGGCGCTCGTGAGACGGCCAGCGAGCTGCACGATCGCCTTGCCGATCTGGGAAGCCAGTTATTGCTCCGGCACCTGGACGCCATTGTCGATGGCTCGCTCGTGGCGGTGCCCCAGGATGAATCCTGCTCAACGTACGCGGGCAAGATCAACACTCAAGACGCCGTCATGGACTGGAGTCGCCCAGCGATCGAATTGCAGCGCCTGGTGCTGGCTTTCAATGCCGTACCCGGCGCCTGGTTCATGCTCGACGATGAGCGCATCAAGTGCTGGGAGGCCGAGGCGATTGCGGGCGTCAATTGCGGGGCGGGATGGGTCGTTTCGGCCGGTCAGGACGGCATCGTCGTCGCTTGCGGAGAAGGCGCGCTGCGCCTGACGTCGCTGCAGCGGCCGGGGAAACGACGCGTGGCGGCACGTGAATTCGCGGCACAGATCAATATGCGCGACCGGCGCCTCGGCTGAGGGCCGGCGGCATGGACAGGAAAAAGGGCGCACGGCTAAGGGCGGCGGCTGCAGAAGTTGTCGATGCAGTGGTGGCGCGTGGGCGCTCACTCGATGCTGCACTGGCGGCCGGCGAATCGCGCATTGCCGCCGAGGATCATGCTCTGCTGCGCATGCTCAGCTTTGGCACGCTGAGGCACCATTGGCGGCTGCAGTCGTGGATCGACGTACTCGTCGATCGACCTGTCAGGGGGCGCGACAGCGTCATTAACGCGCTGCTGGCCGTTGGACTTTTTCAACTTAGCGAGACCCGCATCCCCGATCATGCCGCCGTGTCGCAGACCGTGGAGGCCGCCCGGCTGCTGCGGCGTCCGAAGCTGGCCGGATTACTGAATGCGGTCTTGCGCCAGTTTGTCCGCGACAACATGGCCGAGACAGAGCTCCGCGGCGATGAAGCAATCTTCGATCATCCGCAATGGCTCATCGATGCTTTCGCGCGCGACTGGCCCGACGACTGGAAAGACATTCTGACGGCCAACAATGCCCGTGCTCCAATGTGGTTGCGGGTCAATTCTCAACACACATCAGCGGCCGAGTATGTCGGGCAACTTGCGGCGCAGGATATCGGCAGCAGCAGCCTGACGGGCCTGCCCGCGGCGGTGCGACTGCACGAACCGCTGGCTGTCGCTGAGCTGCCCGGATTCGCCGACGGGCATGTCTCTGTGCAGGATGCCGCCGCGCAACTTGCGGCGCCCTGGTTGCTCGACGGCATTCGCGGGCGGGTGCTCGATGCCTGCGCGGCACCGGGAGGCAAGAGCGGACATTTACTGGAACTCGGCGGCCCGGAGATCACTCTGACATGTATCGACAAGGACGAGGCGCGCACGGCGGACTTGTCGTCGAACCTGACTCGACTTGGCCTTGCTGCAACCGTTCGGACAGCCGATGCATCAAATCCACAGTCGTGGTGGGACGGACAGCCGTTTGCTGCGATTCTGCTCGACGCTCCGTGCTCGGCGAGCGGCGTGATTCGCCGTCATCCGGACATCAAATTGCTACGGCGGGAAAGCGATATCGTGGCGCTCGCCCGACAGCAATTTGCGTTGCTTGGCGCATTATGGCCGCTGCTGGCGTCCGGTGGACGCCTGCTGTATGTAAGTTGTTCGGTGTTCGCGACCGAAAACGACGCGGTCGTGGGTCGATTTCTAGAGGAGACTGGCGACGCGCGCGTGAATGACGTGTTGCAAAATAACAACATCCGCGATTTAATGCAGCGGACGGCGTGTGGATACCAGATTCTGCCAGGTAAGTTCGAACTGGACGGCTTTTACTACGCATGCCTTGAGAAGGTTAACTGAACGATGTTGCAAACCATGCTCTGCAACCATGGCCGGAAATTACGTCGCGCAGCCGTCGCGATGCTCGTCGTGGTTGTTGCAGGCGCCGGCTTTGCCCAGGAACCGATAGAACGAGAGGGTTATTTCGAGGTGCGCTCGGCAACGACGAAACTATTCGCGGGTGTCCACATTCTGGACGCGCGACTGCAACTTGTCCTGAGCAGTGAGGCGTTGAATGCGCTGAACAGCGGCGTACCGCTGACGATCGAATTGCAGATGCAGGTCATTCGTGTGCGGAGATTTTATATTGATGCAATCGACGCGGAGCTCGCGGTCAGATTCGAGCTCGAATACCGCCCCCTGAGTCAGCGATACATAGTTCGCAATCTGAACAGCAGCGATCAGGATTCCTTCGCAACACTTTACTCGGCATTGAACAGCCTCGGTCGTGTGCAGGGATTTCCGGTCATTGACGAGGCGCTGCTAGACCCCAACAAGGTGTATCGCGTTCGATTACGTGCTCTGCTCAACACGCAACAGTATTCGGCGCCACTTCGATTGCTGTTTTTCTGGCGCGATCAGTGGCAACTGAAAAGCGAGTGGTTCGAATGGTTACTCGAACGATAAAAAGAGCGTTCTCCGCATTCCTTGCCGGTACCGGCGTGTTGCTCGTGATTGTCGCCCTGATCCTGCTCAGCGTCACTGCACAAAACTCGGAGGAATTTGACCGTCTGCATAACATGATTCTCGCGGTCAACGTGGCCGGCGTAGTCGTTCTGTTCATACTGCTCGTAGGAAACCTGGCGCGCCTGGTGCGTGAGTACCGCGAGCATGTGCCGGGAACGAGGCTCAAGGCACGCATCATGGGCATGTTCGTCGGCCTGGCCGTGCTGCCGCTGCTCGTCGTGTTCTATTTCTCCATTCAGTTCATCAATCGGGGCATCGATACATGGTTTAACGTCGAGGTTGAGGAGGGTCTCGAGAGTGCACTCAAACTGAGTCGCGCCGCGCTTGAACTGCAAATGCGCGGGCACTTGTACGCGACGCAAAATGCCGCCAGACGCCTGGCAAGGGTCAGCGATCAACAGGTGGTTTTCGAACTCAGCATGCTGCGGCGTGAAAGTGGTGCGAGCGAAATGACGCTGTATAGCAACAACAACCATATTGTTGCAAGCAGTTCCGACAGTTCGTCTGCGAGCTTGCCGAGGCATCTCAGCGACGAAGTCATACTGCAACTGCAGCAGGGTCGGCCGTTCGTGAGCCTCGATCCTCTCGATACAGGCAGCTTCGAAATTCGCACTGCGGTGCCCTTCACCATCCCGGGCCGAACCGAGCCGATCGGCGTCGTGCAGGCGCACTTTCCGGTGACCGCGCGCATTGGGCGCATGGCCAACAGCGTTGACAAGTCCTATCGGGAATATCAGCAGCTTGTCTTCCTGCGCGAGCCGTTGAAGAGTACGTTTACGCTGACCTTGACAGTTGTGCTGTTGCTCAGCCTGCTTGCGGCGATCTATGGCGCATTCGTGTTGTCGCGCAGACTCGTGGCGCCCATACAGGATCTGGTCGCAGGTACACGCGCTGTTGCGGAGGGCAACTTCGATACGCTCCTGCCGACGCCGACCCGGGATGAAATCGGTTTCCTGATCAACTCATTCAACGACATGACGCAGCGACTGGCTACGGCTCGCCGCGAGGCCAGTCTGAATCAGGCACTCGTCGAGGCGGAACGAACCAACCTTGAAGTCATACTGGCGAGGCTGTCGACAGGCGTCGTCGCGCTTGACGCCGACCTTCGAATTCGCACGGCCAATCAGGCCTCCGGGGCCATTTTGAACGTGGACCTCGAAAATCGCATCGGTGAGTTTCTGCCCGATGTCGCGCGCGGCGAGCCGTTGCTCGAACAGTTTGTTGATGTTGCCCAGGTGCACCTCAATGCGGGCGAAACCGAATGGCGCGAACAAATCGTGCTTCGCGGTGAAGTCGGGCGCCGCGTTCTTACATGTGCCTGCACTACGTTACCCGGCGACGAGAACCGGCCAGCCGGTTATGTCGTCGTATTTGACGACATCACGGCATTGTTGCAGGCACAGCGCGATGCGGCGTGGGGTGAAGTTGCCAGACGACTCGCGCATGAAATCAAAAACCCGTTGACACCGATTCAACTGTCGGCTGAACGCCTCCGGCGCAAGTACCTGGCGTCGATGTCTAAGGACGAGGCGCAACTTCTGGACCGGGCGACGCACACGATCGTGCAGCAGGTCGAGGCGATGAAGGAAATGGTCAACGCGTTTAGCGACTATGCTCGCGCACCCGACATGGACTTCGACTTCTTCGATATCGACAAGCTCGTGCACGAGGTTGTGGACTTGTATCGTGCACAGGATAGTGGCATTGAAATCGTAGTGACGACGGATCCCTCGATGCCGAATATCGAAGCGGACATCGGTCGCGTGCGGCAGATGCTGCACAATCTCCTGCGCAATGCGGTCGAAGCTCTGGAAAACGTCAAGGACGGGCGTATCGACGTTCATGCGAGCGCAGCGGAAATTGATGGCATAGATGTCGTACAGATCAAAGTCGAGGACAACGGTCCGGGCTTCAACACGGATTCAGTCAGCCAGGTCTTCGATCCGTATGTAACGACGAAACCGAAAGGTACGGGTCTTGGCCTTGCGATTGTGAAGAAACTGGTCGAGGAACATGTTGGCACCATCCGGGCCGATAACCGCAAGCAAGGCGGGGCAATCATCAGCATTCGCTTGCCTGTCAACGATGCAGCTCGCGCGGCGATGATTGCCAGGGCACCGGGGCTGGCCGAAAAGAGGAGAGAGAGAGCATGAGTAACTCTGCTGTGCTCGTGGTCGACGATGAAGCCGACATTCGCGCACTGATTCAGGAAATCCTGTCGGAAGAGGGCTATGGCGTCACCGTCGCGGCGAACGCCGAAGATGCCCGCAATGCGCGAGGCGCGCAGAAGTTCGACCTGATCTTGCTCGACATCTGGATGCCCGATACGGACGGCATAACGCTACTGCGGGAGTGGTCCGATAGCGGCGATCTGAACTGTCCGGTCGTCGTCATGTCCGGACATGGCACCGTGGACACGGCTGTTGAGGCCACCCGTCTGGGTGCCTACGACTTCGTTGAGAAACCGTTGTCGCTCGCCAAGTTGTTGCGCACGGTCGAGGGCGCGCTCGACTCGGCCGGCAAGCAATCGACCAAAGCCCGCAGCATGTTGCCGTCACTGCTGACACCCGTTGGGCGCAGTCAGTTGATGCAGGCACTTCGCGAGAAGGTGCAGCAATATGCGCGCCACGATGCGTCGGTTCTTTTCAGCGGCGAACCCGGTACCGGGCGCAGCGCCTTCGCGCGCTACATGCATGCGTTGAGCCGGCGTAGCGATGAGCCGCTGATCAGCGTGACCGGAGCATCCCTGACTGACAGCAATGTCGAAGAACAACTGCTGGGGAGCGAACAGGACGGGGAGGTCCACATGGGCGCGTTCGAGAAAGCGGGTCGCGGCACACTGCTCATCGACGAACTGGCCGACCTCAACGACGCTGCGCAGAAAATTCTCCTGGGCGTACTCGAAGATGGGATATTCACGCGCATTGGCGGCAGAGATCCGGTCAAACTCGAAGCCCGTATCGTTGCTACTGTCAGTGCAGACCAAGAGACCAGGGTCGAGAGGGGCGAGCTGCGCCGTGATCTTCTTGCACATCTGAATGTCCTCGGTCTCAAGGTGCCGCCGCTGCGTGAGTACGCGGAGGATATTCCCGAGTTGCTGACGTACTACGTCGATAAATTTGTCGACTCGGATGGACTTACTTTCCGGCGCTTCACGGTTGCGGCCCAGAATCGATTGCGAAATTATCCATGGCCCGACAATGTCCGGGAACTCAAGAACCTGGTCAGACGCCTGCTGCTTACAGGGACAGACGAGGACATTTCGCTTGAGGAAGTCGAGACAGAAATCAAAGGGAGCACGCCGACAGACGCGCCGCTGATAAAGCAGGACCTGCTTGCTCTGCCGCTCAGAGAGGCGCGCGAACAGTTCGAACGCGCCTACCTGCGACAGCAACTGGCGTTATGCGACGGCAAGGTCAGTCAATTGGCGAAACGCGTCGGCATGGAACGCACGCATCTCTACCGCAAGCTGCGATCGCTGGGCGTCGACTTCAAGTCGGTCTCGGCCGAGGATTGATAAGCAGTATGAGCCAGATGCCGGTATGTACCGGCTCACTGCGGTCCTGATGGACCGCTTTATGTTTGGCCGACACATACCGGCATCTGGCTCTAGCGGGCGTCGTAGGTGGGTGCTGCGACTCGGGATCTCTCTGTCGGCGCCAGGTGGCCGTCGGAATGGAAGCGGATTCCGGGCTGGCCGAAGTCGTCGATGCTCAGGCTTCGAATGAGATTTAATGCACGATGTTTGTCATCGATTGATGGCCCGTCCGGCCGGGCCTGCACCGTCGAGATGATCTGACCTTCCACGAACTTGCCATCACCGTCGAGCGTCGCGATCAACAGCGGCGCAATGCCCTTGATGCCGGCAACGCTGATGCCGTAATACGTCGCAAAATTTCCCAGGCTGTAGGCAATCAGCCGATGCTTGTAGCGCTCCATCGCACGCACCACATGGGGGCCGTGGCCAATGACAAGATCAGCGCCGGCATCAACGACCATGCGTGCGAATCGAACGACGTCACCACGTGGTTCGTGGAGATATTCTTCTTCGGCAAACGGCAGGTGCATGACATCCTGACCTTCGGCCCCGCCATGAAAAGATACAATGACAATATCGTGTGACGCAGCGTAGTCACTGACCGTGTCACTCGTGAGTTCGTAGTCGAGCATCATGTTGGAATTTTTCGTGACCGCGAACGCGAGCACGGCGATCTGCAGACCGTTGACTTCGAAACTCGCGAAATCGCCCTGCCGTCCGGAGTGATGCATGCCCGTGCGCCGCAACGCATCCATCGTCGATGTCCGGCCGTCTTCGCCAAAATCTCGTGCGTGGTTGTTCGCGAGACTCAGGACGTCGAAACCAGCGGCACGATACAGATGTGCATACCGGGTCGGTGATCGAAACAGGTAGCAGGCCTTCGGATTACTGCACTTTTTCGCGGGCTCGCCGCCATCGACGAGTACGCCCTCGAGGTTGCCGAACGCGATGTCGGCCGCCCAGATCCAGGGCGCCACCTGTGCCAGGAACGCGATGCCATCGTCGTCCGGTAAGTGGTTCTGCGGATAGTCGGTGCCTATCATCATGTCGCCGACGGCCGCGACGCTTAATCGCAGCGTGCTCTTGTCCACTTCGGCCGCTGCGAGCTGCGCACCGGTAACAGCATCGGCACCCGGCGCAGGGGTGTCCGGCAGTGCTGCGTGCCTTTCCGGAGGGGCGGCAGTGCAAGCCGCCATGCACAGCAGCACAACGCCGAGCGAACTGCGGTGCGCGTCAATCACCGAGGCGGATGCGCAAAACGTCGATGCGGGCCGCCCGCAGACGGCTCCTGAGGATGTTCAGTTCGCGGAGATCATCGATCGGTCCGATACGCACGCGATGATAGGTCTTGTCGTCGATCGTGACGCGCTGAATATTGGACTCGATACCTTGCAATGCAAGTTCGGCGCGACGCCGATCGGCATCGGCATAGGATGTAAAAGAGCCAGCCTGCAGTACATAAATACCGGGATCGACAACCGCCCGCGGCTCGACGTCTGCTGCAACATCGGGCTCCTGTTCGGGAATGATGACCTCGAAATTCGGCAGCATCTCGTAGAAATCGAAGCGGCTCTTTTTCGGTGTCTCCATTTCAGCAGTACTTTCTACCTCGCCGTTGTTGTCGACAGCGAGGTTGTCTGCCGCGTCCTTTTGCGCGAAAGTCGGACTGCCGTCGGGATGGCGATCCTTGACATAAATAGCGAATGCAACCGACAGTCCGATCGAGAGTCCGAACAGCATCCACAGCCATCCGGGATAGTCCTGTTTTCTCGTGCGCGATACGCTGCGTTTGCGAGTTCGCCGTTTCCTTTGCGCTGCCATTACATTGAGTCCGGCGCTGATACACCGAGTATGGTCAGACCATTCGCGATGACGGTTTTCGTCGCCACGCATAATGCGAGCCGCGCATCTCTGGTGCCGGCGTCGTCAACGATGAACACGTGGGCGTTGTAATAAGTATGGAAATCATTCGCGAGCTCACGCAGGTAATGCACGAGATGTTGCGGCGCCCTGTTGTTCGCCGCAAGCTCGATGACTTCCGGGTAGCGACTCAACGTCGTCATCAGCGCGCCCTCCTGCGGTTCAACCAGCCGTGCCATGTTGGCACGCGCGTTCGCATCGTTCCACGCCAGTGATCTCTCCGCGAGCTGCCGAAATACACTGGCGATACGTGCGTGCGCATATTGAATATAGTAGACGGGATTATCGTTCGACTGCGATTTGGCAACGTCAAGATCGAAGTCTAGGTGTTGGTCGTTCGAGCGCGAAACGTAGAAAAATCGGGCTGCATCGTTGCCCACTTCTTCGCGCAGCTGCCGCAATGTAACAAACTCGCCGGCGCGTGTGGACATCGGGACCTTCTTGCCGTCGCGATACAACACAACGAATTGAACGAGTTCGACTTCCAGGTCGTCACCTTCGTAACCCATGGCCTCGAGGCCGGCCTTGAGTCTCGCGACGTAACCGTGATGGTCGGCACCGAGTATGTTGATGAGATGATCAAAGCCGCGCTCGCGCTTGTCGTAGTGATATGCGATATCCGATGCGAAATAGGTCCTGGCGCCGTTTTCCCGAACGACAACGCGATCTTTCTCGTCGCCGAAGTCGGTTGTAGGAAACCAGGTTGCGCCATCCTTCTTGTAGAGTACGCCACGTTTTTCGAGCACCGTGAGCGCGTCGTCGACGCGATTGCTCTTCAGAAGCTCCTGCTCCGAATACCAGCGATCGAAGACGACGCCGAACTCGGCAAGATCGTCTTCGATGTCCTGACGGATAGGCTGCAGTGATTGCTGACATACATGATCGAAGCCGTCGCGCCCTAGCAAGCGCTTCGCGTTGGCAATCAGAGCCTCGATGTGCGCTTCCTTGTCGCCACGTGGTTCGTCGCCGGGCACTCCGTCCAGCAGGTCGTCGGCGCTGACCTCGATGACGCCATCGGCGTCGATCCCGGCGGCAATGTCGCGGATGTACTCGCCACGATATCCTGCCTGTGGAAATGCAATCGTTGTGCCGTGTTCCTCAAGCCACCGCAGCCAGACACTGACGCCCAGGATGTCCATTTGCCGGCCGGTGTCATTGACGTAGTACTCCCGCTCGACCGGGAAGCCTGCAGCCTCCAGCAGGTTGCCGACGGTTGCACCGAAGGCGGCATGGCGGCCGTGACCGACATGCAATGGACCGGTAGGATTGGCCGAGACGAATTCGAGCAGAATTCGCGGCTGGTCGCTGGTTTCGTGCCGGCCGTAGATTGCGCCCTGATCGATAATCGCTTCGATCTCACGATGGAATGCGGCAGCGCTCAGGTAAAAATTGATAAATCCGGGTCCGGCGATCTCGACTTTTTCGATCTGATCTGACGCCGACAGATTTTCCACAATTGCGGCCGCCAGTTCATGCGGGCGTTTTCCCGCCGGCTTTGCGAGACGCATCGCGACGTTCGATGCGAAGTGGCCGTGTGAGGGCTCTCGGGTGCGCTCGATCGTGCTGATGACCGACAGTTTGTCAGCGGCGTCTGCAAGATTCGTTAGAGTCTCGAGTGCGTCGCCCAAAAGCTGCGCGATAACGGTTTTCATTGACAGTCAGGGGCCCCGATTGGCGAGCCGGCAATTCTACCCGCATGAGTTATTCTTTGTGCAACCCGCTGAAAAGTGGGGTCGTAAAGTGGGGTCGAACCGAACTTTTTTACACGACCGAGTCATTTAGCCACCAGTTCTCACGAAAAACTTCGGTTCGACCCCACTTTTCAGAACAGTTCGATCGGGTCGACATCGATCGACCAGCGGACCTTTCGTGCCGCCCGGTCGGTTTCGAGGTTGGGCCGCAGTTCATGCAGAACCGCGTGGAGTGCCTTGCGGTCGCGGCTCTGCAATAGCAGTTGTGCGCGATATCGACCCGCCTTGCGGGCCATTGGTGCGTCGACCGGCCCAAGCACCTGCAGTGTACTTGCGCCGTGCATCTCGATCCGTTTTCTGGCCACCTCGAGGAATGCGTGCGCGTCGCTGCGCCGGTGTGCGGCGGAGCGAATCAACGCAAGTCTGCAAAACGGCGGCCAGCTCGTTGCTTCACGCTCCGCCAGGGCCTCTGCGGATACGAGTGCGTAGCCACCTTCGATGAGGCGGCGCCAGAAAGGGTGCGCGGGAAATGCCGTTTGAATCAGGACCTCGCCGGAGCGCTCCTCGCGGCCGGCACGGCCGGCGACCTGGACGATCAATTGCGCCATGCGCTCGTCGCTGCGAAAGTCCGTGCCGAACAAGCCCTGATCGGCGTTGATCACGCCGACAAGCGTCAACTTCGGAAAGTGATGGCCCTTGGACAGCATTTGCGTGCCGACCAGTATGTCCGACTCGCCGTGCGTCGCCAGTGCGAGTGCCGCGTCGATAGCGCCTTTGCGCTGCGTGCTGTCGCTGTCGATTCTCGCCACGCGGCGATCCGGGAAGCGACGCTGCAGTACGTCCTCGAGTCTTTCTGTCCCCTCACCAAGCGGTTTTACGGCCGACCCGCACAGGGTGCAGCACTGATCGAGTGCCCGCTGAGTTCCGCAGTGGTGGCATCGTAGTTGCCGCTGGCGTGCGTGCACGGTCATGCGGGCGTCGCAGCGACGGCATTCGGCAACGTGCCCGCACATCGTGCAAATCAGGGTTGGCGCGAAGCCACGGCGATTCAGGAATATCAGCGCCTGGCCCCCGGACTCGAGATGTCTTTCAATCGCTGCCGCCAATGGCTCGCTGAGGCCGTCACTTGCAGGCACGCGACTCAAATCGATAAGGCTCACTCGCGGTGGCTTGGCGCCGCCCGCACGTCTGGGCAAGACAAGGCGTCGATAGCGGCCGTTGCGGCAGTGATGTAGCAGCTCGAGTGTTGGCGTCGCCGAGCCGAGGACGACCGGAATATCGAGGTGTTTTGCCCGCGCAATCGCCAGATCGCGCGCCGAATAACGCAGTCCCTCCTGTTGCTTGAACGAGTGATCGTGCTCTTCATCGACGATGATGAGTCCTGCATTCGACATCGGCGTGAAGATGGCCGAGCGCGTGCCGACAATCAGCTTCGCTTCACCGCTGCGGGCGAGGCGCCAGGCAGCCAGTCTCGCGATATCGGACAGCGCCGAATGCAGCAAGGCGGGCTCGATACTCAGGCGCGTGCGCAAACGTGAAACGAGCTGTGGCGTCAGACCGATCTCAGGCACGAGCACGAGCACCTGCTTATCGCGGTTCAGCGCATCGCTGATCAGGTGCAGGTATACCTCGGTCTTGCCGCTACCCGTAACCCCGTCCAGCAGGTACGCGGCGAATCCCCGCCCCGCCCGTATCGTCGCAAGCGCCGCCTGCTGGTCACCGTTGAGTTCCGGTCCGGTTTGCGCCACGGCCAGAAGCGGCGATTCGGGCGGGTCAGCAGGCGCGCTGTAGCGGGCAATAAGGCCTTTTCCGAACAATGTGCGGGCGGCACGGCGCCAGTTCGGCATGTGTTCCGACAGTGAGCCGACGTCCATGCCGCCGCCACCGGCATCGCGCAGCAGCTCGAGCAGCTCGGCCTGGCGTGGGGCTCGCTTTGCGAGGGCGTCGATATCAACGCTTTCGGCCGAATCGGCAATGGCCACATGCTCCGAAAGCGGGTGCAGCGCCTTGCCCTGCCGCAGTAACGCGGGTAATGCGGCGGCGACGACCTCGCCGATCGGGTGGTGATAGTAATCGCTTGTCAATGAGATGAGCCACAGGTCTGCGTCGCTGAGCAGCGGTGCTTCATCGAGCACACTCAGCACGCGACGGATTTTCGTCCTCGACAGTGTGCTGTGATCAGCGTGGGCGAGTACCAGGCCGATCTGCCGTTGTCTGCCGAACGGGACGAGCACGCGACAGCCAGGTTCGGGTGCCGGGACGCCGACCGGCGGCAGGTAATCGAACTGCCTGGACAGGGGTACGTTGACGGCGACTTTGAGAATCGGTTCGGTATTCACGGAATCTCTATAAAAACAGTCGTTTAAAACCCGAACCGACGAGTGACCAGGCAGTGCTTAACATAATTCCGACTCGGGACATGCGCCACAGGCCTGTCAACCGGACTTTGCTTCGGGCGTTAAAGTAAGAGTGACACGGCAGATAACTTGGTGCTCGGTCAGGGCGATATTAATGGAGTCAAGAGGACGTTGCAGATGGATCTCAATGTAGCAGCGACACGGAATGGCAGCGAATGAACGCCTGCGCCGGCGTTTATGCGGTATCGTGCAGCCGCGAGCAACCAACCGGGACGAAGACGCTGCAACGCGAACGGCAACTCAACCAGTTTTTGGCCGAGGTGGAGCGACGCGCGCTGCGATTCGCCGAAATTGCCGTACGCGATCGCGACGAAGCGCTTGATCTCGTACAGGATGCAATGATCAAGCTGGCGCGAAAATACGTCGACAAGCCGACGCATGAATGGGCGCCACTCTTCTACCGTATTCTGCAGAATGGCGTTCGTGACTGGCATCGCCGGCAACTGGTCCGCAACCGGGTCATGGTCTGGTTCGGTGGCGTTGCCGGCGGCGATGATGACTATGACGTTGTCGCGCAGGCGCCCGACCCGGCCGGACGGACACCGGAGCGTGACCTGCAGTCGCACGAAGCGATGCGCGGACTCGAGGCGGCGATGCACAAGCTGCCGCCGCGTCAACGCGAGGCATTCATGCTGCGAACATTTGAGGGTCTTGACGTTGCCGGCACCGCCACGGCCATGGGGTGCAGCCAGGGGAGCGTCAAGACACACTATTTCCGCGCGATACACTCGCTGCGGGAGCAGTTGGGAGAGCATTGGCAATGAAAGAGCCACGAAAATACACGCATGATCAGGACGAGACTGGTCTGACCAAGCCGGAATTTGACAAGACTGAACTCAATGAGCCTGAACTTGATGAGCGATTCGCCGGGCAGGCGAAAGAACTCTTTGACGACAGTGTCGAGCGTCTTGATGCAGCCACGCTGTCGCGCCTGAACAAGGGTCGGCATCAGGCACTGGTTGAGCTGCAGAAGACGGGCCTTGCCGGACAGTGGGCACTCTGGATGCCCGCGACCGGCATCGCGGCTGCGGCGCTGGTTGCGGTAGTTATCTTGCAGGGCCCGGGAATTGAAGGGCCGTCGCTGCCGGCGGAGTCAGTGACCGACTTCGAGATTCTGCTGGGCGAGGACAGCCTGGAGATGCTCGAAGAGCTCGAGTTTTACAGCTGGATAGATCCTCAGGACTTCGAAACAGACAACAATGTTGGATAGGCCGTTGGACAGGATCATGCGCGCGGCATTGTTGTGGTCGCTTCTGGGTAGCTGCAGCCTGGCATCCGCTGCTGACGATGAGCTACCGGGCATGGAGTTTCTCGAGTACCTGGGGCTGTGGGAGGAGTCGGACGAAATATGGATGCTCATGGACGAACAAGTGCTTGCCGAAGTCGTGCCGCAGATCGGTCCCGCGCCGCACGGCGAGGATTCGGTGGAGAAAGAAGATGAAAGCTAGACACATTTTTGTAATTGTGGCCTTGCTGGCGTTGAGCACTGCGATGGCCGAAGACACGGGCGTCGCGTGGGACAGTCTCAGCGCGCAACAGCAACAGGTGCTCGACCGCTTTGCAGACAGCTGGGATAGCATGCCGCCCGGTCGCCAGCAGCGGCTGTCGACCGGCGCACATCGCTGGGCGGGCATGACACCCAGGGAACGTGAAGCCGCGCAAACGCGTTTCGCCCTGTGGCGCGAACTGCCCGATGAGCGTCGCGAGCGGATCCGCGAACGTTACGGGGTTTTCCGTGATCTGCCGGCTGCGGAGCAGCGTCGTATCCGCGAGAACTTTCGGCATTTTCGGCAGCTTCACCGGGATCGCCGCGAACGGTTGCGCGATCGCTATCGCGATATGACGCCCGAACAGAGACAACGACTTCATGACCGGATGCAGCAGCGACGGCGAATTAGCACTCGCGATTGAATCGCACGGCAAGGCGCCCTGGAGGCGCCTTTTCATTTCAGAAGGTGGTGCCCGGGAGGCGTCTTTTTTTGGTGCCGCCAACGGCCGCAGACAATTCTGTGCGTGGCTGTCCAATATTGTTACATTACCGCGCTGGTCAGAATAAAAACCGCTTACGGCTGTTGAACCGAAACTGCGGCAGCCCATGTGGAGGTCGATAAATGCGCATCGGTGTACCGAGAGAGACACATGCGGGTGAGAAACGTATTGCGACGACTCCGGACGTCGCAACTCAGCTCATCAAGCTGGGGTTCAGTGTGGCCATTGAAGAAAATGCCGGCGCTGCGGCCAGTTATTCCAATGAGGCTTACGAGGCGGCAGGTTGCGACATCGTCGCATCACACAGCGATGTGTGGGCTGAATCAGACGTCATTTTGAAAGTACGGGCACCGGACGCGAGTGAGGTGAAGCGGCTGAACGAAAATCAGACCTTGATCTGCTTTCTCTGGCCAGGACAAAACCCGGATCTTCTAAAACAGCTGACCGCCAGCGGTGTAACAGCGCTGGCAATGGACAGCGTGCCGCGCATATCGCGTGCGCAGAAACTGGACGCGCTGAGCTCGATGGCAAACATCGCCGGTTATCGCGCGGTCGTCGAAGCTGCACAGCATTTCGGTCGCTTCTTTACCGGCCAGATCACGGCGGCGGGCAAGATACCGCCTGCGAAGGTCATGGTGATTGGTGCCGGAGTCGCTGGCCTGGCGGCGATCGGCGCGGCAAAAAGCATGGGTGCGATTGTCCGTGCATTCGACACGCGGCCGGAGGTCAAGGAGCAGGTCGAGAGCATGGACGCCGAGTTTCTGGAACTCGATTTTGAAGATGAGGACGGCGCAGGCGCTGGCGGATATGCAAAGGTGATGAGCAAGGCGTTCATCGAAGCCGAGATGGCGTTGTTCGCGGAGCAGGCCAGGGACGTCGACATCATCATCACGACGGCGCTGATACCGGGCAAGCCGGCTCCGAAACTGATTACGGCAGACATGGTGCGCTCGATGAAAAACGGCAGCGTCATCGTCGACCTCGCAGCCGAGCAGGGCGGTAATTGCGAACTGACCGAGCCGGATCAGGTCGTACATCGCCACGGGGTGTCGATCATCGGTTATACCGATTTGCCGAGCCGCCTTGCGGCGCAGTCCAGCCAGTTGTATGCAACGAATCTCCGCAACCTGCTGGCCGAACTCACGCCGGGGAAAGACGGCGAGATCGTTCTCGACATGGAGGACGAGATAATCCGCGGTGCTACGATATGTACCGGGGGTGAAACGACGTGGCCGCCACCGGCGCCGAAACTTTCGGCGGCGCCGCCAGCGCCCAAATCCGAGCCGGCACCCGCAGTGATTGCATCCAAGCCATCGCTTGCAGGGCCGATCATTGCAGCGTGTGCCGGCGGACTCGCGCTGCTCGGCCTGGGAGCCGTAGCGCCACCCTCTTTCATGGCGCACTTCACGGTCTTCGTTCTGGCCTGCTTTGTCGGTTACATGGTGATCTGGAACGTGAAGTCGGCACTGCATACACCGCTGATGAGTGTCACGAACGCGATATCCAGCATCATCATCATTGGCGCCTTGTTGCAGATAAGTTCGGAGAACATGTTGATCATGTGGCTCGCGGCGTTCACGGTAATGATAGCGAGCGTCAATATCGCCGGCGGTTTTGCCGTCACCCGCCGCATGCTCGACATGTTCAGAAAGTAAGGTTGACATGATCAGCAGCGGCATCGTAACCGTGTCATACATCGTTGCGATGGTCCTCTTCATCCTCGCCCTCGGCGGCCTTTCGAACCAGGAGAAGGCCAGTCGCGGTAACTGGTACGGCATCGCTGGAATGGCAATCGCGTTGCTGGCGACCTTGCTTGGCGTTGTGACCGGGCATTATGTGATTCTGTTTGTCGCGCTTCTTGTTGGCGGAAGCGTCGGTATCATGCTCGCGCGACGCGTGCAGATGACGCAGATGCCTGAACTTGTCGCCATTTTGCACAGCCTCGTGGGCCTTGCCGCTGTCCTGGTTGGATTCGCAAATTTCATGGATTCGTCCATGCACCTGGTTGGCGTGGAACAGACGATCCACGACATAGAGACCTACATCGGAATCCTTATCGGC
Organism: Pseudomonadota bacterium; assembly: GCA_022560695.1. Classification (GTDB taxonomy): domain Bacteria; phylum Pseudomonadota; class Gammaproteobacteria; order Steroidobacterales; family Woeseiaceae; genus UBA1847. The sequence goes on from JADFSP010000002.1 coordinate 116,589, forward strand.
GCCGTGACGCTGTCCGGCTCGGTGATCGCGTTTGGCAAACTCTCGGGACGTATCGGCGGCAAACCGTTACTGGTTCCGGGCCGACATTGGTTCAATCTTGCTCTGCTCATCGCGGTGATCTGGTTCGGCAGGGACTTCGTCTTGCAGTCGGCGGCCGGTGGCGGCATGACACCCCTGATGTTGATGACGGCGATCGCTTTGCTGTACGGCATGCACATGGTGATGGCGATAGGGGGTGCCGACATGCCGGTCGTTATTTCGATGTTGAACAGTTACTCGGGCTGGGCAGCGGCGGCGACCGGATTCATGCTCGATAACGATTTGCTGATTGTCACCGGCGCGCTGGTCGGGTCGAGCGGCGCGATCCTGAGCTACATCATGTGTCGTGCGATGAACCGCAAGTTCATTGCCGTCATTGCCGGGGGCTTCGGCACGGGCGGCGGAGCGGCTGCCGCGAGCGGTGACATCGATGGCGAAGTCGCCGCTATCGATTCCGAGGAAACTGCGGCGCTGCTCACGAATGCAAAGGAGGTCATGATCGTTCCCGGATACGGCATGGCAGTCGCACAGGCGCAGCACGCGGTGTTTGAAATCACACGAGTGTTGCGCGACAGAAAGATCAACGTCCGCTTTGGCATACATCCGGTCGCAGGTCGTATGCCCGGGCACATGAATGTATTGCTTGCCGAAGCCAGGGTTCCGTACGACATCGTCTATGAGATGGACGAAATCAATGACGACTTCCCGAATATCGACGTGTCGGTCGTCATCGGCGCGAACGACATCGTGAACCCGTCGGCCCAGGACGTTCCGGACAGTCCGATCGCCGGCATGCCCGTGCTCGAAGTATGGAAGGCCGCGACAACAATCGTCCTGAAACGAAGCATGGCCACCGGATATGCAGGCGTGCAAAATCCTCTGTTTTTCAAGGAAAACACGCGCATGCTGTTTGGTGATGCGAAAGATAGCCTCGACGCTGTCTTGAGGGCGCTTGCCAGCAGAAAATGAGACGGGAGACAGGTGCTCCGGCCAGGTCTTCATGTTGATTTTTGCTGGCTGATCGGCAAACTAGACGCGCACAATCTGTAATACTCCGTGTGCAGGATGTGGCAAAGAGCAAAAATTGAGGATTTCTTATGCTCGCTGGACTCGCTTCCGACATTTCGCAGCAGGTACTGCGAACGGATGTCGCCGGAATGCCGCTCGAGTGGATCGACTACCGTGAAGCGGTACGCCTCTACCACTCCGAGCAGGTGGCGTACGACTGTGGGACGCGTCTTTACACTGTCTACGGTGGCTATAGCAGCCTCGATGGCAACCGTAGCCACGTGGATGTCAATTCGATCATTGCGACCCACGGCACGAGCCGGAGTCTTTCCCGTAACCGCGACAGGTATGTGCCGCCACTGAACAACCGAACATTATTCAAGCGCGATGCAAATCTGTGCCTGTATTGCGGCATGCGATATCCCACGCGTGACCTGACACGCGATCACATCACACCGATCTCGCGCGGCGGGGGCGATACCTGGAACAACGTTGCGACGGCGTGCCGCCGCTGCAATAACTACAAAGGCGGCCGTACGCCCGAACAGGCCACGATGCAATTGATTGCGGTACCGTTCACGCCAACCTATGCCGAATATATTTATCTCAAGGGGCGCCGCGTCCTCGCGGATCAGATGCAGTACTTGCTTGCGCACATACCTCGATCGAGCCCGCTGCATGCGAGGTTGACTGATCACCTGTTCTCCGGAGATCAGATTATCGATACCCGATTCCACGTGTAGCAGGGCCTGAAGGCCCTCCTAACGTTGCCACGAAAGCAGCTATACTCGCCATCGATGCAATATCTGATCGATGCCAGCGTATACGTGTTCCGGGCTCACTTTTCGATGCCCGATGACATGGTTGATGGCGACGGCAACCCGGTCAACGCGCTGTACGGGTACTGCCGTTTTCTCGGCGACTTCATGGAACGTGTCAACCCCGAATTTGTTGCCGTGCTTTTCGACGAGAGTCTGACAACGTCGTTCCGTGCTGAAATTTATCCACAGTACAAGGCCAACCGGGAACCGGCGCCGGTCGAACTCAAGCGACAATTCGAGCAATGCCGGCGATTCACGCGCGCACTCGGCATCATGGAATGTGCATGCCCGCGGTATGAGGCCGACGATCTGATCGGCACGCTCGTCGAACATGGCCGCCGCCGCGGTCGCGCGTCGACGATTGTCACCCGTGACAAGGACCTCGCTCAGTTGCTCTCCGAGGCAGATGTGTTCTGGGACATCGCGGGCAGGGGGAAAATAGGCTATCAGCAGATTCCCGAGACGTTTGGCGTATGGCCCGAGCAGATTGCCGATTTTCTCGCGTTGGCGGGCGACAGCGTCGACAACATTCCCGGCGTACCCGGCGTTGGCAAAAAGACGGCCACTGCACTGCTGCAACATTTCGGCAGCCTTGAGGAAATCTATGCCAACCTCGACAAGGTCCACGAGGTCACCGTCCGCGGAGCAAAAACACTTGGCGCGAAACTCGAATTACACAAGGACGATGCGATGCTGGCGCGGCGACTGACCGGCATCGCATGTGATGTGCCGATTGATCACCCCGCGACCGGCATGCGCCCTACGCCGCCAAAACTTGGTGACATCAATGCGCTGTTTGACGAGGCTGGTATCGGCATGGCGCTGCGGCGCCAGGCCGAGCGGGTATCCGACCTCCGGCACGGTTGATAGCTGACAGTCGAGAGGTGTCGCAGCGACTCGATTCAATGCCACACTGGAAAGCCATCGCCGCCACATGCTCCAGACTCGGTATCGAGGTAACGCGGCCTGTCGAAGCTCACGCCGTCGGCGGAGGAGACATCAGCGCAGCGTGGCGGATCGAGACCGATAGCGGCCCGGCATTCATCAAGACCGCGCGCGTTGCCGCATTCGACATGTTCGAAGCCGAGGCCGACGGGCTGGCGGAACTTGCGGCGCCCGGAACAATACGCGTTCCCCGGGTGCTTTGCTGCGGCTGTACCGATCACGAGGCATTTCTCGCGCTCGAGTGGATCTTCTTCAGCCGTCCGGACGCCGCTGCCGAAAAACGAATTGGCGAACAGTTGGCGCAAATGCACCGGCATACGGCCGAACGATTCGGCTGGCATCGCGACAATACGATCGGCCTGACGCCGCAGCAAAATGCACGATCTGCAGACTGGATCGAATTCTTCCGTGAGCGCAGATTGTTGTTTCAACTCAGCCTTGCGAATGAGAATGGATATTCGGGTGAGTTGCAAAAGCTGGGCCAGGCGCTTGCGCTCAGGCTATCGTCGCTGTTCCGCGGTTATGAACCTGTCGCATCGCTGCTTCACGGTGACCTCTGGGGTGGCAACTGGGGCAGCGCGAACGGTGTGCCGGTGATCTTCGACCCTGCTGTCTATTTCGGCGATCGCGAGTCCGACATTGCGATGACGAAGCTGTTCGGTGGCTTCGGCCGGTCGTTTTATGAGGCATACGAGTCAGGCTGGCCGCTGGCCGAAGGACACGCACAACGGCTGAAGCTGTACCAGCTGTACCACGTGCTGAATCATCTCAATCTTTTCGGCCGCAGCTATCTCGAACGTGCCATCGGCTTGATGCGAGAGCTGCTGGATTAATCCGAGAAGAGGCTCCTGACGCCCGTTTCCATGCTGCCCTCGTCGACTTCGTAAGCTTCGCCGAGAAAATCCTCGTCGAACATGTACAGCGGCGTACCTTCCGGCGCCTTGAGGACGCAGAATGCCCCCTCGAATCCCGGGAATCGCTCGCAGGCCATCCCGTGTTGTTCAATCAACGCCGACAGCGCCGCTCTGTCGCGGCACTTGAAACACAGTGATGGCGTGTCGAGTGCGATGCTCTCTGAAAGCCCGAGCGCAATGCCACCGGCATCGAAGCGCATATGAACGGTAGGCTCTTCGCGCATGCTGAGTACGACCGGCGCGATCGGAGCCCAGAATCGCGCAGAGCGCGTGACATCACGCGCCGGCAGCGTCAACTCGAACCAGGTGCCGCAAAGTGAATCATTGTCGTCCTCGTCAACGCCATGAAAGGTGCGAGCCTCGAGCATCGTGATCGTGTGGCCGTCACGATCGGTCAGGCCGATTTCGTTGAACACGTCTTCATCGAGGCGCATGAAACTGAACTCAAAGCCATGATCGGACATCGAGCGCGCGTGCCGTGCAAGTTCCGGCTGTACAAAAGTAATGGCAGGCGCATCGAAGACGCGATCGTGCAGGCCAATGCAAAGCACTCCGTCGCTGACCACGGCATACTTGTGTGACCACACGTCGCCAATTTCGAGCTCGACGAAACCGAGAACCTTGTAAAAATGCAGCGACTCGACGATATCGGGAGTACGCACACCGAACTCGAGAAAGCGCCCAATGCCGCTCATTGCTGCGCTCCCATCGCAAGTGCCCGTTGCCGGGATTTGTCACTTTGACGTGCCGCTTCACTCGCGCTCCAGTCGGGTGACGATTCGGGCCAGCCGCCCGCGTGTTTCGACACCAGGCGGCTCAGGAATGCGATGTGGTCGTCACGGGCATTCAGGGCGGGAATATAATTGAGTTCGGCACCGCCCGCCGCGCGAAACAGATCGCGGTAACGTATCTCGATTTCCTCGAGAGTTTCGAGACAGTCAGCCGCGAAGCCCGGGCAAACGACGTCGATACGACCAAGCTTGCTGCTGCCGAATCCGCCGATCGTTTCGTCCGTGTATGGCCGCAACCACTCGGCCCGACCGATGCGCGACTGAAACGATACGATCCACTCATCATCGCCGATCTCGAGAGACGCGGCAGTCAGGCGCGCGGTTTTGTGGCACTGGCAGTGATAAGGATCACCTCGTGCCAGATTTTCCTGCGGCAGTCCGTGAAACGAAAACAGCAGTTTTTCACCGCGACCGTTTCGGTCCCAATTGTCTCGAATGCTCGACGTCAGCGCGGCGATGTAGCCCGGGGAATCGTGGTATTGGTTGATGGTTCGCAATTCGGGGATCCAGCGCCGCCGCGACAGTGCCGCCGTCACAGCGTCGAAGACCGAGCCCGTCGTTGTTCCTGAGTACTGCGGATACAGCGGCAGCAAAATGATGCGTCGTGCACCGTCGGCGTGCAGCATGTTGAGTGCGTCATCGATCGACGGCTTTCCGTAGGACATTCCGAGGCGGACATGAACGCTGCCGGCGCTGCGTGCGGACAGGTGGTTTTGGAGTGCCGCGGCAATATCCTCCGAATGCCGCAACAACGGAGAGCCGTGTTCGGTCCAGATTTTCTGATAGGCGCGGGCGGAGCGCGCCGGCCGGATTCGCAGGATTACGCCGTGCAACATCAGCCACCAGGGCAGTCGCGGCAGCTCCACAACGCGCGGGTCCCAGAGAAATTCTTTGAGGTAGCGCCGTACTGCCGCGGGAGTGGGTTCGTCAGGCGTACCCAGGTTGACGAGCAAGACACCGAGAGACCCGGAATTGCCATGCTCGTATTCAGGCGAGGAGTGAAACGCCGGCATAAAAATCAGAATCGATGTTTGTTGACCGTAACAGTACTGGAAAGACTGCGCCCGTGCCAGCCAGCCGCGGTATAATTGCTTGTCTTCATTGACATTTACGGAGAATTTCCGGCGGTGCAAGAAAACATGCCCAATAACATCCGGCAACCGGACCGATGGACGTTGATTCGTGATGTGGCCGTGCTGCAGGTGAAGCTGGTCGTCGATGGCCTCAGGGATCTGATTCTTGTGCCGGCGTCATTGATCGCCGGGGTGGCCAGTTTAATCGGTGGTGACGGCGAACATCCCGGCCCACAATTTTATCGCCTGCTCGGAGTCGGAAAACGAAGCGAACACTGGATCAATTTGTTCGGCGCCCACCGGCATTCACCCGATGGCGTTGCGAGCGAGCGAGAATTCAATGACGCAAGCATCGACGACATCATAGGACGCGTCGAATCTTTCGTTGTGGACGAATACCAGCGCGGTGGAGTCACCGCACAGGCGAAGGCACGCCTGGACAGCGTGTTGAAGTCCATACGGCGCGGGGACAAATTAAGCCAATAGCGGCGGCCGGGACGCTGATGCGCGACAAGCCTACGGCCGCATCACCAGGGGCATCGCTCAATTCCGGTGCACGTCCCGGCCGGACAGTAATTCGTCAAGATGCGGCGGCGGATGATCGGGGCCCATGCGGCCGGACTTCAGCCGGCCGACATATTCCTTGTAGGCGCGCATGGCCTGGTAGCCGAAGAACCAGCAGATCGGAATGTTCGCGAACACCATAACGCCGGTTCCGACACCGATTACATTGTCCAGGTCGGTATCGGTCTTGATGAAGCCGAGCGTCGCGATGACGATCAGCATGCAATACACGATTTTGTAGGCGAGCACGTATTTCTCGCCGGCGAGAAACACCATGCCCTGCTCGCCGTAGTAACTCCACGAAATGATGGTCGAAACGGCGAACAACCATGCGGCGATGGAAACCAGCCACTTGCCGAGACCCGGTTTGACGCTGTCGAACGCCTTTGCCGTCAGCGTTGCGCCGACGTAGGCCCTGTAAAAGCCATCGCCGACCACTGTGGGTGATACCGTGCTGTCAAATGCGCTCCAGGTAATCCAGTAGCCCGAGGCGTCGAGAGCGACCGTGCCTTCGATCTTGTGCCGGCTGAAACCGTCGTCTCTCTCGTGGGCTTCGACGATGAGGATGACCTTGTCACGCTCGTGCCAGTCGTTGCCGGGCACGCGAGTTTCTGCGAACTGCCAGCCGGAGGCGGTCTGCGAAAGCGCAGGCGTATCGGTGAACGGGATGTCCGGCGCACGATTCCAGATTCCGGTTGACAGAATAATCAGCGCCGTAAAAGTGCATACGACGATCGTGTCGATGAACGGCTCGAGGCCCGCAACGATGCCCTCACGGGCAGGCTCATCGGTCTTTGCAGCCGCGTGGGCGATAGGCGATGAGCCCTGGCCCGCTTCGTTCGAAAACACAGCGCGCTTGAGGCCGAACATGAACGCCGATGCGGCCGTGCCACCAATGAATGCGCCGGCGGCTTCGGTTGGTACGAACGCAGACTTGACGATCAGGACGAAAATCGCCGGCATGTCGGTGATGTTGAGTGCCAGTACGTAAAAACCCGTCAGCAGATACAGGACGACCATGACCGGCACGAGTGTCGCCGTGACTTTGCCGATGCGCTTGATGCCGCCGATGATGACAGTGCCGACAATCAGGGCAAGAATGATGCCCGAGATCCAGCTCGGTACCGAGAAATACGCTTGCGTCAATTCACCGACATTCCACGCCTGAAACATGTTGCCGCCGGTCGTTGCCGACATAAGTAAGGTCAGGCAAAAGATGACGCCGATCGTTCGGCCGAGGCCGCCGAGATTTTTTCGCTCGAAAGCTTTGGCCGCAACCCACATCGGCCCGCCATGCGGATTGTCGGGATCGTCGATGTTGCGATACAGCATCGAGAGAGTCACTTCAGTCAGCTTGATTGCCATGCCGAGAAAGCCAACGACCCACATCCAGAAGACTGCGCCTGGCCCGCCCAGCGAGATGGCAAGCGCGACACCGCCGATGTTGCCCAGCCCCACAGTTGCGGACAGGGCTGCCGACAGAGCCTGGAAGTGGTTGATGGCGCCGGGGTCATCGGGATCGTCGTAGACACCGCGAATGACGGACGGTCCATGAGTCAACGCGTGATACTGCGAAAATCCACTCCAGATCGTGAACAGAATGCCCGTGCCGACGATGGCATAGAGCACATACTCGTGCCAGAGAATACTGTTCAGGAATGCCAGAAAGGCGCTGAATTCCGCCATCGTTTCCCCGAGAATCCGCCGTGCGTGGTGTCACCTGGGCAGCAGGCGGTCCACACTGTTATCGCATCATGCTATGTAACGGTCGGCGCGGCCTCCATGATAGCCGTCACGCCCATGCCGCCGGCCGTACACACAGAGATCAATCCGCGCCCCGATCCTTTTTCACTGAGGAGTTTCGCCATCGTTGCCACGATCCGGGCGCCGGTCGCCGCAAACGGGTGCCCGATCGCGATGCTGCCGCCTTTGACATTGAGTTTCGCCAGCGCGATCGGACCCATTGGTTCGTTGCGGCCGAGACGATCGCGGCAGAATTTCGGTGACTGCCATGCTTTGATCGTCGCAATTGTCTGTGCGGCAAACGCTTCGTGAATTTCGTAAAAATCGAAATCCTGCAGGCGCAAATTCGCCTCTTTGAGCATTTCGGAAACGGCATATGCGGGGGCCATCAGCAACCCCTCGTCGTCGACGAAGTTGACCGCCGCCACCTTTGCAAACGTCAGGTATGCGAGTACGGGAAGATTCTTCAGGCGCGCCCATTCCTCGTCGGCCAATAGCACGGCGGCGGCACCGTCCGTCAGCGGTGTGCTGTTGCCCGCCGTCATCGTGCCCTCGCCGCTCTTGTCGAAAACCGGCTTCAGCGCGGACAGCCTCTCGAACGTCGTATCGCGTCGTATGTTGTTGTCTTCCTCTGCATCCCGGAACGGCACGACGAGGTCGTCGTACCAGCCGGCGTCATAAGCGGCGGCGGCCTTTACATGGCTTTCGAGCGCCAACTGGTCCTGATGCTCTCGCTGGATGCCCCAGTGCTTTGCCATGATCTCGGTACTTTCGCCCATAGACAGTTTCGTTCGCGGCTCTGTGACGCCGGGGAGCTCGGGTATGAAATGCTTCGGTCGAAGGCGGAACCATGGCGTGATGCGCTGGACAAGCGATCGCGCCGCGTGGACATCGAGCAGGACGCGGCGAAAGCCGTCGCGATACACAATCGGGGCATCACTGACCGAATCGGTACCACCGGCGATACCCGATTCGATCTGCCCGAGAGCGATCTTGTTGGCGATCATGATCGTTGCTTCGAGGCTCGTGCCGCAGGCGCGTTGCAGGTCGACGCCAGGTGTTCGCATCGACAGGCCCGAATCCATCACGCTTTCGCGTGCCAGATTCCAGTCTCGCGAATGCTTGATAACGGCACCCAACGCGACGTCGCCAAGCGTTTGCCCCCTGAGGTCGAATTTGTCGACCAGCCCGGTCAATGCCGCGGTCATCATCTCCTGGTTGGAGCAGTGCCGGTAAATCGAATGCGACCGGACAAATGGAATGCGTGACCCGCCGACCACGGCGACTCGTGCGACCCGTCCGTCATGCAGCATGATTGCCTCCGATATTGGCAAATGCACTTGCTAAGGCATGCAACTTTACACTATTGGCCGAGACTATCGAGAGCGGCTCGCCGCCAATTTCAGACGGCCAGCATGATCGGCCGGCAGGCCCGGCGTAGCTTTGATTAGTCGCTGCTTCGATGAGCGCACCGTGTAATCATGTGCAATTCTTGGTCGGCCTGATCTGGACAACAGTGGCCGCATTCCTGGAGGGCATGCTTGATCCGCAGGAGTTTCGTTGACGAGACACGCGCGCTGATGCGCATCGCGGGTCCGTTGATCGTCAACAATTTAGCCGTTGCAGGCATGCAATTCGCGGATGCCGTCATGGCCGGCCGCCTGGGCGCCGAGGCTCTTGCGGCGGTTGCCGTTGGCGGCAGCGTCTGGTTTCTCGGCTTCATTTTTTCCATGGGCCTGTTGATGGCAATATCGCCGATCGCGGCGCGCCTTTTCGGCTCCGGCGATGAGGCGATGATCGGCCGGTACACGCGTCAGGGCATCTATATCGGCATCGGGCTCGCGGTGCCGCTGATACTCATTGCGCAGTACCTCGTCGACCCCTTGCTGACGCAGATCGGCGTCGACATCGCCTTCAGGGACATGACCGTCGGCTACGTAAAGGCCATCACACTCGGCGCGCCGGCGATGTTCATCTTCCTCGCGTTGCGTTTTACGACCGAAGGCATCGGGCACACACGGCCGATCATGTATACGTCGATCATCGCGTTCGTCTGCAACGTATTTCTGAATTACGTGTTGATGTACGGGCACTTCGGAGCACCCGCGATGGGGGTTGTCGGTTGCGGGCTGGCGAGCGCGATCACGATGTGGATCATCATGTTCGTCATCGTGGGCTACGTAGCGCTCAATCCGCGCTACAAGCCACTGCAAATCTTCTCGCGCATTGCGCCGCCGCGGCTGCGCGTACTCAGGGAAATCATCGCCCTCGGCGTGCCGATCGCGGTAGCGATCACGGCGGAGTCCGGTCTGTTCAGTGCCGTGTCGATCCTGATCGGGACCCTCGGGCCACAGGTTGCCGCGGCGCACCAGATCGCGATCAATTTCGCCTCCACAATGTTCATGGTGCCACTGGCGTTGAGTTCGGCGATCACCATTCGGGTTGGACAGGCGCTGGGGGCCGGCAAGCCCGGTGCAGCGCGCTACTGTGGCGCCGCGGGCATTCTGATCTGTGCGCTGTTCATGACCTGCTCGGCGACATTCCTGCTCGTGTTCCGCGATGCGGTTGTGGGCCTTTACACCGACGATGCTTCGGTCAGGGGAATAGCGATCAGCCTGCTGTTAATGGCCGCTATTTTCCAGATAGGCGACGGCATACAGATCGGGGCGGCGGGCGCGTTGCGTGGTTACAAAGACACCCGCATGCCGATGATCATCAACACGTTTGCGTTCTGGGTGCTCGCGTTTCCGCTCGCTTACATGGCTGCCGTAAGCTATCGGTTGCCACCGAGTTACATCTGGGGCGGGTTCGTTGTCGGTCTTTCGGTGGCGGCGCTACTGTTGACGTGGCGATTCCTGCGCCTGTCGCGAGCCGTTTTAAAGTACGCCTGAGACGGCACGGCACGCGCCGCCGCCTCAGGCCACGACTTGCTGATCCGTGCGTGGTCAGACAGTCGGCTGAACGTTCGCATTTAGGCGGAACAGGTTCGTCGGATCGTAGCGGTTCTTGACTTCGACGAGCCGCGGGTAGTTTTCGCCGAAATTTCCCCGGGTTTTTTTCTCGGTATCGTCGTTGAGATTCGTATAAAAGCCTTTCATATGCGGCTCGAGCGCCTTGTAATATCGGCGCACCGCTGCAATACGCATGTCGCTTTCGGCAGGATCGCCCCAGGCATCCATAATGCCGTAGTTAAACCGGACATTTCGGTGCGGATAGGCGGTCGCGTCCGGCGCGACTCGCGCACTGGCGCCGCCGAGATGCTGGAACCACGTAAACGGCAAATGGTCACCTTCGAAATTGCCGACCATCGCGTCAATGGAGGCCTCGGTCAGCTCAATGAAAAAACCTGACTTCAAATAGTACAGACCGCCATGCGCCAGCATAGCGTCTACGGATGTCTGCATTTGCTGGTAGGACACAGCACCAAGTTCGCCAGACAGGCGTTTGCCGAAAGCAACAAGCGGCGCCATCACCTGCTCGCCCGCCGCGTGGTCGCCCGCATAGCAAACTTCGACCATCAACACAGGCCCACGACTATCGTCGAATACGAATTGCGGCTCGACGCTCGCTTCATCCGGCAAGGTCTCATTGAACTCCGCATAGAAATGCAGAAAGTCACGGGCCTGGTCGAAACTGTAAAATAGGTTGCCGCCGTAGACCGACGGATTGAACGGGTGCAAGCGATAGACGAATTCAGTGACAACGCCGAAGTTGCCGCCGCCGCCGCGAATTGCCCAGAACAGGTCGGCGTTCTCTGCGTCGCTCGCGCGCAGCACTTCGCCGGTCGCGGTCACCACGGTCGCCGCAAGCAGGTTGTCGATCGCGAGACCGTGCAGCCTGTCAGTGCGTCCCATGCCGCCACCGAGTGTGAAGCCGCCTACGCCCGTGTGCGACACGATCCCGGCGGTGGTGACGAGATTGTGGGCGAGCGCCGCACCATCCAGATGACCGAGTAACGCGCCGCCAGCAACGCGTGCAGTTTTCGCGTCGACATCGACGTCAACGCCGTGCATTTGCGACAGGTCAATCATCATGCCGCCATCGCAGGTCGATTTGCCCGGAAAGCTGTGGCCACCGCCCTTGACCGCAACGAGCAGGTTGCGCTGACCCGCGAATTGTACAGCGAGGGAAACATCGTTGACGCTCCCGCACTGGACGACCATCGCCGGATGCTTGTCGATCATCCCGTTCCAGACCTTGCGAACGACGTCGTAAGCCTCGTCGCCGGGCAGATGCATGGAGCCCTGCAGGCTTTCGGCGAGCTCGGTGACTGCGGCTCTTTCAATGCTGACTTCGTTACCGGCGCCAGTGATGGCGTTTATCGTGCTGGAGGCCTGGTTTTTCGTTCCGGATGGGCTGATGTCGCATCCCGTCAGCGCCACCGTCAGCCCGGCAGCCAATGCGGTCTTACAGAATTTGCGCCTGTGCATTGCCGCTTCTCCATTCATTATTGTTATTGACATTGAACGGCATAGTTCACGGTTGTGCCTGGCGCCAATGGGAGCCGGGTTACCAGGGCGTTGATCTTCGTGGATGTATTGGCGAGCCTACGTTTCGTCGTCGCCGAGATACTCGTTTTCTTCGGCTGTATTTTTGCGGTTTAGCATTTTGTTGCGGTGTGGGAAACGGCCGAACCGCTCCACGATGTCACGATGCAACTCGGCAAATTGAGCGACCGTCATGAATGTCTCACGAAGAGTCGGTGATACGGCCTCGGCGAGGCGCGCGAAGAGTTCGACCGATTTCGCTTGTACCTTGCGCGATTCGGCGTGTTGCAGCGGCATGTAGAAAAACACGCGTTGTATAGGGCTCAGGCCCTTGTCTTTGCCCTCCATCGCGCCCTCGACGCAGAGTTTCAGGGCGGCGGGATCTTTTTCGAAAGCACTCGTGGTGTTGCGATATATGCTGCGACGGAACTGATCAAGCAGAATGATCAGCGCGAGCCGGCCGCGGGGGTCATGAGCCCAATGATCGAGTTCGCCGTCTGATGCCTTGTCGACGTCGGCTGAAAAATCCTTCTCAATTTCGTGATCAAAAATCGGATCTTCACCGAACCAGATATCCATGCGACGATCAATTTGCGGCGCACTGAGTTCGTGCTCTTTGAACCAGAAGGACAGGATGGCGTCGATGCGAGCCTGATCATCATCAGCGATTGCTGTATCCGTGGTCTCGCTCACTGGTCTTACTGTCATGACAGGTGTCTCGCGACCCGCAGGGGCCGCTAGTGCGTCACGTTCGGGGCGGCACTACTCGCGGGTGAATGAGGCGACGCGCACGTGCAATAGTACGGCGAAAGTGCGAACCACGTCACGGAATCGACGGCTGCGATCATTTGCTGCCGGCTTTGACAGTAGACTTTAGCAGATGACAACCGCCGTTTCGGAAACCAGGGCACACTCTTGCGCTCGTCGGGGCGGACCCGGCCGCGCACGTGCGCGGCGCCTGCCGCTGCTGGTACTGCTTTGCAGCGCCATGACAGCGTGTGGCGGCCCGGCGACGGGACCCGAAGAGCAAGTTCGGAACTGGTTGCGCCAGGGCCAGGAGGCGGCGGAGGCGAAAGAGCGTCGGGCGCTCATGCGCATGATCTCTCCGGCCTATGCGGACGCGCGCGGCAACAGTCGGGACAGCCTCGAAAATCTGCTGCGAATCTACTTTCTCCGTCAGCAGAAAATTGCGCTTGTGACGAGGATCGAGGAAGTTACCGTCATCGGCGGCACCGCTGCAAAGGTCTCGCTGACGGCGGCGATGGCCGGAACGAATGACGGCACGATGGGGTTCAGCGCGGATGTGTATCACTTCACATTCGAGCTTGAACATGACGGCGACGACTGGTTACTGATTGCCGCCAGGTGGGGGCAGTTAGGCAGCGACTTGCGCTAGGGGGTGACTGGCATGGACAGACGTACGACTATCAATGGCACGGCCTGGGTTTTGATCGCCTGTCTGATGGCGTCATGCGCGAGTATGGAGCAGCTTGTCAGTGAGCCGCGGGTCAGCCTCAGACAGGTGCAGGTGACGGAACTTGCTCTCGATAAGCAGACATTTGTACTCGACTTTGATGTGACTAACCCGAATCCGTTTCCTCTGCCGATCAAGGCTGTAAGTTATGGTGTTGAACTCGACGGTCAGCGCTTCGCGAGCGGTGCAACACAGAGCGCGTTCACGGTGCCGGCGGGTAGCGATGGAGCATTTGCGATCAGCGTCAGCCTCAATCTTCTGCAGACTGCGCCAAAACTGCTGTTCATCGTGCGTGATGGTGTGCGTCGTGACGTGCCTTACAAACTCGAGGGCCGGTTCGAGATTGACATGCCATTTGTAAGGCCCTTGTCGTTCACGAGCACGGGAACGATACGACTGCTCGCGTTGGAATTCTAAGCGCTACGCCGGGCAGCGCGTAATCTCCGGCGGTGCGCGCATGGTCACGCGCGTAACCAAAGTATCCATGCCGTCGGCATTGTTCACGATCGCGGTGTTCGAGGGGCGCGAAGCGGCCAAGGGCATCTCGAAGTACCTGGGCGTCTGGTAGTGGAGTTGCGCTAGCCGGGTGCGGCGGGGAGCGATACCGTGAACATGACGCCCGCATCGATATTTTGCGCATCGATTCGACCGCCATGCCCTTCGGCGATCAGCCTGGCGACGTATAGGCCCAGGCCCAGATGTTTGTCACCATCTTCGGCGCGTACCGACACCATCGAGTCAAACAATTGTGTCCGCATGCGCTCGGGTAATGACGGTCCCGGATTACTGACGGTGATGCGCAGTTCGGCGTCGTCTCCATGCAGGCCAATTGTGATCGTGTCGCCGTCGTCACTGAATTCCGCAGCATTGTCGACGAGTTTGTCGAGCATCTGAATGATGAGTTCCGGCGAGCCGAGGGTTGAGGTGATAACGGCTGTGCTGTCCAATACGAAGCGACGATTGTCGTAGACATCCCGATAAGCGTTGACCGTCGCCTCGAGCACCAAATGCAAATCGAACAGTTCAGACTCGGCTTGAGCCATCAGTTCTTCGACCCGGCTGGCTTCGCTCATCGCACTCAAGATGCGCCGCAGTCGGTCGGCGCCGTCCCTGGCTCTGGCCATGTAAGTCGTGGATGCCTCGTTCAACGGCTCATGCTCGAGGTTTTCCAATGACGAGGTAACGATGGCAAGCGGTGTGCGCAACTCGTGTGACAATTTTGACGCGAGGGACCGAAGGTAGTCGTTGTAATCGCCGAGCTGATGCAATACATGGGAAAAACTGCGGGACAAGTCGCCGATCTCGTCCATTGCACGAGTGCTGGGCAATGTCATGTGCAAATTGTCGTCGTCGAGTGCTTGCTCGGCGGCAACGCTGAGCTGCCGGATGCGCCGTGACAACCATGTTGCGTAACCAAGCAGACCCGCGGCGACGAGCAATGTTGCGATCAATGTCACTTTCATCAGCCGGGCAAGTCCCTGGTTTGTCAGGCTCAGTATCGCGCCTGTGCTCTGCTGCACGACGACAGCGCCGATAGTGGCGCCATTTGCAATGATGGGCTCAGCGACGGCAACGATGGCCGTGCCGCTGTCAGCGCTCCGAAACCACGCAGGCTCGCGGCGCCCATCCAGTGCGGCGACGATGTAGGGCTGTTGCTCGCGACCGCTCGCGTTGGGGCTGGCCAGCGCGGCTTCGGTGCCGGGTTCGACAAACGCTTCATAGGCGACGCGCAGCCAGTTCGAGACGACATTGGTACGGGGTCCGGCTTGACTACCCGGGTCCCCGACCGAGGCTATACGCCAGCCACGCCTGTCCGTAACGACGAGCCGGGTACCGGGCTGCACCAGGTCCTGTGCGATGTGCGTCAGCTCCGGCGAAATACGAACGAATGCACCGGGTGTACCGGCCAGCAACGTGGAGCTCGTTGTGCCGCGTTCATGCACAGACGAAGTGTTACGTATGCTGATGCCGATGTGCGTACCGAGCAGGCTCAGCGGGATGCGCGATTCGAGCTGAAAGCCACCAGGCACATCCTGCCAGTGCGCGAGTATTGTAGGCTCCGGAGTGAGTCCGCGGGTTGTGCGTATGTACGTAACGACGGCTCCGGGGGCCTCTGCCGCAAACGTGATGGACTCTTCAAGATACGGTGGATTCGCGCTTATCAGGCTGACGCGGTCTGCATATTGCGGCCCGTTGTCTACCGTAATCGCCGAAGGCATTGCGTACACGACGTTGCGGTCGGCAACCTCGACATACAGATAGAGCGATTGCTCATAGAGACCGATCGCGAATCGAATCGGACCGTCCGCGCCCTGTAAGGTGCGCAGTGATGCCGTGCCGAGTGGCCAATCATCGAAATAGCCGTCAATCGTCGGGCGGGCGGCCAGCGGATGACCGTACAGCTGGTCACCAAATAGATGAGCGGTGCCATCGTAGGCCGGAAATTCCTCGGGGGACAACGCGAATGATTCGGCCAGTGCGCGTGCCGTACCCGACAGCATTTGCTGTTGTCCGATGCGCAACGCAAATTCGGTCTCTCGAATGAACTCACATCCGGCCCATGGGAGGACGAGCGTCAGCAGGCTGATCAGGAGCAACTGCCGCTTCAGGTTCATTGCACAGAGCGCGAGCGTTAGCCGCTGATCCAGCGATAGCCCATGCCGTACACGGTCTCAATCCTGTCGAAGTCCGCGTCGATGGCGATGAACTTTCGCCGGATGCGCTTGATGTGCGATGTGATTGTATTGTCGTCAAGCACGGCCTGGGCCGCATCCATCAGTTGCTGCCTGTTTTTGACGTGTCCCGGGTAGCGAGCCATTGCATGGACCAGCCAGAACTCGGTCAATGTCAGCGCAACCGGCGCCCCCTGCCAGTGAATCGACATGCGGTCGGCATCGATATCGAGATCGCCGCGCGTAATCCGGTTGTCGCCGCCCTGGGGGGTCTTCAGGGCATCGACGCGTCGAAACAGCGCTGCGACACGGGCCATCAGGTGTGGCAGGCTGATGTCCTTGGTCAGGTAATCGTCCGCGCCCAGTCGCAATCCGGACACCGCATCGAATTCACTGTCCCTGGCGGTCAAAAATATGATCGGCAGATCGGCGGCCCTGGCGCGCAATACCCGGCACAGCTCGAAGCCGCCCTCGACATCATCCTTGAGATTGATGTCGATGACGACGAGGTCGGGAAAGCGGGCGTCGAAAGCGTCCAGCGCCGGGCCACGAGCAGCATAGGTGTCGACGGCATAACCCTCGCGCCTGAATGCCGCGGCGTAGTTGTCGCGAATGGCGGCTTCGTCCTCAACGATTGCAATGCGTTTTGCCACGGCTGGCTCCAGTGAACTCTGACCATAATTTGCCACATTCCGCCGGTGCATTGCCATCCCGTAGTCTATGCACAGGCGTGCCGGCCTTTTTGAATCGATTCGACGATGACTGGAGAAACACAATGCAACGACCGGCGAAACGCCTGCCGGTGATGATAGCGCACCTCGTAGTCGATCGATTGCGGCCGTTTGCACGACGTCGGCGAGTCGTTCATAGTAGATGCCGGCCTCGCGTTCCGCAGGGTCGTCACCGCGCACCCGGACGCTAATGGAATTAGTAACAGCCAGGCTCACCGAGGGCTCGGTTGGGCGGCATATCGTCACAATGACCGTGCCCGTACTATTCGGCATTACGACGATGATGGCGCAAGGCCTCATCGACACATGGTTCATTGGCCAGGTTGGAGATCGCGAGCTTGCCGCATTCGGCTTCGGTTTTCCGATTCTGATGATTGTGACGAGCGTGGCCATCGGTCTCGGCGCTGGCACGTCATCGGTTGTTGCTCGTGCGATCGGCGCAAACGATTTTCGCCGCGCTCGCCGCCTCGCGACGGACAGCCTGTTCTTGTCCTTTGTAATTACTGCCGTCATTTCCATTGTCGGCATCCTGACGATCGGGCCGCTGTTTCGCCTCCTCGGTGCGCCCGAGGACATGATCCCATTGATCCGGGGCTTCATGACAATCCTCTATTCCGGTGTACCGTTCATTGTCGTCGGCATGGTTGGCATGAGCAGCATGCGCGCAACCGGTGATACCCGATTGCCCAGCATGCTCATGGTGATGGCGTCGATCCTGAACGTCATCCTTGATCCGATTCTGATTTTTGGCCTGGGGCCTGCGCCGAAGATGGGATTGAATGGCGCCGCGATGGCAGCGCTGCTGGCGCGTGGGATAATCTTCCTCGGCACCCTGTACCTGATGCGCTACCGGCTCAACATGCTGAGCTACAATAAGCCCGATCCCGTGGAGCTCAGGAAATCCTGGATCGATATCCTGCACGTCGGCATTCCTGCGGCCGGCACAAACGCGATTGTGCCCGTCGGCGCGGCCATCATCACTGCAATGATCGCGCGCTTCGGGCCGGAGGCTGTAGCGGGGTTCGGCGTTGCCACTCGTATCGAGGCGATGATGCTGGTCAGTTATTTCGCGCTGTCAGCGATCATCGGCCCGTTTGTCGGGCAGAACTTTGCCGCCAATAAAGAACAGCGCATCCTTCGTGCGCTGTCCTTATGCGCGTTATTCTGCCTTGGCAGTGGTGTGTTGATCGCCATAATGTTGGCGGCGCTTGCGGGGTACCTTCCGACGCTGTTCAGTGAAAGCGAAAAAGTCATCAGCGTGACGACGACGTTCTTGTGGATCGCCCCGATGAGCTACGGCACGTACGGCATGATCATGGTCATGAATGCATCGTTCAACGGGCTCGGCCGGCCGATGCCAGCGGTTGTCGTGAGCGTTTGCCGAATCGTGGTGCTCTATGTTCCTTTGGCTGTCATCGGCATGCGATATTTTGCCGTACCGGGAATATTCGCTGCGTACGCGATAGCGAACGTCGTATCAGGAATCGTGGCCTATCTGTGGGCGCGGAAAACCGTACGGCAATTGTGTTTGGCAAATGCCGGCACGGCAACCTGACCGGCACAAAGAAACACAGGTTCGCACGTCCGGACAAATGCTAAAATGTGCCGAACGTGGCGGTAATTGGTGAGGCACCGAAATGAAAAGACGTAGCTTCGTTCAATCGACGGTTGCGGCGGGATTGCTTGCCAGTCCGATCGCACAGGCGCTGACGGATGGGCAAAAACTCGACAAGACGCCGTCGGACTTCGAGGGCCCTTTTTATCCCGAGGGTCCGCGCAACGAGAGTAACGACCTCATTCTCGGCGCGCCACGCAGCAAGGTCCTGCATTTTCGCGGGCGAGTGGTCGACGTTCGGGGCCAACCGAAATCGGGCGCGCTCGTCGATATCTGGCACACGGATCCACTTGGACGCTACAAGCACACCAAAGACGACAGTCCCGGCGATCGGTGGGACGATTTCCGGTATTGGGGAGAAGCGCTCGTTGACGACGAGGGTGGTTTCGAGTTTCGCACCTATGTGCCGGGCGCCTACAATCCCCGTCCCGCGCATATCCACTTCAAAATCTGGGAAAACCGCCGGCTGTTATTGACGAGCCAGGCGTATTTCGTGGAATTGGGCGGAACTCAAGGAAAATCCAGATCGCCGCGCTACAGTGACTTGCAAACAGTCAGCCTGAAAGACACTGGCGACGACGAGCTGCAGTCGTACCTGCAAGTCGTTATTTAGAGCGGGCAGCCACGCTATTAATGCCGGCGCAGCGGTGGTGCGTGGGTTTTGCCGCTTTTGGACTCGAAATAACTGGCGAGCGCGGGAAACGCTTCACAGAGATTTCTGAAGTCGTTCGCAGGCAGGACCATCACGCGCGTATCTTCGGTCGCAATCAGTGTGCCTGCCGTTTTCATATCTTCGCTGAGACTGCGTTCGCCCCAGTAATCGCCTGGCCCGAGGATACGTACAAAATCCTCTCCTTCCGCCGCATTCGATATTCTTGATTCAAGGCGGCCTGAGATCACAGTGTAGAGACCGTCAACAAATTGTCCGGCCTCCGACACGATGTCACCTTTGGCGTAACGCCGGTACTGCGTAGCGGTATCCACGCGGTTCGCGATCTGCACGATACTGCGGGGAAGAAAATAATCAAAAAACCAATTCAATGCGACGCGCAGACGAGTCGCAAAGCCAGGTAACATGCCTATATAAATTGCACGCCACAGTATCCATGCGAGCAGGCCGGATAGTTTGACGCCACGAATTTCCGCGACCCCTTTGTAGTTGCCGATGGATGCCAGCGACCCTTGTGCCTTATACGAGAACTGCAAGAGTTCCTTGTCACCCAAACTATTGACAATGTTTCTTGCGACGCACTGCGCTTCGCGGACGGCATGTTGTGCCGTCGGCGGCGCAAAGGCCCCGCTATCATTATCGGCGTCCGACAACGGTACGAGTGCGGCATCGCCCAGGGCCCAGATATTCCCGGAACCGCGTACTTTCAAATGCCTGTCGACGGGAATCTTGCCTTTGACGAGTTCGATACCAAGCCGTTGAGTAAAATCATGCGGACGATTGCCGACGGTGGTTACGAACATGCTTGTCCTGATACGCGATCCGTCGTCCAGATATACCGCGCTTGCGGTTGCAGACGTGATACTTCTGCCGCAGAGTATCTCGACGTTGCGCTTGCGGAGCTTTGCCGCGGCGTAGTCGCCCAGCGATTGTGGCAGCTCGGGCAGTATTCCCTTGTCGCGCTGGATCAGGACGCAACGAATTTCGTCCGCTTGAATGTTGGGGTAGAACTTCAAGGTTCGCTGAATCATCTCGGCGATTTCGCCGATCGTCTCCACGCCGGAAAAACCACCGCCGGCGACAACAATGGTCAGAAGCTGCCGCTTGAGCGCGTTGTCCGTGGTGACGTCCGCGTGCTCGAGCCGGCGGATGATCTTGTTGCGTAGCTGGTGGGCATCGGCAAGGCTGCGCATGCACAGGCCGTGTTCCTGAAAACCAGGCGAACGCGTCAGATCGGTCTTTTGCCCGACGGCCACAATAAGGTGGTCGTAGGCCACGCATTGCGGCGTACGTCGCGATCCCTGCAGGAAATGAACCGTCCTGGTGGATCGGTCCAGGTGCGTCACCTCCGCCATCCGTATGCGGACGCCAGGCAGCATGTAACGAAGCGGGGTCACGGCGTCCGGGGCACTGATTGTGCCCGACGCCACCTCCGGCAATAGCGGCTGAAATACGAAGTAGTTTTCAGTATTGAAGAGCTCAATATCGACCGCACCGCGCGCGTACTTGTGCAGGTACCTCGCGGTGAACGCGCCCGCGAACCCGCCACCAACGATGATCGCGCGCGGCCGTGCCATGCTCAGAGGCCTGCGGACCTGATAACCATCATCTTGTCGATCTGCATGTCTTCCATCGTGTACGGAATGCCGCCGACGCCCAGGCCGGACTCGCGTAAGCCTGCGAATGGCATGACGTCATCGCGAAACGCAGAATGATCGTTAATCATGACGGCGGACGCATCGAGTTCTTTGTACAGGCGCATTGCAACATCGATGTCGCGACTGAAAACAGCCGCCTGAAATGCGACGGGTAAAGAATTGGCCTGGCTAACTGCTGCATCGAGATTGTCATAGGCGTAGACGCAGACGACGGGGCCGAAAATTTCCGCCGTGCTGACACGAGAATCCTGCGGCGGATCGAGCAAGACCGTTGGCGCGTAGCAGGTGTCCGAGATTTTCTTGCCGCCGCAAAGCAGCTGGGCGCCGTCACTCACCGCCTCGTCAACCCAATCCGACACACGACCGACTTCGCCAGGTCGAATCAGCGGTCCGACCTGTGTGGCCTCGTCTTCAGGTGCGCCGACGACGAGCGCCCTGGCCTGCTCCGCCAGAGCCTCTGCAAAGTTTGCCGCGTCGGCCGCCGGCGCGAATACGCGTTGCACGGATACGCAAACCTGGCCTGCGTGATAAAAGCCGCCCTTGAGCACGGCGGACAGCGCCGCGTCACAGTCGTAGGGGTCTATCAGGATCACGGGCGCCGCGCCGCCGTGTTCCAGTGCGCAGCGTGCGCCGGGGGCGAGTTTCGAGCGCAGCATCCAGCCAACGCGCGCACTGCCGATGAAGCTGAAAAATCCGACGCGACGGTCCGTCACCAGGGCCTCTGCTGTCTCTCGATCGCTGGCGATCACGGCCTGGCACCACGCATCGGGCAGGCCGGCCTCACGCAATATGTCCACGAAGCGCAGGCAGGAAAGCGGCGTGTCCGCGGCAGGTTTCACGACAACCGGGCAGCCGCTTGCAACGGCCGGTCCGACCTGGTGAACGATCAGGTTCAGTGGATGATTGAATGCGCTGACCGCGACGACGACACCAACCGGCTCTTTCTGCGTGAACGCGGCCCTGCCCGTTGTCGCCATTGTCGTGCCGATCGGAATGACCGAGCCGGCGTGCGAACGCAGCGTCTCTGCGCACAGGTGCACGCCATCGATGGCACGGATGACCTCGACTCTCGAGTCCTGGTAGGGCTTGCCGCCCTCGCTCGCAGCGAGCAGTGTCAGCTCCTCGATTTGCGAGCCCATGATTGCTGCGGCGCCATTCAGGATCTCCACGCGCTCCGGGGCCGGCAGCCAGAGGCTGCGGTCGCGAAACAGATCATAAGCGGTCGACAATGCGTCATCGACATGATCCGGGCCCGCCGTAGCAACCTTGGCCAGTTCCCGGCCATCATATGGTGACGTCACGGTAAGGCTGCCGGCAGGCGCGCGGTCGGTCTCGATCTTCAAAGCGTCCATTCGATCTCACCAAGCTTCCTGGTCAGCAACTGGTTCTCACGATAATCGATCGGAATCACGACGAGGCTGGGTCCTTGCTCGTCCAATGCAGCGGCCAGCGAGCCAGCGAGGTCCGAAGAATTATCGACATAGTGGCCATTCCAGCCGAACGACTGTGCGAGCATCATCCAGTCGGGGTTGCCGAATGTCAGGTCAGTGTGACGGCCAAAGTGAGTTTGCTGCTTCCAGGCAATCAATCCATAAGCATGATCCTCCCAGACCATGACAACGATATTGCTGCCGAGTCTCACGGCCGTTTCCATTTCCTGAACATTCATCAGGAACCCCGCATCACCGGCGATCGCAAGTATGCGCCGATCGGGATGTACGATGCCGGCCGCAATGGCGCCCGGCAGCGCGAAGCCCATGGAGCAGAATCCATTCGGAATGAGACAGGTGTTCGGTTCGTGACATTGATAATGACGGGCGATCCACATTTTGTGTGCACCGACATCGGACAGGAGAATATCGTGAGGCCCCATTACCTGCCTGGCGTCCCATATCGCCTTTTGCGGACGTATCGTGCCCTCGGTCGAATCGTCTTTGTATTCCGCGAAGTCCGCGGCCATCTCTGCGCGGCATTTTCGTTGCAGGCTGAAATCGAAATCCGGGATGCCGTGCTCGTCGAAGCGCTCGTTCAACATCCAGAGCGCGTGTGCGAGATCGCCGATGATCTCCGTTTCGGGATGATAATGAGCATCTATCTCGGCAGGTAGAAAATCGGCATGGAGAATTCGATTGTCCTTGTTGGGGTTCCAGAGTTGCGGATGATATTCGACCATGTCGAAACCCAAAGTGATGATGAGATCGGCAGCGTCGATCGCCTTGGAGACGCGATCCCTGGAGCCGAGTCCAACCGTATACAGGCAGTAGTCGGCATCCATGTCGACACAGCCTTTGGCCATGAACGTACTGATAACGCCGATGCCGGTTTTCTCACAAAGCAGTCGAAGTTGTTTGCTCGCTCTCCTTCTGATGCATCCGTTGCCGGCGATGATGACCGGGTGCTTCGCCTGTCTCAGCATGTCGAATGCCTGATCGACGATCTTGCTGTCAGGTACCGAGCGGCGAAAGCGTCGCGGCGACATCGGCTTTGCGTTCGTTTCGACGGTTGCTACGTCTTCCGGTAACTCAATGTGCACAGCACCTGGTTTTTCTGTGCGCGCCAGGCGCACGGCCTTGCGAATGATTTCGGGAATCGTGTCGGCATTGAGTATCGTTGTGGCCCATTTGGTCACGGGCTTGAACATGCTGACGACGTCCATGATCTGGTGCGACTCCTTGTGCAGTCGATCGGTGGAACCTTGTCCGGTCAGCACCAGCATCGGGGCGCGATCCATGTTCGAGTCTGCAACACCGGTAATCAGGTTGGTTGCGCCTGGCCCAAGCGTTCCGAGCGCACCGGCCGGATTGCCGGTAAGGCGGCCGTAAATCTCGGCCATGAACGCGGCGCCCTGCTCGTGGCGCGTCAGGATGAACCGTATTGTTTTGGACTCCTCGAGAGACATCATGAAGTCGGCGTTCTCCTCGCCTGGAACGCCGAATATGTACTCGATGCCCTCTGCTTCCAGGCATTTGACCATTAAGTCAGACGCTTTCATGACATTCCACCAAATTCCTGTTGAGCTATCGTTGTATCGGGCCTGGTCGCTCTCGCACATCCCTGTGCTCCGCGACATCATGTCATCCTGACCGTAAAGGCCCCCTTCCTACGGTGCCAATCGAGAGCCCGGTAGGAGCGGCTTCAGCCACTGCAAGGTGCCGTGCTGGTTCGAGCCTAAACGATACTACACCCTCGGAATCGCGATCCGCGTCCGATAGACAATATGCATGCCGATGCCGCGACTTGCCATGAACAGCATGAAGGCGAGCCACAAGCCGTCGTTGCCGAGCCACTGCAACAAGTACCAGGCCGGAAGAAACACGAGTAACGCCGATGTCAACATGATGTCACGCATCTCCCGAGCCCGCGTCGCGCCGACAAAGACGCCGTCGTATAGAAACGACCACACCGAGATCAACGGCGACGCGATCATCCACGGCAAGTAGCGCAATGTAGTCTGCTGGACATCGGGCAAATCGGTCAGCACACGTATCAGGATCGGGCCGCCGATGAGGTAACAAAGGCTGAGTCCTGCGGCGAATATCAGCGACCACCTGAGCGTCAATTGCACCGCGCGCTGCAGCGCTTCGCGACGGCCTTCGCCGATGGCTTTGCCGACGAGGGCCTCGGCCGCGTGCGCGATGCCGTCAAGAGCGAATGCCGAGAGGAACTGAAGGTTCATGAGCACGGCGTTGGCGGCCAGAATGAGTCCGCCCATGCGCGCGCCCTGCGCCGTCACGAAGGAAAGCGTAAACACGAGCGCCATGGTGCGGACGAACAGGTTGCCGTTAATCGCCAAAAACGCCGCGTACTCACGAAGTTTGATGAGCTTCGCGACCGGCCAGTGGCCGGGGTATTGCCGCAGTGACCGAATTGCGAAGCCGATACCCACTGCCACGCCCGTGTACTCGGCGATGACGGATGCGAGTGCAACACCGTCGACTTTCATGCCGAAGACGACGACGAACAGAAGGTCCAATGCGATATTTGTGACGTTGATCGTCAATACGATCACCAGGGGCGCGCGTGCGTTTTGCAGGCCGATGAACCAGCCCAACAACGCGTAAGTGACAAGTGTGCCCGGTGCGCTCCAGATTCGAATCGAAAAATACTCGAGGGCGTAGGCCTTGATCTCGGCATCGGCGCCAAGCAGTTGCATCGCGAGATGACCGATCGGCCGCTGCAGCAGAATAAATGCCGCAGCGATCGCCAGTGCGACGATGATGGCCTGCCCAAGGGACGTGCGGAGCCCATCGTAGTCATTGGCGCCAAAGCGCTGCGCCGCAATTCCGGTTGTCCCCATGCGCAGGAAGTTGACACCCGTATAGATGATTCCGAAGATCGTGCTGCCGATGGCGACAGCGCCGAGGTATGCGGCGTTATCGAGATGTCCGGTAACGCCGGTGTCCACCATGCCGAGCAACGGCACTGTGATATTGGACAGAATCAGCGGCGCGGCGATGCGCCAGACATCGCGATTCCGGGGCAGGTGATTCGCGCTCAAGCGCCGCTCATCCGTACGCGTTGACGCCGGTCAGTTCGCGACCCACCGCAAGTTGATGAATGGTCTCGGTACCTTCGTAGGTGATGACGCTCTCGAGGTTCAACATGTGCCGTATCGGCACGTACTCGGCGCTGATGCCACTGCCACCGAGCATGTCCCGGGCATCGCGCGCGATGTCTATCGCGGCGCGGCAGTTGTTCCATTTCGCGAGCGATACCTGCGTCGGATTCAATTCACCCTTGTCCTTGATACGACCGAGTCGCAGCGACAGCAATTGTGCAGTCGTTATGCGCCGGCTCATGTCGGCAAGCCGAATCTGGATCGTCTGCGTGTGCGAGACCGGCCGGCCGAACAACACGCGATTGGCGGTGTACCGCAGTACCTCATCCAGGCAAGCTTGCGCGGCGCCGATGACACCCCAGGTAATGCCGTAGCGCGCCTGGGTGAGGCAACTCAACGGGCCCTTGAGGCTGGAAATACCCGGAAGGACGTTTTCGTTGGGTATGCGCACGTTGTCGAAGAACAAAGCGGCGGTATTCGATGCCCGCAGCGAGAACTTGTTCTCAATCTCCTGAGCCGTGAAGCCCGGCATGTCTTTCTCGACGATGAAGCCTTTGACGCCCTCTTCGGTCATCGCCCAAATGATTGCCGCATCGGCGACGGTACCGTTGGTAATCCACATCTTCGAGCCATTGAGAATCCAGTCGCGACCATCTCGTTTCGCCTGGGTCTTCATGTTGCCCGGGTCTGATCCACCGTGGGATTCGGTCAGTCCGAAACAACCGATGGCTTCGCCGCGTGCCATGGCCGGCAGCCAGCGGTTCTTCTGCTCATCCGAGCCATAGGCGTAAATAGGAAACATGACCAGGCTGCTTTGCACCGAAACAAAACTCCGCAAGCCACTGTCACCGCGCTCGAGCTCCTGACAAATGAGTCCGTAGCAAACGCTGTTCATTCCGGCGCAGTCATAGCCTTCGATTGAACTGCCGAGTAACCCGAGCTCCGCGACCTGCGGTATCAGTTCGTTCGGAAAGCGATGTTGCTCGAATGCCTCGCGCATCAGCGGTATGGCCTGCTCGTCGACGAAGCGTGCGACGGAATCCTTGACCATGCACTCTTCTTCGGACAGTTCCGAGCGGATGTCAAAAAGGTCGAGCGGATCGAGCTTGGAGTTACGTGTAGACACGGACGAATTCCTGTGCAGTGAGTCTCAGTTACTGAGGGGGCGTCGACCCCAATTATTCCAACTATTTCAGAATGGAATACCGACGCGACGATACAGTACCGACAGCAGCCACGCGGGACCGATCATCATGACCTGCAGATCCTGCAGGACCGGGCGCAGGCCCTGTTCGTTGCGATGGCCCAGCCACAGACCGATCGTGCTGACGACGAGCAGGCCCAGCGATACTCGCAGTGGCGCAAACCCCGATTGTTCAAGCCACATCTGCAAAGCAGCGATGCCGAGCACAAACGGAAGCATGCCGATCGCGATCGACAAGGAAATAATAAAGTAGTAAACAGCCGCTGCCATGAGAAATGTGCTGCCCCAGTTGAGCAGCGGGGATATTTCATAGAATTCGTCCGGAATCGGCAACGCCCACAATATGCCGACGGTACCGAGGACAACCATCGGCACTGACGCCCAGTAGATCAGCGGATAGGTCACGTTGCTGTGGCTTGCAGCATAGCGTTCGAGCCAGCCGTCGGAGTCAGTCATCTCGGATCCCAGGTCCCGGAGTGCGAGCCGCCATTTTACACCGCATGTCACAACTCGCTACGCGGCGTCCAACTGAGACGCAGCTCACAGAAAAAACAGCGCGCGGCCGTTTATTTGAACATAAACATCCGATTAAGTGTCTGTTCAGGTGCACCGTGTTTACAATTCACGCCATCAAACCGTAAGCGTGGCATCCGTGCGGCGATTTGACCACTATTGCTTTGGGCAGCCGCGCGGGCGTCAAATGAGAAAACGATCTAAGAGGAATGAGAATGGACATTCGAGCAAGTAAATTCGTCATCGCAATCGTCGCTGCGGCCGTTATTGTCAGCGGCTGCGAGACATTGGATGCATACACAAGGGAATCGAAGACCAGCAGCGCAACCAAGGGTGCCCTGATCGGCGCGGCAGCGGGCGCCGTTGTCGGGCTGATATCCGGCGACGATGCTGTCGAGCGCCGCCAGCGGGCTCTGATCGGCGCCGGAATCGGTGCACTGGCCGGTGGTTCGATCGGCTATTACATGGACCGCCAGGAAGCGAAGCTGCGCGCGGAGCTCGAGGGCACTGGGGTCAGTGTCACGCGCATCGGCGACAACATCACGCTGAACATGCCAGGCAACGTGACATTCCGGACGGACAGTTCCGACCTGAGCCCCGCGTTTTTCGATGTACTCAACTCAGTTGGCAAGGTCCTGAACGAGTTCGACAAGACCGTGGTCGAGGTTGCCGGTCACACCGACAGCACCGGCTCCGAGGTCCACAACCAGAATTTGTCGGAGCGTCGCGCGATGGCGGTCGGTCGGTATCTGCAGTCGCAAGAGGTGTCCGCCCAGCGCCTGATCACGCTCGGCATGGGCGAACTTAGGCCGGTTGCGGGCAATGGTACGGCGGCAGAGCGTCAGGCGAATCGACGCGTGGAAATTACGATGGTGCCATTGACTTCGGGCTAAACAACGACAAAGCGCGGCAACCGAGGACTGGTGTGCCGCGTTTTTTTGAAGTTCCTGTCACGGTGTAATGCTGCGGCACGATCCTGCTGCATGTGCGGCGTCTGCGCACGTCCTCGGCCACATCCCGCCGTTCGGAATTCAACCATCCTGGCGGCGGCTCCTTGGGAAACGTACTGCTATGGTTGAAGTGGCAGCACCGCTCGAAGTGTCATCATGCTTCTAGTCGTCGGCACTGTTCACGATCAGGAAGATCAGAGCGCATGCTACGAAGAACTGGAAGGCATCGTCCATCGATGCTCCGCCGATATCCGTCTGCCACATCTGAAACAGGGCGCCGCCGAACACGGCGAAAAAGCCCAGCCACACCACGATACCGATGCCGCAACCAACGATCGCATAAGTCTTGGCGCCGTTGAAATCTGCTGCAGGCGCTTTTCTGGCACGCCATAGATCCCAGGCACCTTTTGCGGCAAACAATCCTGCTGCAAATTCGAGCGAGACAACAAGGACAAGCACGAGCCATGTGACGGCAGGGCTCTGAATGGCCGGAAAGAAGGAGTCCGGATAAACCTGGTGATCCGCCGCCCCCATCACATAGGCAAACGCCTGGTAACAAGCGTCCAGGTTGGCGACGTTCTGGGCTGCGTAGAACAGACACAGAAGAGAAATAAATGCGACGAAGGCGATTTTTAGAAGACGTATGGCCATTGGTACTCCCGATTAGCTTTCCCGGAGTCCGGAGTGACCAGCCGCTGCAGCTGCTCAGCGAGCAGTTGACGCGATTTATGGATCCCAGGGTCTTTGACGTTTGTTGTTATAGAAGTCACGGCTGAAACGGTCATTATTGTTGGGTGGCGGTCTGACAATGTCAACCGCAAGACAATTCTCTGCTTCGTGGCATCAGCTGGCCACAGACAGAATCGACTTCGGGATCCCCGGAACGTCCGCTTCGGGTCAACTCCGTGCCGCACAATCTGGCGCGGTTTTATTCCAGATCAATGACTATTTTTCCTCGAGCATGCCCTTCTTCCGAATACCGGATCGCCGCCGGAACCTCACTCAATCGGTAACGCCGGTCAATCACCGGCGTCACTTTGCCGGCTTGCATGAGGTCACTCAGGATGGCCAGGTCATCTTTGCGAAGCTTCGCCAGAATCATGACGAATTCCTGTCCCACGAACGGTGAAAATACAAGCGCCTTGATCGGATTCATCAACGGCTTGAGCCAGTTGCCTTTCGGTCCCCCGACTATGACGAAAATGCCGTCCGAATTAAGAACTCGCCTGTTCGCTGACAGCGAGTGATTGCCAACATTATCGATGATCAGGTCGTAACGTTGTCCACTCCGGGTGTAATCCTCCTGTGTGTAATCGATGACGTGATCTGCACCGATTGATCGCACCATTTCCACATTCCGCGTGCTGCATACGCCGGTCACCTCTGCACCGAATGACTTTGCGATCTGCACGGCGAACGTGCCCACGCCGCCTGACGCGCCGTTAATCAGGACTTTCTTACCCGGCGCTATTTTTCCCTTATCGCGAAGAGCCTGAAGTGCAGTGATTCCTGCTATTGGGACAGAAGCCGACTGCTCAAATGTCATGTTGGCCGGCTTCAGCGCCAGTGCCCGGTCCTCACGAACAGTTACATACTCGGCGAAGGCCCCGCTTGTGCCGCCAAATACCTCATCTCCCGGCTTGAACCGCTTGACGTTTCTGCCGATCGCCTCGACTGTCCCCGCGAAGTCCACTCCCAGGCTCGTGTCATTTGGTGCGCCCAGACCGATCCCCAGGCGCATGAAGTACGGGGAGCCTCTCATGTAATGCCAGTCGAGTGGATTGACGGAAGCGGCAACGACCTTTACCAGGACTTCATCGTCCGCAGGTGTCGGTTTTTCGACGTCTTCGAACCCGAGCACATCGGCTGAGCCGTAGCAACGATACACAATAGCTTTCATCAGTTCCGATCCATCGGCGACGGCAGGTGCCGGTCCGCAGGCAGAGTTGTGGCTCAGTACAAGGGCCAGTGACGATATCGCTACGCCCAGGAAAATCAGGATACCGCCCGCGACTTTATAACGCAGTTTCATTGATCTATCTCCCACAAACAGGGGGCGGACGCCTTTCAATCCGACCGTATGTATGTAGCCTACACGGTGGTCATTTGTAAGAGAACACCCCGCGGACCACGCCGTCGCAGCAATGAAAAAAGCCGCTCTCAGAGCGGCTTTTCGGTCGGGCGAAGATTGGGCAGCCTATGTGCCCATGGCCATACGGACTTTCTTCATCGCGTTGACCTCAATCTGCCGGATGCGCTCGGCCGATATGCTGTACACGTCGGCCAACTCATGCAGCGTCTGCTTGTCGTCGGTTAGCCAGCGCGACTCGAGTATGTGACGGCTGCGGTCGTCGAGTGTCTTGATCGCAGCGGTCATGCGTGTCGTTGCGTCATTGCTCCAGTCGGCTTTCTCGACGAGCGTCGCCGGATCGGCATTCTGGCTGGGGAGGTAGGCAGCCGGCGTGTAACTACGCTCGTCGTCGCTACTCGGCATCGGGTCGAAAATTGCGTCGCGCGCGTACAAGCGCTTCTCCATCTCGGTGACTTCCTTCGGGCTGACGCCAAGGTCGCTTGCGACGGCCTCGGTCTCTGCATGGGACAGCCAGGACAACCTCTTCTTGGCCTTGCGCAAATTGAAGAACAATTTCCGCTGTGCCTTGGTCGTCGCAACTTTGACGATGCGCCAGTTGCGCAGCACAAACTCGTGAATTTCGGCGCGGATCCAGTGCACGGCAAATGACACGAGGCGCACGTCGTAGTCGGGATCGAAACGTTTGACGGCCTTCATGAGTCCGACATTGCCTTCCTGTATCAGATCAGCCAGGGGCAGCCCGTAACCGGTATATCCCTTGGCGATGTGCACGACGAAGCGCAGATGCGCCATGACCATCTGGCGAGCAGCATCGAGATCCTGCTCGTCGCGGAAGCGTCTGGCGAGCCCCTGCTCGTCCTCTTTGCTCAATACAGCGATCGCGCCGACGGCGTGGATATAGGCGTCGAGACTGCCTACCGGACCGGCGAGTATAAGATCGTGGTTTGTTGCAGCAACTGCTTCTGTCATCTGGAGCCTCCGTTGGGACGTCAATTTTAGCACTCAAGCCCTTAGAGTGCTAACAAGACCACTAGTTCCCTGGCTGGGTCGCCAGAAGAACCATTAAAAACAAAGGCTTGAACGCGAGTCGGGCGAGCGGATTATGTTCAATCAGGGTGCGAAGAGCGTCAGCGTGGCTCGATGGCCCGCATGTGCCGGGCGGCGGCGGACCAGGAGCCGACCAGGCCCAGCAGAACGCCGATGCCGATGATGCCGAGACTCTCACCGGCGTCGAGCGTCAACACGGAAATGCCGCTTTGATAGAGCCCGGCGAGCCGCGCTACCGTGGGCCGCAGCAAGTAGAGCCCGTATTGCACGAGCCCGAGTGCGAGCGAGGCGCCGAACAGGCCGTACCAGAACCCGCCCCACAGGAACGGCCGGCGCACGAAGGCATTGCTGGCACCGAATAGTTTTGTGACCTCGATTTCGTCGTGCCGGTTCTGAATGTCCAGTCGAATCGTGTTGCCTATGATGATGATGATTGCGAGCCCCAACAGCATCGACCCGATCAGGATCGTCTGCCGTGCAATGTCGAGGATGGCCTGGAAGCGCTGCACCCAGTCCGTATCGAGCTGCACGAGATCGGTTTCCGGCAGGTTCTGAAGTTCTTCACGCAGCAGCATCATCGACTGACTGGTATTTACGCCGCTCGGCCTGACAATCAGCGTGTGCGGCAATGGGTTCCTGGCGAGATGATCGAGCGCATCGCCAAAGCCGGACTGCTGCTTGAACTCGCGCAAAGCATCATCGGCACTGATGAAGCGAACCGCTTCGACGTCGGCGCGCTGTCCGATCAGCCGGGCGAGGCCCTGTGCTTCGCTGACCGAAAGGTCATCTCGCAGAAACACGGAGAAATCCAGCGCGTCGTCCCAGTTGCCGCTGATAGCCGCAAAATTCTTCACGGCGAGATGCAGCGCAGCGGGTAAAGCCAGCGTCACCGCGATGACGAGGATGATCATCAGGCTCGCGAAGGGCTGGCGGACAATGCGCCCCAGCGAACCGAGCGCCGTGCTGACATGCCGCGTGAACCATATCGTGACCGGGCCCGAAGAACGGACCGGGGCAACCGCATCGGAATGCCGCGTTACCGCCATTGATCCTGCTCCGATGCGCTGGGGGGATGGCCGCCAAAGTCGATGGCGAAGTCATCTTCGAATTCGTTCTGAAGTCGGCCGTTCTCCAACGCGATACGGCGGCAGCCGAGTTTGTCGATCAGCGCAATGTCATGACTGGCAATCAGCAAAGTAACGCCGACCTCATTAAAACGCCGGAATATTCTCATGACTTCGAGAGACAGGTCCGGATCGAGGTTGCCCGTGGGTTCGTCGGCGATCAGCAACTTCGGCCGTGTAACGATTGCGCGAGCGATGCCAACGCGTTGTTGTTCCCCGGCCGACAGTGTTTCGGGCGTTTGTTTTTCCTTGTGCAGCAGCCCAACCTGGTCCAGTGCGGCACGGACTTTGCGCTGCGCTTCGCGATGGCCGACGCCGGCGATAACGAGCGGCAAGGCCACGTTATCTGCAACCGGCCGGTCGTAAAGCAACTTGTGATCCTGAAACACCATGCCGATCTGCCGACGGTACTTCGGAATCTGGCGCCGCCTGATGCGCCCGGTGTTCTGACCGTCGACGATAACCTGACCGGTTGTGGGACGCTCGATCAGGGCAATAAGCCGCAATAGTGTGCTCTTACCTGCGCCAGAATGGCCCGTGACGAAAACCATCTCGCCCCTGGCAACAGACAGGCTCAGACCGGACAAGGCTTCCTGCCCGCCCGCATAGCGCTTTGTCACCGTCTCCAGCCTGATCATCTCAAGTCCACTTCACGCCTCTCTGCCGTCGGCCAACAGTGCGTCCACATAATCGTTTGCGGAAAACACCCGCATATCCTCAGCTGACTCGCCGATGCCAATGAAACGGACCGGAATCTGCAGCTGGTTCGAGATGGCCAGCAGAATGCCACCCTTTGCGCTGCCGTCCAACTTTGTCACGGTGATGCCGGTGAGGCCGAGCGCATCGTGAAATTTCTGCGCCTGCACGAGGGCGTTTTGTCCCTGGCTCGCGTCGAGGACGAGCATCACTTCATGCGGAGCAGAGTCATCGCGGCGACCGACGACGCGCTTGATCTTGACGAGCTCATCCATCAGGCCTTTCTGGCTCTGCAATCGCCCGGCCGTATCGGCCAGCAGCACGTCGATGCCGCGCGCACGAGCTGCCTCCCACGCGTCGAATATGACGGCGGCGGGATCCGCTCCGCTTTGTTGCGCGATGACCGGAACATCATGCCGATCGCCCCAGGCCTGCAGCTGCTCTACCGCGGCAGCGCGAAACGTATCACCGGCGGCGAGCATGACCGTCAGGCCCCGATCTTGAAAGTGTTTCGCCAGTTTGCCGATCGTTGTCGTCTTGCCGGCGCCGTTGACACCGACCATGAGGATGACGAACGGATGTCGTTGCGTGTCGATCTCCAGCGACCGCTGCACGGGTTCGAGGACGGCGAGAAGAGAGCGCCGCAATCCGGCCCTGAGCGCGTCAACGTCGTTGAGTTCCTTGCGCGCAAGATCGCGCTGCAGGTCGGAGATGATGCGCCCGGTCGTGTCGATGCCGACGTCGGCCATGACCAGCAACGATTCGAGCTCGTCGAGCGATTCTTCGTCGATCTTGCCTCGCGTTGCGATGTCCGCGAGGTCGCGGGTGAGCCAGCTGTCGCCGCGGTTGATTCGCGCGCGCAGGCGTTTGAGAAAGCCTTCGGGCCGCAGGGGACCGTCTTCATTGCCATCCATTGTCAATCAATCTCACCCGTCGGCCGAATTCACCTAAACTGTCCGGCCACACTTCAGCCCTCACTCGATCGTGAAGGAATAATGGCAAGACGGCGCGCCACTGGAAACAAAAAGTCTCCGCCAGGACGGCTGCGTATTGTAGCGGGAAACTGGCGCAGCCGTTTGCTCGATATCGCCGATGTGCCGGGCCTTCGGCCGACATCGGAACGCATTCGGGAAACGTTGTTTAACTGGCTGGCA
Source organism: Pseudomonadota bacterium (assembly GCA_022560695.1). Taxonomy (GTDB): domain Bacteria; phylum Pseudomonadota; class Gammaproteobacteria; order Steroidobacterales; family Woeseiaceae; genus UBA1847. The sequence goes on from JADFSP010000002.1 coordinate 151,132, forward strand.
CCTCGCATCGAAGGCGCCCGGTGCCTGGATCTCTTCGCGGGCACCGGCGCGCTGGGACTTGAGGCTTTGTCGCGCGGCGCGGCCGCGACCGTGTTCGTGGAAAAATCCGCGCTTGCCGTCGGAGCACTGAAAAGCAATGTCGAAAAGCTGGGCGCAGAAGGCGCGACGATATGCAAGGCGGACGCATTCCAGTATTTGCGCCAGATACCCGTCAAGTCGTTCGATATCGTGTTTCTCGACCCGCCCTTCGCTGCCGATATGCTCGAAGAGTTGTGTAGACTGATTGCGGAGCGCCATGTGCTTGCCGACGATGCCAGGGTTTATCTCGAGCGTGGTGTGGCAACGATGGAGCCCGAGCTGCCTGCCGGCTGGGAAGTGTTGCATGGCAAGATCGCAGGCCAGGTGCGTTATTCACTCGTCGCGCCGCGTGCGGGACACCAGGAGGGAAAAGCAGATGACAGTTGGCGCAATGTACCCGGGCACGTTCGATCCGATCACGCTGGGACACGAGGATCTCGTGCGCCGTGCGGTCAGGTTATTCGATAAAGTCGTCGTCGCGATCGCGGCCAATCCGGAAAGCAAGGCACCGATGTTTTCAGTCGACGAGCGCGTCGCGCTCGCAAGTGCAGCGCTTGCCGATATCGATAATGTCGAGGTGACTGGCTACAAAGGCCTGACCGTCGATTTTGCATGCGAGCATGGCCTCATCGTGATCATTCGCGGGCTGCGCGCTGTTTCCGACTTCGAATACGAGTTTCAGCTGGCAAACATGAATCGGCACCTGAACGATGACGTCGAGACCGCATTTCTAACACCAACCGAGAAATACATGTTTATCTCGTCGAGCCTGGTGCGCGAGGTCGCGATGCTCGGTGGCGATGTGTCTGAATTCGTATCCTCGAAGGTTCGACTGGCGCTGATGAAGCGCTGCGCTGACGCTTAGTACTCGGTCATCGTTGACAGTGCTTGCAGTAAAATGTCGAGCGCTGTCCCTGGATGATCATTGAGATCGGCTTCGCGCAACGGCGGCATGCTTCGCCGTCTCGACCGTACACTTCAAGATCCTGCTGAAAATAGCCTGCCTCGCCGTCACTGTTGTGGAAGTCCCTGAGTGTCGTGCCGCCCGCGCGAATGGCTTTATCGAGCACCGATCGGATGGCATCGACAAGCGCGACATATCGGTGCAATGCAATTCGGCCCGCTGAGCGGCGTGGGTTGATGCCGGCCATAAACAGCGACTCGCTCGCGTAGATGTTGCCGACTCCCACGACAATAGCGGCATTCATGATGAACTGCTTGACGGCGACGCGACGCCCCCGCGATCTTGACCACAGGTAGTCGCCGTCGAACGCATCACCCAGTGGTTCGGGGCCGAGATTTTTGAGGAGCCAGTGACTGGCCGGATCATCGCTCCAGTGCAGGGAGCCGAAGCGCCGCGGGTCACGAAAACGCAAGGCCTTGCCCGAGTCAAAGCCGATGTCGAAGTGATCGTGGACGCCGGCGGGCGTGCCGCGCTCGACGATAAAGACACTGCCCGACATGCCGAAATGCATGATGGCGGTGCCGTTAGTGGTATTGATCAGCAGGTACTTCGCGCGCCGTTCGACTGACGTGACTCTGGCGCCCGTCAGGTGAGAGTCGACATCCGGGCTAACTGGCCAGCGCAGCCGCCGTTCGCGGATAACGACGTCCGTGATTTTACGGCCGACGAGAATCGGCTCGATTCCGCGGCGGCTGGTTTCGACTTCAGGCAGTTCGGGCATCGCGACCTGAGTTATTTGATCTTGGCTTCCTTGTAGAGCACGTGCTTCCGAATCGTCGGATCATACTTCTTCACCTCCATCTTCTCAGGATGCAGACGCCTGTTCTTGGTGGTCGTGTAAAAGTGGCCTGTACCGGCACTTGACACGAGGCGAATTATTTCCCGGCTTCCCTTAGCCATGAGCAGCTCCTGTGGCGCCTAAACGCGCTGACCCTGGGCACGCATATCGGCGATGACTTTTTCGATGCCGTGCTTGTCGATGATGCGCATGCCCTTGTGCGATACGCGCAGGCGCACGTAACGGCTCTCGGATTCGAGCCAGAATCGTTTGTTCTGCAGGTTCGGCAGAAACCGGCGACGCGTCCTGTTGTTGGCGTGGGAAACGTTATTGCCGCTCTGCGGGCGCTTCCCGGTCACTTGGCATACCCTGGACATGACTTAAGTGCCTGATTTTACTAAAAGTTGCCCGCGACTGGCGGGCAGAGAGCGCAACTTTATACCAGCCTCTGAGGCGCAATACAAGCGGTCCGGGCGAAGCAGCGCCAACAACCGTCAAATCAGCCCGCGGCTGGCCAGCGACGTGGTCCCGCCGTCGCCTACGATCAGGTGATCGAGCAGCCGGATGTCGACGAGTTCCAGGGCGGATTTGAGTCGCCGGGTGATGCGCTCGTCAGCCTGGCTGGGCTCTGCAACACCAGATGGATGATTGTGCGCAAGGATCACGGCCGCGGCATTGATGGCCAGCGCCTCCTTGACGACCTCGCGCGGGTAAACGCTGGTGCCGTCGATCGTGCCACGAAACAGCTCGTCGAAGCGCAGCACGCGATGGCGGTTGTCGAGATACAGGCAACAAAACAGCTCGTAGTCGAGATGGCGCATGCGCGCGAGCAGAAACGCCTCGGTATCGGCCGGGCTGCGAATCGCCTCGCCCATCGGCAACGATGCCTCGAAATAACGCCGAGCGAGCTCGGGCAACGCGCGGATCGTTGCGAGCCGCGCCTGGCCAATACCGCTTTCCACGAGGATAGCGGCGTCGTCGGCGTCGAGCAGCGCCCTGAGGCTGCCGAAGCGATGCAGCAGGCGCCCGGCGAGATCCATTGCTGCTGCCGGCCCGCTACTGCGTAACATCGTTGCGAGCAACTCGATGTCGGTTACGGGCGGAGCGTCCGCCACCCCGACGCTTTTGTTGTGGTCCATGAGACGTCCCTGTCGTTGGTGCCAAGTGTTGAGTTTGATTCTGCCGAACGGTTATTTCCTTACAAGCAAACAATCTGGGCGGGACGCTACAATATGCTGGAAATTCCGGCTTGCGACGGGCTAAGCTCACAGCCTGAAAGTGGGGTCAGACCCCACTATTCGAAAAGTGCGGTTCGACCCCATTTTTATGCGGCCGCCGGCGAGCAGACCCTATGAACATCGTACTTGGCATAACAGGCGGCATCGCCGCGTACAAGACGCCCGAGCTCGTGCGGCGTCTGCGCGGCCGTGGCGCCGACGTGCAGATCGTCATGACGGCATCGGCAGAGGAGTTCGTCACGGCGACGGCCCTGCAGGCCGTATCGGGCCGGCCCGTTCGGAGCAACCTGTGGGACCAGAAAGCCGAAGCGGCAATGGGTCATATCGAACTCGCGCGCTGGGCAGACGTCGTGCTGATTGCGCCTGCGACCGCGGAAATCATGGCGCGGCTTGCGGGTGGCGCCGCGCCGGACCTGCTGACCACGCTGTGCCTGGCCACCGAAGCGAAGATCGCGATTGCTCCCGCAATGAATCACGTGATGTGGAGCAACCCGGCCGTACAGAGCAATCGCGAATTGCTCGAGGAGCGCGGCATCATGATTCTCGGCCCTGAGCATGGTTCACAGGCCTGCGGTGAGACCGGCGCCGGGCGCATGCTCGAGCCCGACGACATTGCGGCCGCAGTCTGCGCCGCGGACCTGGGTGGGAACGCAACGGCCGGACTGCTTGCGGGGAGGACCGTACTCGTCACGGCCGGCCCGACACGCGAGCCGATCGATCCTGTGCGTTACATTACGAACCGCAGCTCCGGCAAGATGGGGTATGCGATGGCTCGTGCGGCCGCGGCGCAGGGCGCCCGCGTGGTATTGATCAGCGGCCCCGTCAACCTGGAAGACCCGCACGGTGTGGAGGTTCATCGCGTGGAGACGGCTGAGCAAATGCATGTCGAGACACATCGCAACATCAGCGAGGTTGATATATTCATTGGCGCCGCCGCCGTGTCCGACTATCGACCCACCGAAACGGCGCCGCAGAAGATCAAAAAGCAAGAGGAAACGATGACGCTGAAACTGATCCGCTCCGAGGATATTCTGGCGTCCGTGGCACGGCTCGACCACGCCCCGTTTACGGTCGGCTTCGCGGCGGAAACGGAGAATGTGCGTGACTATGCGCGTGGCAAGCTGGAGGACAAGAGACTCGATATGATCGTCGCCAATCGAGTCGGCGACGATTGTGGTTTCGATCACGACGACAACACGGTCGATGTGCTGTGGCCGAACGGCGAAAAAGCATTTCCAATGACAGCCAAGAGCGAGCTGGCGCACACGCTGATCGAGCTGATCGCCGAGCGCTTCGAGTCGATGCGCGGGGACGACACACAGCCCGAGCTGTCGGTGATTTCGGCCAGGGACTGAAGGACACCGGTACTCCGTCAAGGTGATAATGACGGTTTCAGAGCCACCTCGACGGAGTACTGGATATTGCGCTCTATTGAACTGAAGATCCTGGATCCACGCGTCGGCGATTCGATCCCGTTACCTCACTACGCAACCGATGGTTCGGCAGGCCTGGACATGCGGGCGTGTATCGACGAGCCGCTGACGATCGCGCCGGGCGAGACCGAATTGATCCCGACGGGCCTGGCCATACATGTGCGGGACCCCGGTCTCGCTGCGCTGCTGCTGCCGCGCTCGGGGCTGGGCCACAAGCACGGTCTTGTGCTCGGCAACCTGACCGGGCTCATCGATTCGGACTACCAGGGCCAGGTGTTCATATCGTGCTGGAACCGCAGCTCGAAGAGCTACGAAATCAGACCGGGTGAGCGCATCGCGCAAATGGTGTTCGTCTGCGTCGAACAGGTACAGTTCAACGTTGTCGACGAGTTCGAAGACAGTGGTCGGGGAGAGGGCGGTTTCGGTCACTCCGGGACGGCGTGACCAGGGGGCGATCGGGCTACTCGATGCCCTTCAGGGCCTTGAAACGATTTATGTCGCCCTGGAATCGGGCGATGATCTGGCGCTCGTTATCCAGAAATTTCTCAAGATTTCGCTGATGGCGTGTAATCGTATCCTGAGTTTCACCAATGGCGGCGACGAGGTCGGGAGCGATCATTTCAGCATCCGGATTGTCCGTGTACGGACGAAATCGTGATGCCTCGCGTCTCAGGTTCGTGATGCGTCGATCGAGATTATGCAAATAGAGTTCGGTGACGCGGGATTGGGCCTGGAAGAGCTCGACACGCCGATCACGGTGCATCAAAATCTCGTCGACGGTCAGGTACGTTGCCAGCAATGCCTGGTCAGCACGCCGTTGCAATTCCTCTTGCAACGCCATCTCGGCGGCGATGCGGTCGGCCTCAATTTCTTCGGGCGTTTTCTTGCCGTGTAAGACACCGACCATGACACCATGACGGTTAAGGATCTGCTTCTCGAGCTCGGCGTAGCGCGCAGGAACACTGTCGCCGTAGTGCAGCTTGCCGTCAACGTCCACCCATTTGTAGACCCTGCCTTGCTCGTCTGCACCCGCCGTAAGGGGCGCCAGAATCAGAAATGCCGTTATGAGTCGTAATTTGCCCATGGCCCACTATGCCATGAATGTCTCATTCGAATTCGCGACGTAGTTCGCGTATTTCGAGCTTAGTCCGAGACGCCTATTCTGTAAATACGGCCCGGCAGCGGGTATTCGGATGTTTCAAGAGATTACACCGTACTTGCGGCGATAGCTCAGAACATCCTCAACATAATCACCATAACTATCTGATTCATCAAGAATTTCTATTAAATCAGCCAGCTGAATGATGCTGATGACCGGGATTCCGAGGGATTGCTGCAGCTCCTGTACGGCCGAATGAGGGCCCTGGCCTCGCTCCTGACGGTCGAGAGAAATCGCGAGCCCGGCGATTTCGGCACCGGTCCGGGTGATTGCCTGGCAGGCCTCACGCACGGCCGTGCCGGCGGTGATGACATCATCAACGATGAGCACCTTGCCCTCTATAGGCGCGCCCACGACACTGCCGCCCTCACCGTGTGCCTTGGCCTCCTTGCGATTGAACGCATAAGGAACATCTTTTCCGTGATGTTCGGCTAACGACGCGGCAGTCAGTGCCGCGATCGGGATGCCCTTGTAAGCCGGGCCGAAGATCATGTCGAATTCGACGTCAGATTCGGCGATAGCCGTTGCGTAAAAACGGCCAAGCCTGGCCGCCGCATACCCTGTGCTAAATAGCCCCGCATCGAAAAAATACGGGCTGACACGGCCGGACTTGAGGGTGAATTTGCCGAATCGCAGTACGCCGAGTTCAAGTGCTAAGTCGATGAATTCCTTTTTATATGCACGCATACAGTTAGTGTCCGGCGAGGCTTCTGTATTATGGCCGGCGGCGCACGGGAGTATGACACACGCCGTACCGGTTCGAGCGACCGGGCGACAGCCTCGGCAAGTGAAGAAACTGTTTCGATTGGGGGTAATGAATTGTTTCGAGTAATCAGCCTGAACGTGAACGGCATTCGCGCGGCAGCCCGCAAGGGATTTTTCGACTGGATGCAGAAGCAGGATGCGGACGTTGTCTGTATTCAGGAGACCAAGGCCCACATACATCAACTAACGAATCCGTGTTTTTCGCCGGCGGGTTACCACAGCTTCTATGAGGACGCCGTCAAGAAGGGCTACAGTGGCGTTGCGGTCTACTCGCGACACAAGCCAAACAAAGTCGTCCGCGGCTACGGAGATGCCGAGTTCGATGCCGAGGGGCGCTACCTGGAGGTGCAACTGCAGGGGCTGAATATCGTTTCTGTGTACCTGCCCTCGGGGTCTTCGGGCGACGCGCGGCAGCAGGCGAAATACCGGTGCCTGGATTCGTTCGCAGAGCACCTGAAAAAGCTTCAGCGCAAGCGCTCCGAGGTCATTCTCTGTGGTGACTGGAATATCGCGCACAAGGAAATCGACCTGAAGAACTGGAGGGCAAACAGAAAGAACTCCGGCTTTCTGCCTGAAGAGCGCGCGTGGCTCGATACGGTGTTTGGCGAACAACGCTACGTTGACGCGTTCCGCGCCGTCAACAAAGAACCCGACCAATATACGTGGTGGTCGAACCGCGGCCGCGCGTGGGACAAGAATGTCGGCTGGCGACTGGACTACCAGGTCGTGACGCCCGGACTCGCCGACAAAGTGCTGCGAACCGACATCTACAAAGCCGAGCGATTTTCCGATCATGCGCCGCTCACGATGGATTACGATTGGGTCCATGGAGGCTGACTCTCCGAGCTCACTAAAGGACGCGATCCTTAACCGGCGCATGCTGATATGCGTGTTTACCGGGTTTACGTCCGGCTTGCCGCTTTACATTGTCATTCAACTGATTCCCGCCTGGTTGCGGGTCGAGGGCGTCGGGCTCGCCGAGATCGGTTTCTTCACGCTGGTCGGTCTTCCCTATACCTGGAAGTTCCTGTGGTCTCCGATCATGGATCGTTACACGCTACCGTTTCTCGGGCGGCGCCGCGGCTGGATGTTCGTAACACAACTGGCGCTAATGGCGTTGATCGCTTCCATGGGATTCGTTAATCCGGCGCTGTCGATCTGGACCGTCGCATCTCTGGCAGCGGCTTTGGCATTCTTCAGCGCCAGTCAGGACATCGTGCTGGATGCCTACCGGCGCGAACTGTTGCCCGACGCGGAGCTCGGCCTCGGCAATTCAATTCACGTGCAGGCCTACCGGCTGGCGGGCCTGGTGCCCGGTTCACTGGCCTTGATCCTTGCGGATTTCCTGCCGTGGCACGTCGTTTTCATGGTCGTTGCGTCGTTCATGAGCGTCGGTCTGGTTCTGACAATATTCATACATGAAGCGGTCGCCGAGCCGCGCCCGCCTGAGACGCTGTTCAAGGCCGTCGTGGAGCCTTTCCGGGAGTTCTTCCAACGCAAGGGCGTCAGGACCGCGTTGCTGATTCTCGCTTTCATGTTCCTCTACAAACTCGGCGACAGCATGGCGACGGCGTTATCGACGGCTTTCTACATTGACCTCGGATTCAGTCTCTCGGAGATAGGAACGATAGCCAAGTTCGCGTCCCTGATCGCCGCAATCGTCGGCGGCCTTGCCGGCGGCCTGATCATGATCAAGCTGGGCATCAATCGCGCTCTGTGGTTGTTCGGCGTGGTTCAAATGGTGAGTATTTTCGGTTTTGCGTTGCTGGCCGAGGTTGGCGCCAATCCGTGGATGCTTGGTTTCGTTGTGGCATTCGAGTACATGGGAGTCGGCCTCGGAACCGCCGCATTCATCGCGTTCATAGCACGCACGACAAACCCGGTATTCGCCGCGACGCAATTCGCGCTCTTCACGGCACTAACCGCGCTACCGAGAACGCTGTTTAACAGCTCGGCTGGCGTCATTGTCGAGTCCATCGGATATACGTCATTTTTTCTCTTCTGCGCAGCGCTCGCAGTGCCTGGCATGCTATTGCTGTTCAAGGTTGCGCCATGGAGCGCTGATGACTGAAGTTGCCGTAGGTGCGCTCGCCGAGATCGACGATCCCGGTTGCCGTGAATTTAGCATTGGTGACGGCGACTGGCCGCTACGTGGTTTCGTCGTGCGCCTGGACGAGGAAATCTACGCTTACGAAAATATCTGCATGCATGTCGGCCACCGGCTGAACTGGCAGCCCGATCGTTTTCTGACCAGGGATAAATCGGCCATCATCTGTGCGTCTCACGGCGCGATGTACAAGATTGAGAGCGGACTTTGTTTCGCAGGCCCGTGTCCGGGGAAGAAGCTGCGCTCGCTCGAGGTTCGTGTGCGCAATGGCGAGGTATACGTCACCGGCGGGCAACCGCAGTAGCGGCCGCAGCGATCGGGCCTCGCCACACGCGCTAGTCGAGTCGATTGAGAAACCCAAGCGGATCGTGAAAGCCGCTCGGCATGTCACCCTCACTCTTGCCCACAAAATCTTCGGGATCCATGTCGACGGATCCGGACCAGTCCTCGGGTGGACTCACTTCGACCAGCAACAACTCGGGCCAGGCTTCGAGATCGATTTCATCGATGGTGCCGTCGAATTGCTGCAGCTCGACGGTGCCGTCCTGTTCGTCGAGTGCAACCACTTCGAACAACACGCCATTCGAGCGTCGAAACCACTGGCCGATTACCGGGAACACGACGGCCATAGTCGTTGATCCTCCCTCCGTGATGCGAAGCTTCCTCTACTCAATATATACATGATCTACGGAACTGCAAGAACGAATAGTCCTAAGCAATACGATCCATGCGCCAGTCCCAGATCCGGTGGCCGCGCCTGAGCCCACGTCGTTCAAATTTGGTCATTGGACGATCCAGAGGCGCATCACCGTCGTGCTCGCGCCGCTCACCAACCGCAAAACGATCCGATTGTGCAAATAATTCATCGATATGGTCCGCATAGTTCGCCCAGTCCGTTGCGATGTGCAGCGAACCGCTTGAATCGAGATGGTCGGCGCAGAGGTCTAAAAAGGATGGTTGCAAGAGGCGGCGCTTGTGATGCCGTTTTTTGGGCCACGGGTCCGGAAAGTAAATATTGATTCGGTGCAGGGACGAAGACGGAACCTGATGCGTCAACACGTCGACGGCATCGTGCGGGACGATCCTGAGATTGCTGAGATGCGCCTTTCGCGCTTCCATCAGGCAGTGACCGATGCCCGGTTCGTGCACTTCGATACCGATGAAATCGGTGGCCGGGTTCTCAAATGCCTGTTGCACGAGCGTTTCACCATTGCCAAATCCGACCTCAAGAACGCGCGGAGCGTCGCGCGCAAAAAGGGCCACGAGATCGAGCCGGACGGGCGCAAAGTCCACGCCGAAAACCGGCCACAGCTCGGCAAGCGCGCGGCTCTGCGCCGGCGTCATACGGCCGGTTCGGCGCACAAAGCTCCGAATCATGCGGTGTTTCGCGCCATTTTCCGAATCTGCCTGCATGGCACCTATTGTAGACGCGCCATGACTGCTAGGCGCGTCGCGTTGTGGGCTCGCGAGAAGGGGTCGCCAACCCCCCATTGAGTATTGTAGTTGGCCTGCATACAACAGCATCCTGCAGGATCTCATCAGGGTGAGAATCGCCACAGAGCGATTCGAATCAATCTCTCCGGGCGCGCCAAAAAAAGCAAGGCCCTCCAAGTGAGGGCCTTTTCTTCGGCGAGGTTCATGCGTGATACGCGATGCCTGCTCAAATATTCTCTGGCCGAGTAATTAACTCGTCAATACCGTTACAGATTGCCTGCTGGGTGGAATGAGTCCCCAATACTCAGTTGCCTCGGGATCTGTACGTAACCTCCACACCGAACACGCGTCCCCTGGCCAGTGGCGAGAATGTGCCGCCGGTGGGCACACCACCAAGGTCGTCCGGCAGTTGCGTATCGCCACCGTGTTTGACTTCATCCAGCAGGTTGCGACCGTAGAGGGAAAATACCCAGCGGCCATCGTTGGAGTAAAAGTCGAGACCGGCGTCGAGAATTTCCTGCTCTGTGATGAAGCCCAGGTTGTTGTCGGTATACGCCGATTCGTCGCGGTACGCGTAATTGATGCGTGAGGCGAGATAGCCCCATTGGCCGATGTCGAGGTCGTGGGTAAAGCCGATGCTCCAGGTAAGATCGGCTGCACGAGGCAAGTCAAGCGCTTTATCGAGTTCGTCGATAACGCCGTCGCCATTCAAGTCCAGGTTGACCTTGTCGTACTCCGAATCGATCACGCCCAGCGAGGCCAGCAACAGGACGTTGTCTGTCAGGCTGAACGCGCCGTCGATTTCCAGGCCAGTAATCGTTGCGTCGGCCGTGTTGCGAATCAGCTGGATAACACCGATTGGGCCAGGCAGATTAATTTCACGCTGCATGTCATCGATCGTGTTGTAGAACACCGCCGCATTCAGGCGTCCCCAATCCCGAGTGGATTTATAGCCGACCTCGAAATTATTGACGGTTTCCTCGTCGAACGGGCCCGGAGTGTCAGCGGGGTCGAAGGAAGTATTGCGCAGGTTATAGCCGCCCGATCGGACGCCTTGGCTCCAGTGGCCATAGACCAGGCTATCGTCGTCGACGTGGTAGGTTGCGCCGATTTTCGGTGACACGCTGTCCCAATCGTCGTCGTCAACGAAGTCGAAGGGACAATCTTTGGTTGTTACGATATTGCAAGGTGAATCGATGTTTGCACTGAGAGACGCGATATTTACGTCTTTTTCTTCACGCGTAAAGCGCAGGCCTGCCGTCACGGTCCATTTGTCCGACAGATCGTAGTCGACGGCGGCGAACACGCCCAGCGTATCTACTTCGTAGTCACCGCCACCGTCAAACTGTGCCGCCGGCGCAACACCGCCGGTGGCGATTCCCAGTAGCTCGCGCCGCTCATGGTAATTGATCTCGTTAGTGAAATAATAAACGCCCACTGTCACGTTGGCCCGATCGTCCGCGAACACGCCGTTATAACGCAGTTCATTGCTTATTTGGTCGGTGTTTAACCAGGCGGGGGCGTGGAACAGCCACACCGGTTGGGCATCGATGTCGGACCTAGACATGATTTCCGATTCACGCCAGCCAAAAATGTTGGTGATGGTGCCATCACCAAAAGCAACATCGATATTTAGCTCAGCACTGAAGAAGTCGGTCTGGACTTTCTGGAAGCCCGGATCATCGATCGAGAAGTCGTGGCTGTCGCGGTCAAAGTTGACGAAGGCGCCAGGCACGCCGCTGCCATTGGTGTGTGTCTGGGAGGCAGGGCCGTCACCGTCGATGTCCGTGTATTCGTAGCGCAGGATCAACTCGGTTCTGTCGGTGGG
>JADFSP010000044.1 GCA_022560695.1 Pseudomonadota bacterium
CCGAGTAAGACCTGGCCCTGATCGTTCGACCCTGGCTACTCCGTCAGGGAGTACCGCTTGCGTTGGCTATGACTTGGGCAACGGGATGAAGTCCGTTTCCCCGGGAACCTCGGGGAATCGTTTATTGCGCCAGTCACGCTTTGCAAGTTCGAGACGCGCGCGCGAACTGCTCACGAAGTTCCACCAGACAATGCGATCGCCTTCGAGGCTTGCGCCGCCGCACAGCATGATTCTTGCAGCCGACTTCGCCTCGATGGTCGCCGTCGACTTGCTCTTGAGCACAGCGAGCACTCCCGCGGCCACGGCCTTCCCGTTCAGTGCGATGTTGCCGTCGACGACATACACGCCCAGTTCTTCGGCATCCGGCAGCGCCATGGTCGCTCCTGGCTGGAGATTCGCTTCGACGTACAGCGTGTCACTCTCCGTGCTTACGGGCGACGACACTCCATACGCTGTGCCGATGACTATGCGTGCCGTGGCACCGCCGACGTCAACGATCGGTATGACATCCGCCGCGTAATGCTCGAATCGGGGTTCGATCTCCTCACTCTCGAGCGGCAGTGCGACCCAGGTCTGCAAGCCATGCAAATGCTGGCCACTGGCCCTGACCTCGTCCGAGGCCTTTTCAGAGTGGACGATGCCCTTGCCGGCTGTCATCCAGTTGACTTCTCCGGGTCGTATGGGCTGCACATGGCCGAGACTGTCGCGGTGCAGGATTTCGCCTTCGAACAAATACGTAATGGTCGCGAGCCCGATGTGCGGATGCGCGCGAACATTGACACCGGTGCCGGGTGGAAAATCGGCCGGCCCCATGTGATCAAAAAAAATGAACGGACCAACCCGCTGCCGGCGCTTGCTGGGTAACAGCCGCCGCACGGTAAACTCGCCGAGATCTTTCGTCACGGGTTCAATCAACTGATCAATCACACTGACATCGCTCATTGGTATTTCCGCTTCTTCCCGCTCCCCTGTCTACTCCATCGCAGGTCAAATCGCCAGCGCAAGCGCCCGCGCGAAATCGTTGTTACGGGTGACGACGATTGCGCCGAGCTGCAGCCAGTCTTTGAGCGAGTGCAACTCACAAGCCAGCTTTTCGGCACAGCGACTTCGATCGATCCCCTCCTCCTCGTACGCCGCCAGTACCTGCAGTCGCCGCGCTGTGCGGTCAGCCTTGAGGTCCACGCGTGCAACAATCTCGTCGCCAACACGAAATGGCAGTACGTAGTAACCCCATCGCCGCCGCCCCGCCGGCACGTAGATTTCGATGCGATAATGAAAATTGAACAATCTCTCGGCGCGCGGCCGGAACCAAACCAGAGGGTCGAACGGTGATAACAGCGAAGCGCCCGCAATCCGTCGCGGAGCTCGAGCGCTGGACGCCAGGTACGCCGGTTCGTTCCACCCCTGGACGGTCACTGCCGCAAGGCTGCCCGACTCGACAAGTTCAGCCACCCGGGGGCCGGCCTCTTTCGGCGACATCCGGTAGAAATCTGCAATGTCGCGAAGAGTCGCTACGCCCAAGGCGCTTGTCGCCCGATTGAGTAATTCGCGTTGTGCATCCTCAGTCGTGACGTCGCGCATTCGCTGCGGCGCCGGAATAACGCGCTCGGGCAAGTCATAGACGCGCTGAAAGTTCGGCAGGCGCTTCGCTACCGCGAGATCGCCACGTCCGAAGTGATATTCGAGCGCCGAGCGCGGGATCGATCGATGCCAGTCGCCGGGTTTGCGTTTGGGTCCCTCGACGGGCGGCAGATCGCCCGCCGTCACCGCACCGGTGTCCCTGACCTGTTGCAGTACCGCATCCAGATACTTGCCGCTGTTTGGCAGTTTGCGGATCGGGCTGGACTTCCATAGCTCATGGCGCGCCCTGCGGTGCGCCAGCAGCGGCCACGCGCTCGTGGGAACGATCGATGCCTCGTGTGCCCATTGCTCGGTGAAGTCACCGGACCCGTAAACGTACCGGTCGAATCGTTCGCGATCGTAGGATCCGATGCGTGACCACATCACGAGATAGTGCGCCGGCACAAGGACATTGACATAGTCGAGCTGCAGCAGCCCCAGGCAGCGCAGAGCGCGACGAAAATGCCGCACGTCCGGGCTACACGAGGGTCGCTCGCGATCAAGCCCCTGCGCCGCCAGTGCGATGCGGCGCGCCTCAGCGGCGGACACGCTTACACGGCGCATTACAACGACGCAACCGCGCAGCAAACCGGCATTCGCAATCGCAGCCCTTGAATCAAGACTTGTGCAAGCCCTCGCTGATCGCTCCGGCCCGAACTGCCAGGCGGCAATCAACAGTACTCGAATACGTGCGCTCTCGAACGCCGTCCAGCAGGTGCCACTCGCCCCGGCATTCTGACTGCGTCACGGTCAGGCAGAGCCAGCCACGGCGGTCGGTCTCCATGTACTTCAGCGCCGGATTGAGTTGCATCGTTGCGTCGCGAACGGCGCACGGATACCGCTCGGGCAGATATTCGCCGAAAACCGGCGACGTGACCGACGACGGCATGAATTCAACGGCGACCGGGTGCTCCTTGCCGGCCGGTATCAGGTCGCCGCCGAGGGACGTGTGCAGGTCACCGCTCAGGACCACCGGATTCCTGGCATATCGATCCAGGTCCATCAGAAAGTCCTGTTTCGCCGGCAGATAGCCGTCCCAGGTGTCCAGCATCATCGACGGATTGTCCTTGCTCCCCTCGACCATTTTTTCGAGAAATTCACGCGACAACGATGACGGCGCGTCCAGGTCAAGCAGCGGCTCGAGGTCGGGCGATTTGAGCGGAACCACCATCACCTGCTGCCCGATCAATTGCCAGGTGGTTCCGGCCGCCTGTTTGAGCGTCCGGCGCAACCAGCGCTCCTGGCGCCGCCCCAGCATGCGACGATCAGGATCCTGCCTCGCGGCCTCTATGTCCGCCCGCTCGACGTTCCCGCCCGCATCGGGTTGCAGGTCGCGCCCATAAAAGCGAGTGTCCAGCATGATCAGCGTCATGAGATCGCCGAAGCGGAAACTGCGAAATATGCGCGGCCTGCCGCGCTTCGCCACATTGCGAATCGGCATCCACTCGAAATACGCCCGCATCGCCACACCACGACGCCGCGCCCACTTGCCTTCGTCGTCCTGATGATTTCCCGCGCCATTTTTCCACGCGTCATTGGCAACCTCGTGATCATCCCAGATCGCGATCATCGCATGGGCCTGGTGCATCGCCTGCGCGTCACTGTCGCTCTTGTACTGCGCGTGACGCATGCGATAGTCATCCAGTGTCACAATTTCGTTGCGCGGTTCCGGAATTCGCCCAAGCTCCTCGGCATGCTCGGTCGCGTATTCGCCGTGACCGTGTTCATAGATGTAATCGCCGAGATGAATGACGACGTCTATATCGTCTCTCCGCGCAATTTCACGATACACATGAAAAAACCCAGCCGGGTACGCCGCGCACGTCACGACGGCCAGACGTGCTTGTGCAACGCCGCCGGTGGGCAGAGTTCGGGTGCGGCCGATCGGTGAGCGGACACCGCCTGCCTCGAATCGATAGTACAGAGTACTGCCGGCGGGCAACGAACCGGCGTCGACCTTCACTGTGTGGTCGCGTTCAGAGCTTGTCCTGGCAACGCCATGACTAATCACCGACGTCATGTCCGCATCGGCCGCAACCTGCCAGCGAACCTTGATCGATTTGCCGTCCGCCCCGCTCACTCGCGTCCACAGAATTACCCGGTCGACAAGAGGATCACCGCTGGCAACACCGTGCTCAAACGAAAGCCTGGTCGCTGCTCCGGTGATTCGGGCCAGCAGCCCTGTCCATGCCAGCAGTCCGCCAGCCAATGTTGCTCGAACAAAATTTCGTCGTAACACAGCTCCTCCAGTTCGTCGATCAGTTACCAATTTCCGGGTCAGCGGATCATACCGGGGACTGACAGTGAATCCAGTGGCGCGCGCGGCTGACTAGCCGTCGCTGATGACCGCATCCGCCTCAATCTCGATGAGCATCGCGGGATCGATCAGGCGGGATACCTCCACCATGGACGTTGCTGGCCCGATGTCGCCGAATGCTTCCTGGTGAGCACGGGCGAATTCCGGCCAAAGCTCGATATCGGTGACGAACATGCGCGTCCGGACAACGTTCTCAAGGCTGGCGCCCGCCTTCTCCAGCGCGTCGGCGATGATCCGAATGCACTGGCTGGCTTGCGCGTAGGCGTCCCCTTCGCCGACGACGTTTCCATCGGCATCAACGGCCGCAGACCCCGACACCGCGACGATGTCGCCGACCCGGACGGCACGGGAATAACCCACCACGGGCTCCCAGGGTGCGCCGGATCGTATTGTGACCCGCCCATCGCTGCTGCTCATCAGATACTAACCTCGCAACCACATTATGAATAATCGCTTACACTCTGTTTTAACAGGTTTTTATTGGTGTCGATGCTGGCATACCACAGACCCGGCAAGGAGCAGCCAAGGTACGCGACCAGGCCAATCCAGAGCCATAGTCCGGGCGCCGCAACCATGTCGTCGAGGTGCAGACCGAGCACGCCGGCCGGGACGATCACGAACAGGCGAGTCAGCTCGAATCGCTTCGCGTATGGCCGGCCCTCGCTCAGCAGTCCGAGCGTGTACAGCCCCGACCACAACAACAGACAGGGAATCGCGACAGCGCGGCTACTGGCGGACGCGAACAATGCCGCGATCGGGAACGTTGCTGCCATCATCACAACAAACTGCGCCATGACATAGGCTCGTAAACGGCCGTGGACAGGCGGGTCGAAGCGCTGAAAACTGTCGAGGTTCGACTGCTTTTTCGGGTAGGCCGCCGCGACATCAGCAGGACGCCATCCTGTGCGTCGAAACCAGATGCCCAACTTGTCCCTCCAGCGAGCTGTGCGCATCGCGTCAAACAGCAGGTAATCGTAGACCTGCAAATTCGCCCAAAACGGATTCCAGTTGGCCAGCGGCTTGCGCACGCCGAAAATGACAGGTTCGTCCTCGCGCTCGTCTTCGAACGTTCCGAACATGCGATCCCAGACAACCAGCATGCCGCCGTAGTTCTTGTCGATATAGCGCGCGTTTTGCGCATGATGCACGCGGTGGTTCGACGGCGTGACCAGTATTCGATCCAGTACGCCCAGGCGGCGAACGAATTGCGTGTGCACCCAGAACTGGTAGATCAGGTTGACAGCGTTAACCGTCAAAAGGATCTCTAAGGGAAAGCCGATGACGAACAGCGGAAGGTAGAATATCCAGCCGAACAGGAAACCCGTACCCGGTTGGCGCAGCGCCGTAGAGAGGTTGTAGTCCTCACTTTGATGATGCACGGCATGTGACGCCCAGAGCACCGATATTTCGTGACTGCAACGATGAAACCAGTAGTAACAAAAATCCCACGCCAGGGCCGCTGTAATCCATAGGGCGATGCCGGCCGGTGACGCATCGAACCACGACAACGGCATATCGATCAGCGCGAAATTTTCAAACACAAAACCGAACGCAAGCAGCGGCAGAAACCTTGTAAAGTAACCGAAGGTCGTGCGCAATATGCCGGTGCTGATACTGTTAATGGCATCGTTGCCGCGATACAGACCAGTCTCTCGTACGCGGTCGACGATGAGTTCAATGGCCAGCGCCAACATGAAGAACGGAACTGCCAATGCGATTAGCTCCATGGCTTGATAGTACCGGTATCGATGCTGTCGCACCCCGACAATTTTTGCCGGGCCCGCGGGCCCGGCCGTGACGGACACCTTTAAATGATCAATCCTGCCGAACTCGAATTGTTGCGCGATGCGCTCGCAAAGCTTGCCGGGGGTTACGAGCAGATGCCACCCTTCGTGCCGGACCTGGACGTCGACAAGGTCGGCCGCGTATTGCAGGAAGTTGCCGCGCGCATGCAGGACAATTATCCTTACTACCATCCACTGTATGCCGGCCAGATGCTCAAACCGCCGCACCCGGTAGCACGGCTGGCCTACGCGCTCTCGCTGTGGATCAACCCCAATAATCATGCGCTGGACGGAGGCAAGGCGAGTTCGGCGCTGGAGAAAGAGTGCATCACCGAAATCGGTCAAATGTACGGCTGGGATCACCCTCTCGGCCACTTGACCGGTGGCGGCACGATGGCCAACCTCGAAGCACTGTGGGTCGCAAGCCGCTTGCATCCGGGCAAGCGCATCATTGCCTCGGAACAGGCGCATTACACACACAGCCGCATCAGCGCTGTATTGAGCATCCCGTTCACCGCCGTATCGGTCACGCACGATGGCCGCATGGATATCGGACAACTCGAAAAGATTTTGCAAGCCGGCGACGTCGGCACTGTTGTGGCAACGATGGGCACGACCGGGCTCGGCGCCGTGGATCCACTGCAGGACATCCTCGCATTGCGTGACCGCTACAAATTTCGCGTGCATGCTGACGCAGCCTACGGCGGCTATTTCGGCCTCGCGAGCGAATTAGGCAAACCTGCCAGAACCGCGTTTGATCGTCTTCCCGGCGTCGACTCAATTGTTATCGATCCGCACAAACAGGGCTTGCAACCCTATGGCTGCGGCTGTGTCCTGTTTCATGACCCGGATGTTGGCCGCTTCTACAAACATGGATCGCCGTACACCTATTTCAGCTCTGCCGAGCTGCATCTCGGCGAAATCAGCCTGGAATGTTCACGGCCGGGAGCGTCTGCCGTTGCCCTGTGGGCCACGCAACAACTCATGCCGTTGATCACGGGCGGCGAAATGTCGCAACGATTGGACCAGAGTCTGCTCGCTGCGCGGGAGTTTCACGCACAGCTTGGCAAGAGCGGCAAATTTCAGCCGCTGGTGCAACCGGAGCTCGACATTGTCGTGTACGCGGTCAAAGCTGCGGACGCCGTGGCGGCCAGTAAGGGTGCAAAACGTGTCTTCGATCTGGCGGCTGAGCGAAACCTGCACCTTGCCCTGATCGAATTGCCGTCGGAATTCGTGCAATCGTT
The DNA here is from genome assembly GCA_022560695.1 of Pseudomonadota bacterium. Lineage (GTDB taxonomy): Bacteria > Pseudomonadota > Gammaproteobacteria > Steroidobacterales > Woeseiaceae > UBA1847. The sequence continues at coordinate 6,966 of JADFSP010000044.1, forward strand.
CATGCCGGAGCTGAAAGCGAACGCAGACACCGTGACCTGCCTGCGCTCCGTGCTGATGAAACCGGAGCACCGCGACTGGCTGGACAGGATCACGGCAATCCTCGAAGACGTCGCGTGACAAGCGGACATCGTGCTTTCCGGTGTTTTGGCCGTTGCACCAAGACGATAGACTGAAAAACCTGGTAACAGGCTTCGTGCAGGTGCAGCATGTTGTACCATGCTGATTGTTTTGAGTATGTAATGTGAGCAAAGACGAAGAAGAATCAGCACTTAGCCGCACTTTGGCCAGCACGGCAACGTTAAAACTGGCCAAGCTGCATTCACTGGATCCGTTCTATACGCCGTTAGAAGAACGATATGAACGCATTACCCGCTTGGCACGAAGAGCGCTGAGCGTTCCTATTGCAGCAATCACTATCGTCAAGGACGATCGTCAGTGGTTTAAGTCCGTCGCAGGCTGGGATATCACTGAACTGCCTGTGGCTACAAGTCTTTGCGGCGAAGTACTAAAGTCGGGCAAGGCAGTTATTGTGAAGGATACGTTAAAGAATCTTGATCTGATGAACAATCCGCTCGTGCTGCGCGAACCCAAAATTCGCTTCTATGCTGGATACCCGATCAACGATTCAGACGGAAAGACGATCGGGACGTTTTGTGTGATGGGCATGAAGCCGAGAACGCCTGATTCGGATTTCGGACCTACAGTGGCGGATCTTGGTGAGTTGGCGCAGCGTGAGCTATTCAGCGTTGAATTGAGTAACGCCCAATCCGCGCTTGTTGCGAAACTCGGAGAGGCCCGCCGTCAGGCAATGTTCGATCCGCTGACACGGCTATGGAACCGCCGGGGTGGAATGGACCTTCTCGACAAAGCGCTTAACGACGCACTAAAACACGATCACACATTGGGTATCTGTCTCGCAGATATTGACAATTTCAAACATGTCAATGATCAGTATGGTCACCAGGTTGGCGATGAAGTACTGGCGCGAGTTGCCAGAAAAATCGTTGGATCAGTGCGGCCACAAGATTCGGTTTGCCGTTACGGGGGGGACGAATTCCTTGTCATAGTTCATGACATTGGTGAGAAAGATTGTGCTGAAATTGCAGAACGGATGTGCGATGGAATCCGGAGTTCGCCAGTGCGCACCCGCGGGGGGACGGTGCGGGCGACGCTTAGCATCGGAATTGCAATGCGCAATCGGGGAGACGGTCTTACACCCCACGGTCTTATAGAAAAGGCTGACCAAGCTCTTTACAACAGCAAACGAGCAGGACGCGATCGAGTGTCGACTGGTCGAAGCTAGTCAGAACAGTACTAGTCGCGTTACGTTCACTGGTGCTGCCAATTTGTCGAGTCTGCTGAATCACCTGGCGACAGCCCGAGAATATCGCTGTCCGTATTGACGCCAAGCCCAAGCACCGTGCGATTCGCATAGTTGAAGTAGGCCGTCACCTGGTTGATCTCCAGTATCTCGCCGTCCTCCCAGCCAATACTGCGGAGAGATCGTATCTCGGTGTCGGAAATCTCAGCCGGACTTTCAGTGAGCTTGCGGACGTACTCGAGCGCGGCCGCTTCTTTTGGCACAAAGACAGTCACCCAGTCGCCAGCTTCCAGGGCCGCCCGGATGGCCTTCGAACGTGTGTCGTCGTTGAGCAAGCGAGTCATTCCCGCGTAGTGGTGTTCAATGCAGTAGTCACACCGGTTGATAATGCTTGTGTAAATGCCGAGTACTTCGAGAAACCATTTGGCCACCGTATTGCCTGAGTTGTGCAGCACATGCTTGTAGAGGGCCATATGCCCTTCCATCGTGTGGGGCCGCAGGCTGTGGGCGAGCATGATATTGTCGACGTTGTTGCCCGGACCCTTGATACGATCGTACAGCTGCAGAAGTCGGCCAACGGCATCTTCGTACGCGATAGTTTTGATCCACGCCATTTTACGTATTCGTCAGTTGCATCAACGTGCGCATCATCACGATGCCGATGTAGAAACAGACGAAGCCGCCGATCATCGTTGCCATCAGATACGCGAATGAATTGAATATTTCGTTTCGCTGCAACATCGTGTGCAGTTCCATGACGAGGGCGGACAACGTCGTAAAGCTACCACAGAATCCGAGCCCGAAAAGCAGCCGATACTGATCCGGAACGAGCCCGGACTCGTTAAACCAGACCTAACTCGCAACCAGTTGCGCGACAACTCCCATGCCCAGGCATCCGAGCAAATTGGCGCTCAATGTGCCCCATGGGAAGGCAACATCCCGCTGCAGGATGACATTGAATGCAAACCGCGCCATTGCGCCGAGCGCGCCGCCAACGGCAGCAAACAGGTAGGACAGGGCGATAATTCTCATGATTGTCGCACATTAATTTGCCAGCACACGGCCGCGGGCCTGTTCGTACTCATCCGCAATCCTCAATACCAGATCATGCGCCGCCGGGATGATGGCGCCGTCGAACTCGCGTCGTATTTCCTTGATCAGCGCAAACGGACTCAGCATTCCTGCATGGCCGCCAGCACCCGTGCACACGGCAATGATGCCATCCACGCCTTGCTCGATTGCCTTGCAGGCGTCGCGCAGATTGATGACATCGTGAAACACCAACCCTCCGTAGCCGTGCACCGCCGTGACGATTTCAGAAGGAGGCCGCAAGCTCGTAATGATAATCGGCACTTCGTGCCGAACGCAGGTCTGCATATCGTCGAGCAATCGATCATTGCTGGCGTGAGCGATCTGATTGACTGCAAACGGCGCCACGGGATCATCAGGATGCGCCGCCGCGTAGTCGTCGAGCCTGTCCCTGATCTCACGGATCCAGTTATCCAGTGCCGATTGCGGACGAGCATTCAACGCTGGAAATGCTCCGACGATACCCGCCGTACAGTGTGCAACCAGGAGATCCGGTACAGACACGATGAACATCGGCGCGCCAATCAGTGGCATGCGCAAATCGCTGTCCAATGCGGCAGGTAGGGCCATCAATCGGCTTCACGGGTGGCATTGGTTATCGATTAGCCGACAATCATGAAACTCGATATGCATTCGGCGATCATCGCATCGTCGGCTGCGCGTCGAGCTTCGCCTCGCAGCACGACTAGACGTCCTTTCTCCCTGTCCACCCAGCCTCTCAATCGAATCGTTTCACCGACCCTAAGCGGCTGCCGGTAGCGAACCTCGCATTTCGCCGTATGCGCCTTTCTGCCCTGCTGATACAGAACGTTTGCAGTGACATCATCGAGCGCCGCATAAATAATTCCGCCGTGAATGGTGTCCTGCCAGCCGACATGATTCTCATCGGGCGTAAATTCCGCCGTGCAGGTCTCACCGTCAAAATGGAACTGGATGCGGAGTCCGATAGGATTGTCTTTGCCACAGGCAAAGCACATCGTTGCTGCTTCGATATCACTCGACATGCATGCCTCCCTGATTAAGGTACCTGGCGGTCTATCGCGACAACAACGCTGTCAAAATCCGCCGGCCTGACAAGCACGGAACCGAACCAGTCTCCCGCTTGTGCTGTTGGCTGCCCGGAAATGGAAACCCGCGCGATCAGCTCGAATTCGGAGAATGTCGACAGCGAACGGTTCGCCATCATCGATTCCCGGTCTCCGAGTTCCACGATCAGCGGCAGTTCTGACAGGCGCCGCCGCGCGACAGCGATTGGCGGCAATGGCTGGGCCGGGTCCCGGGCAATCACGAAAACTGTTGCATCCATCGGGAGCGCCGCAATCGCGCTCTCCGATAGTTCGACTCTTGCACGTACCACGGTCGCAGACGGCTCGGTCGCCGGGACCGCCTCGCCGCGCCATTCGGCGACGCGTTGTCGCAGCATTCCCTGTATCTGTGGCGGAGGGTTGGTTGCCAGTAACAATTCCCAGCGATCAGCCGCCAGTTTTTGATCACCCCGGCTGAAGGCGCCAATTCCACCCCAGAACAGCGCTGCCGAATTTCTTGGCTCGAGCGCCAGCGCATTTTCAAAAAGCGACGTTGACTCCGGCGTCAATCGCTGCCCATCACGCGCCACGAGCACCTCACCGAGCTCGGCAAGCGTATTCCCGCTCTGCGGCGACTCGATTTCGATGGCTCGCTCGTAAGCCGCGGCGGCACCCGCATAGTTGCCGAGCGTCATGTAGGACCGCCCAAGCATCTTCCAGCCATTGAGATCATCCGGGCGCGTCCGTAACCGCTCCGCCAGCGATGTGACCATTTCTTCGATGTCGGGCAACCGCCCCGCGCCCGATGACGCTCCCGGGTCGCCCAGGTACGCGTACAGCCCGACAGAGCTGCCAAGAACGAAGACGAGCACTGCCGCGACCGCTCCTGATCGACGCGAGGAACTTCGATAGAACGGCCAGCCGACGAATGCTGCCGCGACAAGACACATCACGGCCAGAGTTATCCAGAACGGCATGCTGTTACTCATCTGCGGCCGGTTCGTCGTCAATCGGCAACGTCATACGCCGCCTGACGACCCGCAGCATGATCACGGCGCCACCGGCCAGCAGCAACAACGGCGCAAGCCAAAGCACGAGTGTCTTGCCGCCCACGCGCGGCCGGTAGAGCGCGAATTCCCCGTAACGCGCGACGAGAAAATCATAGACTTGCGCATCGGTCTTGCCTTCACCGAGCATGCGCCGAATCTCCCGTCGCAAATCGGCCGCCAGGAAAACGTTGGAGTCCTTGATGCTCTGGTTCTGGCATTGCAGGCAACGAATTTCCGAGATGATCGTCTCGTAACGGGCCTGCAACTCAGGGTCGTCGAAGGCACGCTCGGTGTCGATCGCCAGCGCCACGGACATCGAAAGAAGGATGGCGAGAAACGTTATCGCAATTTTCACGGCGCCGGACTGCCCGCGGATATCAACGGCACGAAGTCGCGCTGCCAGACCGATTCGTCCAAAGGCCCCAGGTGCTTGTACAACACGATGCCGTCCGCGCCGATCAGGAACGTCTCCGGCGCCCCGTAAACACCCCAGTCGATACCCACACGACCATCCGCGTCAAATGCCGAAAACACGTAGGGATCGCCAAACTGCTGTAACCATCGGAGTGCATCGGGTCGATTGTCTCTCCAGTTGATGCCGTAGATGTCAATGGCATTGCGCGCAGCCAGTTGCATCAGGTAGTCGTGCTCCTGACGGCAGCCCACGCACCAGGTTGCCCAGATATTCACCAACGCCATGCGGCCGCGGTAGTTCGCCGATCCGACGCGCCGCTCCGGCTCGCGCAACGACGGCAGCTCAAACACCGGCGCTGGCTTGAGCAAGAACGGCGACGGCAACTCCCGCGGATCGAGCGTCAGGCCAATCACAAAAACCAGGATCAATACGGCGAACGCGATCAGCGGAGCGAGATAGCGGAACGTCACGATGACTCCGTTGCGATATCGCCGACCCTGTTTTCGGCGCGCGCGCGCATGCGGTAGCGTCGATCGGTCGCTGCAATCAATCCACCGAGCGCCATGACAAGCGCGCCGAGCCAGATAAACCGGATCATCGGTTTGTATTGCACGCGTACGCTCCACACGTCATTGCCGAGCTGGTCGCCGAGGGCAACAAACACGTCACGGTTCCAATTTGCCAGAATGCCCGCCTCGGTCATCCAGTTCTGTTGAACGAGGTATTGCCGTTTTTGTGGCCGCACCTCGCCAACGAACTTGCCATCGTGGCGGATGTCGATGACGCCTTCCCAGGCGCTGAAATTCGGCCCTTCGACATTGCGCAATTCCCGCATCTCAAGACGGTACGCGCCGATTTCCAGCGACTGACCCGGCCGTAACGCCCGGTCCATTTCTATGCCAAACGCCGAGACGAGGGTAACGCCCAGCACGAACAAGCCAACACCGAAGTGCGCAACGGACATGCCGAGAACCGACCGGGTCATTCCCGCCGATCCGGATGTGCGGCGCAGGAATCGCAATGGCTGCAGCAGGGAAACAGCCATGATCCAGACCGCGGCTATCGTCCCAACGCAGACGAGCAACCCGAGGCGGCCGTAGATCCAACCCGGTACGGCCAGGCCAAGGACGATTGCGATGACCGCCGGAATGCGCAGCCGATGCAGCCATGGTGCGCTTGCCTGCGTGCGCCATGCGGTGTGCATGCCGAGACCGACGAGCAACAAGAGTGGAAGCATCGGTATCAGGAACGCGAATTCAAATAATGGGGGCCCGACAGAAATCTTGCCGATACCCATTACCTCGTAAACCAGCGGTGAGAGTGTTCCGATGAAGACCAGTGCCGCGGCAATGACGAGCAGTACGTTGTTCAGCAGCAAGAATGTTTCGCGCGACAACGGCCGGAAGCCGGCATCGGAATCGAGGCTCGGCGCACGCCAGGCGTATAGCGCCAGCGCGCCGATTATGACGATAGCCAGGAACACCAGTATGAATGCGCCACGGGCCGGGTCTGTTGCGAATGCGTGCACCGACACGAGAATGCCGGAGCGAACGAGAAAGGTGCCAAGCAGGCTCAGCGAAAAAGTAGTGATCGCCAGCAACAGCGTCCAACTCTTGAACAGACCGCGTGTCTCGGTCACGGCGAGCGAATGGATCAGAGCCGTGCCAACCAGCCACGGCATGAACGACGCGTTCTCCACCGGATCCCAGAACCACCAGCCACCCCAGCCAAGCTCGTAGTACGCCCACCAGCTGCCAAGCGCGATGCCGACGGTCAAAAACAGCCACGCAACCA
>JADFSP010000018.1 GCA_022560695.1 Pseudomonadota bacterium
TGAGCTGTCCCCGGCTGCACGCCTGTTTGCACGTATCGCCATGTGTGAAGCCGCCAGTCAAGGCGATCGTGGACAGGCGCTTGAAATGGCCCATCGGCTCGATATCAAGACCGAGTATGAGAAGGCATTGTCGGCTGGTTCGCTGGCAGGAGGAGGAGCATTGCTCACGGGGGACACAGCGACCGAAGTTATCGAGTTGTTGCGTTCTGTGTCAATAATTCGTCAAATCGGTGCGCGGCAGGTAGCAATTCCGCGCGGCACGATGCGCACACCACGGATCGATGTTGGCACAACTGCTGGCTACGTCGCTGAAGGCCAAGCGATCCCGACCACGGATCTTAAGACGGGTGCGGTGATGCTGGTCGCCCGTAAGCTCGCCAGCTTGGCGGTGATGACGAACGAGCTATTGCAGTTTAGCGGTGACGGTGCACCCGATGCTGACGTGATCGTGCTTGACGATCTACTCGACGCTATTGGCCAAGAAGAAAACAGGGCTTTCTTATTCGGCTCCGGCTCGGTCAATGAACCGCTCGGCATTACCAACGCGGTCGCTGCAAGTCATAAGTTCGATGCCAACGCAACGGTCAACGTTGCGAATGTCGTCGCTGATCTTGGCACCGCGATCTCTACATTGCGATCCGCCAACATCCGCTTCCGACAACCGGCATGGATCTTCAGTGGCAGGACGGAGACTTTCCTCATGACCTTGCTCAACAGCAATGGCAACTTTGTCTTCCGGCAGGAGATCGAAAACGGTCGGTTACTTCGTTGGCCGTTCTTCAGCACTGAGAGCATCCCGAATGATCTTGGTGGCGGCAGCGATGAGTCCCTGATCATTCTCACGGATGCATCAGAAATCATGCTCGGCGACGTTGATCAAGTAGCCGTGGATAGGTCCGGCGCAGCAACAGTCTCGATCGACGGCGCGGATGTGAATCTTTTCGAGACGGATCGTGCAGCCATTCGAGTCAGAACTTGGAACGACTTGGTCATGCGACATGACACCGGTCTCGTCGTCATCGAAAGCGTGAAATGGGGTGCCTGATTAAGAGTCACTGACGGGCATCCTAGACAGAGCGGCGCACGGTCCGTCGTAGCAGTTGTGGGTGGATGTCCGGTGTATTACTGAGCCCACGTCTGCGAGTCGTACTTCGGGGCCTCCTGCTTCTTTAACGGACGGTAGCAGCGAGGCCCCGACTTCCTCCCGGTGGGCCCTATCCGACCCCCTTTAGTTTCATATGAAAGTATCATAGGCTTCTTAGACGAGTTGTATATACAACTCATCACCTATGCACTACGCAGAGGAGAAGATGATGAAGGCACCGACGAAAACGGAGCTGCAACACGCCCTGCAGAAGGCAGGCATACCCTTCAAGTCCAAGACGACGAAGGCCGAGCTGGAAAAGCTACTCGCTGACAGCTCGACACCGAAGAACAAGAAGCCTCTCGGGACCAAGGCTACACTGCGACAAAAGTTCGAGCGGCGTGGCTACGTGACCTCAAAGCAAATCGATCAGATCGCCACGACGCTGAACGTGCAACCGGCCACGGTCTTCACTGCGATCAGCGATCTGAAGAATCCGAAGTACGCTGGCTCAGCAGGCCCGCTTGCCATTCAAAAGGAACCCGACGGAACGTATCGCCTTATGAAGTAGTCACCAGCCGGTCGGGCTTGTCAGGAACGGCGAGCCCTTCCGAGTGGTGATTCCACCAACACCTTACCCAAGGCTGGACCCCGATCACTGGGGCCCGGCCAATATAGGCACGCGTAATCAGAGATTACGATGACTGACACCGGCAAGGCCCTGACTACCAACAAGCACCGCTCTTCTAAACAGCTCGACTAGCCTTCTAGTAGTCCAGAGCAACTATCAAGGACTGCCAGACCAAAACCAGCTAGCATAAGCATGATGACCAATCCTTACTGTCTGCGTGTCCATTGGTCGTGCAATGACACCACCAGTAGGTTCCTGGGTAGGACGTTGAAACGCCGCTACAGACATGAAAAACCTAGGAGTAGCGTGCGTCGCATCGCCGTCATGGCCTTCATTCTCTGTTCGATATCTGCTGCAAGTACCAGCGCGGCGGCGCCGCCGGACGGCGGGCGGCCTAAGGTCGGCCTGGTGCTTGGTGGCGGTGGTGCGCGAGGTGCCGCACATATCGGTGTGCTGCGTGAACTCGAGCGCATGCGAATCCCGATCGACGCGATCGCGGGAACCAGCATGGGGGCCATCGTTGGTGGTCTGTACGCCACAGGAATCAGCGCCAGCGAACTCGAAGAACTGTTTGCGTCCCTCGACTGGGTAGAGGTGCTCACCGACGCGCCAGGTCGCAAGTATCTGAGCTTTCGTCGCAAGCAGGACGATGAGCAATTCCCGATAAAACTCGAGCTCGGCCTGCGCGACGGTGAGCTGCTGGTGCCCAAAGGTGTGATCCAGGGACAGAAGCTGGGTCTGTTGTTGCGTAAATTGACGCTCGGCGCGTCTTCAATAACGGACTTCGACGAGCTACCAATACCATTTCGTGCCGTTGCCTCCGACATCGAACGTGGCGAGGCCTACGTCATCGGTCACGGCGACCTGGCGCAGGCAATTCGTGCGAGCTTGTCAGTGCCCGGCGTGTTGGCGCCGGTTCGATTCGATGACCGCTGGCTCGTAGACGGCGGGCTTGTCGGCAACCTGCCGATTGACATCATGCAGGAAATGGGTGTCGACATCATTATTGCGGTCGATGTCCAGTTTCCCCTGTATCCGGCCGAAGAGCTGCAGTCTGCGGTGACGATATCGGAACAAATGCTGACCATTCTCATGCGCAAGGAATCCCTGCGGCAGATCGAGCGCCTTGGTGAGCAAGATATCCTGATCAGGCCGGATCTCGGTTTGTATGGGTCTACCAATTTCAGTGAGATTGCGGCAACCATTGAACCCGGCGCCAACGCGACGCGGGCGATGGCCGGTCGATTGCGTCAGCTTGCCGTGGAAGAGGCAGCGTACGTGGTGTGGCTTGCGAAACGGGCCGAGCGCGGCTCGGCCACCGGAACGCTGGATTTCGTGCGCGTGATTCACGACAGTCGGCTGGCGCCGGAAGTTCTGGAGTCGCGGCTCCACCTGGCGGCCGGCGACCCTGTCGATGCTGAGCGTCTCGAGGAGGACGTTAATCGTCTCTACGGTCTGCAGCTGTTTGAGAGTGTCTCCTATCGACTGGTGACTGAAGAGGGACGGACCGGCGTCCAGTTCGATGCGCGGTCAAAGAGCTGGGGGCCAAATTACCTGCAGTTCGGCGTGTCGCTCGAAGATGATTTCGAAGGGTCCACCGGCTTCAATCTTGCCGTCCGATTGACGCGCACCGGCCTGAACCGGCTCGGCGCGGAATGGCGCACAGATTTGCAGGTCGGCACCGACCCAGCCCTCGTTTCGGAGTACTACCAACCGCTCAGTTTCGACTCGCGCGTATTTCTCGCGCCGAAACTTGCATTGCGGCAATTCAATCTGAACGCCTTTGTCATGAATGACAGGGTTGCGACGCTCAGGATATCCAGCGCGCAGGCCGGTATTGACATGGGAACCGAGCTCGGAGCGTTCGGAGAATTTCGCATTGGCGCCTACCGCGGCATCGGCGAGGCACGTGTCAAGGTTGGCGATCCTGCGCTGCCGAACATCGATTTTGAGACCGGCGGAGTATTTGCGCGCTTGCGTATCGATACTCTGGACAATGCGCGCTTTCCACGTCACGGCGTACGGGCCGACGTAACCTGGAATCTCTCCCGACCGGGACTCGGCGCCGACTTCAGGTTTGATACGATCGCGGCGGAACTGGCGTCCACGTGGAGCCTTGGCAAGAACAGCCTGCAGATTGGGCTCAGTTACGCGACGACGATCGACTCGGACGACACCATTCAGAATTTCTTTCCGTTGGGCGGATTCTGGAGACTTTCGGGTCTCGAGCGCGGTGCGATCAGCGGTCCGCACGCGGCCCTGACGCGACTGGTCTATTACCGGCGTGTCGGTTCGGGGGGTGGCTTGTTCGATATGCCATTCTATCTGGGTGCGTCAGTCGAGGCCGGCAATGTCTGGCAACGGCGCTCGGATATCGGGTTCAACTCGATGCTCATTAACGGCAGCCTGTTTGCCGGCATGGATACCTTCTTCGGGCCGCTGTACCTGGCCGCCGGCTTTGCGGAGGGTGGTCATACGAATTTTTACCTGTTTCTCGGCGCGCCGCCGCGCTAGTACTAACGCAGAATCTTTTCGAGAATTTGGGTCGGCGTATCAGTATTGCGATAGTAACCGTGACGAGTGGCCATCCACTCGAAGGCACGGTCCCGCTCGTCCTCGGTCGGGTACCAGTGCAGCCTCTCCCAGTCGTCGCCGAGAATATTCCGCAACGTATCGTCGGGCGGCAAGCTGATACGGATACCGAAGCGCCGTTCGGCACCGACTGCCCCGGGGTCGACCAGGTTGTGCTGATGGCAGAAATCCACGTGCTTGGCTCTTGTTGTCTGATTCGCGATGAGTATACCGGAACGTGCTTTGTCCGCATCAGCGCGATTCGCCCCGATCGCCTGCTCCTTCGCGATCTGCCCAGCCAAGGAGCCGGCGCGTAACAAGCAGATACACTGGCTTGATCGTGCGCATCCAGACGCGTGACGGCCAGGATGGACTGGCAAGTATTGCCAGCTCACGCCCCGTTAGCAGATCAGGACAATAACTGCGCTTGTGCTTCAGCAGGTGGCGTAAATCCTCGTGCGCCAACAGGCGGAACAGGCGTCCGCGACGTCGCGCGTGCCATGCCAGCTGAAAGTCGACAAAGGCTGGCCGGCCGTCACTTGTCACCAACAGGTTGGGTTCCTTCGCAAGGTCGTTGTGTACTACGCCAGCGCAATGCAAACGTCTCAGCAGGGCCGCTGCCGCTTTGAAGTAGCGCGGATCCCGTGGTCGGGCGAGATGCATGGGCATGCCGGCTATGAAGCGCCGTTCGAGCCGGTCTCTGCTCAGATCAAGCAGTGCGGGAAACCCGTCGAGGCCGTCCAGCGCGGTGAGAGCGCGCGCCTCGCGTCTCAGCAAGCGACGTGCCAGCCAGCGCAGCCCGGGCTGTGCGACGCCGGCATCGCGAACCAGGCGGACATCATCGCCGCAGGTGACGACGCGGATTTCGCCAAACAGGTCCTTTTTCAGAAGTCGCGATTCAACCATCATGGGGTCTGCAATTGGCGCTGACGCTAAAAAAACTGGGGTCGAACCGAGGTTTTTCGTAAGATTTGGCGACTAATGAGTCCATCGAGCAAAAACCTCGGTTCGACCCCAGTTTTTTGAGTAATAGCGATACTCTCACGGATGGCAGAGAATACATCAGCACGGTGTAACGGTAGCGATGATGACCGGTAAATCGGACGAACAGGCGGCGGCTGCTACTCGTGGCAAGGCCGATGCGAGCGGCGAGTTCTTCAGCGTCGGCACGCCGTTGCATGCGGTTCGTGCAGGATACATACGGCGGCGGGCGGATGACCTGCTGCACGAGGCCCTGGTTGCCGGGCGATACACGCATGTCATTGCGCCCGATCGCAGCGGCAAGTCGAGCCTGATTGCGGCAACCGCTGCGCAGCTTGAGAACAACGGTGTCAACGTTGCGATTCTCGATCTCGAACAGATCGGTATTCGGGATGCCGACATAGATGCAGGACGCTGGTATTACAGCGTCGCCTACCGGCTGCTCCGTCAACTGCGAATTCGTTATGACCTGCAATCCTGGTGGCAGGATAAATCGGTATTGAGCAATCGACAACGTCTGCTCGAATTCTATGCCGAAGTCATCCTGCAGCATGTGCAGGAGCGAATCGTCATTTTCGTCGACGAGATCCAGTGCATCGGTCGACTACCGTTTGCCGATGAATTGCTCGCGAGCATTCGATCCGCACACAATGCGCGTGCAACCGACCCTGACTTTTCAAGACTCACATTTGTGCTTATTGGCGAATGCGACCCGTCAAGCCTGATCGACGTGCCGGAGGCGTCACCGTTCAATGTGACTCAGGCGATTCCACTCGATGACTTCACGCGCCGCGATCTCGTTCTGTTCGCGGCGGAACTGAATCTTGTTCCGGATGATGCGCGAACCGCGTTGGACAGAATTTACTATTGGACTCGCGGACAACCCTATTTGTCACAAAAACTCGCCCGTGCGGTGGCGAGAGAAGACATGAAAGGCGACATCGCCGGGAATATTGATCGCATTGTCATGCATCAGTTGGCAGGCCGAGCCGCATTGCACAGCGAGCCACACATGAGCCATATCCATCGTGAAGTGGTTGGTCACGGGCGGCAAAGCGAGGCGTTGCTGAACCTTTACGGGCGCTTGCGCAAAGGTGTCGAGGTCATTACCGACATGGGTTCGCCGCTGCAGCGCCGACTCATGGCGATCGGCCTGATCGAGATCGATGAGCAGGGGCAGTTATGTATTCGGAATCGCATTTACGAGACCGTATTTACCGCGCGCTGGGCGAACGAAAATCTGCCAACACACTGGCGGGCGCCGACTATCGCTGCCGCTGCGCTACTGATCGTGCTTGCAATACCTATGTGGTACACACAGTGGCTACCGAATTCATACGTCGAAGTTCTGACGTCGGCGAGCGTCGATCTGCGGACGGCCGAAACGACCTGGCTGAATCTTCGCTCCTTTCCCGGACATGCTGACGGTGCGGACAATATTTACCGGAATTTCCTCGAGGGCAGGGCCGTCGATGCTGCCGATGAAGCCACGATCATGACAATTTCCGACCTGGCCGCAGCGATCCCGGACTCCGGTAGTCTGCCACAGCAGTTGCTGGCTGAATTCTGGGATCGGCGCGTCGGGGAGGCGATGCGCACAGAGCGACGCGATGTTGCATTACTGGCGGCGCTGGAGTCGCTTGTGCTGTCGACGACGAAGAGGCGCCACCGTGCGGCAATGCTCATTGGAGATGATTACCCGTTGCTGATAGCGGCTCTGCCGCCCGGCCGGTCAGGCGATATCGTATTTGATTCGGCCGGGCTGCTGGTGACAGCCATAAACGGGTCACAAGTATCGCAATGGTCGCTGTCGTTGCAGGCGCTGCAGCCTGGAGTCGATTGGACGATGACGGCGATCGAGGTGACTCCGTTGCTGCGGCGAGTCGCCGTTGATCGCGATGGTCAGGTGCGGCGACTCGGATTGACAATCAACCTGAGTCATCAACGACTTGCGGATCTACGTGTCAAGCTGATTGCGCCGTCCGGCCGGGCCGTGGAAGTGGACACAGGACTGGAGCGAGCATCGAGTAACGAAGATATTCGAATTTCCACGGCACAGCTTCGTGAATTGATCGGTGAGCCGTTGTCCGGTACCTGGAGTCTGAGCATTCGCGACGAGGTGCTTGGAGTGGCTGGCCACCTGGTGGGATGGAACCTGACACTCAACGCGCAAGGGCTTGTCGAAGATTTTCAACGAGGATTGGATATACCCGACCCGGTCGAACGCGAAACCGACAATGTCTGGACGAGCAGCGACGGCCGTTATGCTGTGGCGAGAGCCATGCAGAGCGACAGTGCCCGGGTCTGGGACCTTGCGGCGGCGAAGCCGATCCGCGCGATCGCAGTCAGTGAAAGCGAAAAGCTGATCGGCCTTGACGCGGGCGCGCGGCGGCTTGTCACGGCTACGCTCGACACGGTCAATCTGTGGGATATGAGAACCGGCAGCCGCATTGCGAGCATGCCGGTCGGCGCGGCGAGTATGAACTCGAGACTGACGGCAGACGGTGCGCATCTGTTCGTGCAGCGTCGCAGCGACTCAGAAACCCGGCTCGAACTTTGGTCGCTCGACGGAGCCGCCATCGAATCGGAGCTGGTCATCGCCGGAACCCCGGCCCTCGTCGCGCTCAACGCCGCGGGAACTCGTGTCGCGGTCGCCGACTACGACCGCGCCGTACGCATATGGGACTTCGCCGATGCGACTTTGCGTGCGCAAGTCGACCTGACGACCCAACCGAGTGCGATCAGTCTCGGTGCGGGTGGCAATGTGCTCGGCGTCGTCTACGGAAATGAAGGTGTCGCGCTGTGGCAAGTTGATCGGCCGCAGGTACCGTTGCTGGAAGAGTTCGGGCGTGGCCAGTGGCAGCTGGTCTTCTCGCCCTCCGGAACGAGCGTCATAGTAGGTCGACCCGGCGCCGGATATCAGGTGCGTCGCTCGAGCGACGGACATCTCATCGGGCCGGCGATTGGCGCAGACACCCGGCGGACCTCCGATGGTCTGCTCGCATTCAGTCACGACGAGACAACCGTTGTGACCAGTGGCGCCGGTTATGCTGCTCGTTTTTGGCGTGTTCCCGCAGTTCCGGCGCCCTCGGTATCGTCCAGCGGCGACACGAGCCATGCAATTTGGACAGCGACGGCCGATGCCGTCGTCGCCGCAACGCCGGATGGGACAATCGTTGTCATCGGCGATCGGGCCGGTCATTTGCATTTGTTGCGGCGAACAGAACTTGAGACCCTGGCCATTGCCAGTGAGGACGTCAGTTTTATCGGACATGCTGCGGCGATACGGCTACTCGAAATGAGCTCGGATAACAAGCTCGTCGCCAGCGCGGCGGCTGACAACACAGTACGAGTCTGGAATACCGATAGCGGTCAGCCGAACGCCTATGTCGCCGACCTCCATGGTGCTTCGGTCAGCGCACTCGCATTCTCCCCGGACGCGTTCTGGCTAGCGATTCTCAGCGGCGCTCGAGTCGTGATCATCGACGTCGCGAGCGGTGACATTGCGGTGGATTTCGAACTCGGCGGGGAACACGAAGGCATGACGTTTGTCGACAATGGGCATTTGTACCTCGGCGGCGATAATGGCGCGCTGCGCGTCGTTAGCCGGGATGACGCTGGTAACTGGAACATGCGGCAACTCTGGCAAGGCACCGCTGCCATTCGATTGTTGCAGGCATCCCCGCAGGGCCGCTACCTGATCCTCGTCGATCAGAACAATCTGGCGCAGCAATTCAGTCTCGTCGAAGGACGAATCGGAGCGATGTCGGTTCGATTACCGAGCGCCGTGGATGAGGTCGCTTTCAGTCCTGTCGGCTTGAGGGTTTTGTTCAGGACATCGCGGTGGGTGCACCGGATAAGTTCATCCGCGACCGGGCTGATCTGGCTCGATGCGCTGCACACACCGAAAGCTCTCAATGGGGCTCGCATCGTATTCGGCGATATTGCATCGACTGCCGACCATTTCTACCTTCCCGTCGCCAGAGAGGGTTCCATCATGCTGGCGGAACTGAATTTTGAGCCCGGTGACGGACCCGGCTTGTTTGGCAACAAGGACAGCTTGCTGGCCGATTGGCGTGCAAAGTTGCTGCCGGCAGAGCCGGCGGCCGAACCGTAGCGGTTCGACCCCGGTTTTCCTAGCGCTGATCGCCGCGTAAGGTGCGAACAAGGAGTTCAAGCTTGGCCGCCGTTACGTCACCAGCGGCAACGGGCTCGCCGATGTTGACTGGAACCCTCGCAAACAACCGGCCTGGAAGTTTGCGAATTCCCCCGCCTTTGCGGCGGCTGAACCAACTACCCCATAATCGGCCGAGTGCGACGGGGACGACCGGCACTGCGCGCCGCGCGATGATTTTTTCGATACCTGGACGAAAGCGCTGGATCTCACCGTCGCGAGTAATTCCGCCCTCGGGAAAAATGCAAACAATATTGCCTGCCTTTAGCTCTTCGTCGACTTTGTCAAACGCATTGTTCATCAGTTGCTCGTCCTCCCTGGCCGATGCGATCGGAATCGCCTTGGCATGCCGGAAAATGAATCGCAACAGCGGCAGTTGAAAAATCTTGTAATACATGACGAATCGCATTGGCCGTCGTATCGATCCTCCAAGCAAAATCGGGTCCATGAAACTGACATGATTGCAGACAACCACGGCAGGGCCCGTCTCGGGAATATTTTCGAGCCCCGCCGTTTGCACGCGGTAAAAAATATTGATCAATATCCAGGCGAGAAACCGCATCAGGAATTCCGGCAGCAACGTATAGATATATGTTGCGACCATCGCATTGAGTACAGCGAGAATAAGAAACAATTCCGGGATCGACATCCCTGATTTCAAAATTGCAATTGACAGCACTGAGGCGCTGACCATGAATATTGCGTTGATAATATTGTTGGCGGCAATAATTCTGGACAGGTAGCGGCGTTTCGATCGTTTCTGGATCAGAGCGTACAACGGTACACTGTAAAACCCGCCGAAAGCACCGAGAAAACTCAGATCAATGAGCACACGCCAGCTTCCCGGCTGGCTCAGGAATTCGGCCAGCGATGCAACGGCCGTGCTACTGGCGACTGGCTGCGCGAAGTAGAGATCTATGGCGAAGGCGCTGAGCCCGATCGAGCCGAACGGCACGAGACCGAGCTCGATGCGATGGTCGGACATGCGCTCGCACAACAGCGAGCCAATACCGACACCGATAGCAAAAGCGATGAGCAGGCTTGTCGTGACGACTTCATTGCCGTTCAGTATGTCCTGCGTGTATGCGGGAATTTGCAGCGTCATCGCCGAGGCAAAAAACCAGAACCAGGAAATGCCGAGTATCGCTAGAAACACACTGCGCTCTGCGCGCGCGAAACCGACGATGCGCCAGGTTTCGGCCCACGCGTTCCAGTTAATCTTGAGATCAGGATCCACCGCGCTCGTGGCAGGCACCTGGCGGCTCGCGAAATAACCGCTCAGTGCGACGATGATCAGGCAGACAGCAAGAGTCGCCTGGTTTTCGGGATCGATCGCGACCGCAAGTCCGCCGACAATGAGTCCCAATATGATCGCGACGTAGGTACCGGATTCCACCAGCGCGTTACCGCCCACCAATTCCTCAGTCGCGAGTTGTTGTGGCAGATAGGCGTATTTGACAGGGCCGAACAGTGTTGACTGGCAGCCCATGAGAAATAGCACCAGCAACAAGACGGAGTAGCTCTCGGCAACGAACGCAAGCGCAGCAATCAGCATCAACGCGATTTCGAGCAGCTTGATGCGGCGCATCAGCATGGATTTTTCATACTTGTCAGCGAGTTGCCCGGCCGTCGCCGAAAACAGAAAGAACGGTAGAATAAACAGCGCTCCCGCGACATTCGCGAGCTGGCTGTGATTCATTCCGGCAACGCGCACACCCTGAAATGTGACGAGGATGACGAGGCCATTGCGAAAGATATTGTCGTTGAGCGCGCCGAGAAACTGGGTGGCGAAAAAGGGGCCAAATCGACGCTGGCCGAGCAATGAAAACTGGTTCGAATCTGACATAGATGCTGCACCTCTCCGCTCGTAACTCGCACGACTATAGCACTGCGAGCGGCAGCATCAGCGCTGCAGAAAAGGGCCTGCGCCGCCTTCGCGCGGCTGCAGCCAGCGGACTCAGAATCGTTGCTTATGGTTATTATTGAGACCGCTTGCAGACACGAGTGTTATTATATCGGCTGCAGAGTGCTGTTTTTTCGACCATTTGGCCAACAATCTGCACGGATCAATTTAGGATGAAGATGCGCACGATATTTTTGCTTTTTGGGCTGGGACTTGCTGTCGCCTGCAGCGAGGAGGAACCGCCGCCCCGTTCAGCAGACTTTTTCGCTCGTAATCCGATCGTTCTCGAAGCGATGGTCGTGCGCTGCAACGAGGATCGATATCAGACGCGTTATGACGCCGAATGCAACAACGCCCGGGAAGCTGCGCGGCGAATTTCTCCACAAGAGGAGGCAGCGCGGCGCGCCGTCCTCGAAGCCCAGTCTGAAGTCAAACGCGAGGCCCTTCGGCGCAAACAAGAAGCCGCCGCGGAAGCGCAGCGTCGTGCTGCCAATGCTGAAAGAGATCGAGCGGAAGCGGAATACCTTGCGCAATTCGGCGAGCTGCCACCACGAGAAGATAACGGTGGAGTCGAGCCGGGCAGTAATTCACCCCTGGCAATCATTCCGGAAGCGGAGAACGAGACTGGAGTGATGCGCAAGTCGGTGTTTGACGCGGAAATGTCGCTACCGGCATCCGATGGTGGCAATGCGCCGATCGCCGAAATTGAGCCGGTGAATGATCCGGCTGGTACCGAAAACGAGTAAGAGAACGTCAGGTCTGGCGTTAACCACTACAGGGTGCGGGCTCCATCGGGCCTGGTCGCTCTCGCACATCGCTGTGCTCCGCGACATAAAGTCGTCCTGACCGTAAAGGTTCTCCTACTTGGTCGAGCCGCTTGCTGCGGCCATCGTGCGCACGTGCAGATCTTGCTGCGGAAAAGGAATCTCGATCTCTTTGGCCGCGAAGGCTTTGTAGACGGCACAATTCAGCTCGTGCTGCAATCGACCGCGATCCACGGGCTGTCCGATCCAGCAAAGCAATTCGAAATCAAGGCTCGACTCGCCAAATCGACGAAAGCGCACGCGCGGCGCCGGAATTTCGCAAATTTCAGCATGATTGACAGCCACTTGCTCCAATGTCGCGATAACGTGGTCAATGTCGCTGCCGTAGGCGACACCGACGGCAGTGCGTATGCGATGTTTTTCCGACGGGCCGCCCGTCTCGTTGATGATCTTGCCGTTACCAATAATACCGTTGGGAATCGTGATTTCCACATCATCCCGCGTCAGAAGCCGTGTACTTCGCAAGCCGATGTGCGTGACGATTCCGCGCTCACCGGAATCGAGAATAATGAAGTCGCCGTATTTGTACGGCGCATCCGCGATAATCGATACACCGGCAAACAAATTGGACAACGTATCTTTGGCAGCAAAACTTAGCGCGAGTCCGACAATTCCGGCAGAGGCCAGCCAGGCTGTGACTTCGATATGCCAGGCAATGAAAACGAAGTAGACGGCGAGCGCAAACAATATGACCTTGATGACGGTCTGCGACAACTGCAGCACGCCCGATTGCACCAGCTTGCTGTCTGTTCGGTGTTTGGCGACCTGCACGGCCAGCGTCGTGATATTACGAAACAGGCTGTACCAGACAGCAATGGCGATCGTCTTGAGGATGCCCAACGTGATGAATTCAGGCGTCTCTGCCATGCCGACGCGCTGTGTGGCTAGCCCGAGGCCGAGCAGGACAAACGACTGGAAAATCGGCCGATGCAACAGGGCGACGAGCTTGTCATCGATGTCCGTTTTCGACCGTTTGACTATGCGGCCGATCATTCGTGACAACACCCAGTCTGCCACCTTGCCGAAGACTATGAATGCGAACGCGATAACGACAGCCTGTAAATAGACGTTCGGACCGAGCAGCTCGGCCAGCCGTTGTACTTGCTGGATCAACTCACTCAATAGCGTGATCAGCCGTCACTACGGTGTTCGCCGCTTTCCTAGTCGCTGCTTTCGTAGTCGCCATTATCGAGACCGTCACCGCTTTCGTCGACATCGGGCACGCCGAACGTGCGTACTTTCGATGTTCGATCCACGGCGGCCTGTGTGTCCGGCGAGGTTCCCACCTGCATGCCGGGTCGCGTCGGCAGTCGGCTCGTCTGTGCCGTGAGTATTTGTACGAAAGTATTCGCCAGGTCAGGCGCTGTATTCGGCGAGCTGGCGAATATTTTCTCGGGCGTCATGCTCGTCGAATTGTAGAACGCGGCATTCGCCTTGCGATCCATGGTTACCCCAGCGCCTTCAATAGCAATGCCGGCGAACAGGCCACGGCTGCGCGAATACGAAACCACCTCGGCCTTGAACGCGATGTCCGTCGCAATGCCAGTGTGACGTCCTACTGGTCCTGCAGCGACCGACGCATCGGCGCCGAGCGTCAGTTTTCCATTCGAGATGCCTTCGACACCGTTGCGGGTCTTGAACACCAGGATGATGTCGGTTGACTGTGCGCCGATCTGCCACCCGATGCTGCCGCCGGTCAACGTAATGAAGGCCGGATTGCTCCATGAATCATCGTCCTGACGAATGACGATGATGCCCTTGCCGCGACGCGCGCCCACACCGAAACCGATTTTTAAGACGTTCGGTATGACTGCGACGGCATAGGCCCGCGACAGCAGCGATGGCGGAATGGCCTGTTCCGGAATTCGTATCAACTGCTCGAGGACGTCCGAAGCATCGGCCACCCGTTTTTCCTCTCGAGTTGCGGCATCTGCCGGCATTGACCCCAGCAGGGCGATCATGATCAGGCAGGAGGTGTACTGTGTGCTACGCATGATGGTATTCCATTGTTCCGGCTTACGGGACAGGACCTCAGAAGTTCGGCGACGTATCCCATAGAGAGTGCGGGCCGACGCAAGAGTTCCATCATACGCCAAATCAAGCTGTTGCTCATCGCGGCATCAGGTGGGTTGGTTATCGGCAAGAATTGGCGGCAACGGGCATTCGAGCGTGGCGCAAACCATGCGCGTCAGTTCAGCCTCGACGATGCTCACGCGGCCATCGTGTGAGACGGTTGCGCCGATAGCTTCGAGCAATGACTGCTGGCCCTTGCTACCGAGTGCCAGCAGCAAGTCCAGACTCTGATCGAGAATCGTTACTGTCGCGGTGCGATCTGCGCGATAGTCGGTGCCCATGGCCCACTTGCCAAGATGATCAAGTCCTGCATGGAACGCCGCTTCGCGTTCGGCGTCGCTATCGTGCCCGCGATCGGCGATGACGCGCAGCAATTTGACCGCCGCCCGCCGTACCGCTTTGCGCGACGACTTGCGGCCGGTACGCCGGCGGGACGGATTGACGGCGTGTCCGAGATTGATCTGCAAGACACGATAGAAACAGTACTCGTACAGGTCGATCTCACCGTCGAGTTCTATGACCCGCCGGGCGAATGTGATCAGGAACTCGAGCTGCGGAGCCGGGCGGTGTTTCAGCGCCGGGAAAGCGATTTCGAGTATCGGCAATCGATACTCCGCTCCAATCTGTGCCAGCTCGTCGTAGTAGCGCCGGATCAGCCGTGCGCGCTCGGCTCCAAATTGCTCCTCAGCAAGCGCCAGCTGGCGATCGAGAGTGCGGCCATTGCGATCCAAAATCAGAGCAATTGTCAGCAAGTACGAGTACTCGTGGGAATGTGCCGCTTCATAGAGCG
This sequence comes from Pseudomonadota bacterium, assembly GCA_022560695.1. Lineage (GTDB taxonomy): Bacteria > Pseudomonadota > Gammaproteobacteria > Steroidobacterales > Woeseiaceae > UBA1847. The sequence goes on from JADFSP010000018.1 coordinate 15,032, forward strand.
ATGCAGGGATTGATCGTCGAATTTGCTGCGCGAATGCAACGTGCTCGACAGCCGGATGGCCAACGCTGTCCGAAATCGAAGTCGGCAGCTGCAGCGCGTCAGCGGACCTGGGTGCAAAGGACTGCATTGCAGTTTGATCCGGCTCCGCTCGATATTGACGCGAGTTGACGGCGGGATAGTCGGAGTCACGAAAATCAGGATCGAGTGCCTGAATTCTCTCAGTCAACGGCGGGTGTGTTGCAAAAAGGCCTGACAGTTTCGCGCCAGAACCGAACAGCATGTGACTGATCTCTTCCGCATCCGTCGCGCGCAAATAAGACGCTTCGTCGTAACCGCCGATCTTCTTCAGAGCATTCGCTATACCACTTGTCTGTCGCGTAAATTGAACCGCCGATGCGTCGGCAAGAAACTCGCGTTGTCGCGACACCCCGGCCTTGATGATCCGCGCGAACAACACGCCGATTCCTCCAAGCACTGCGAGTCCGAGCCCGACGATCAGGACAGGCGCAGCGCCGCGACTGCGACGGCTCGATAGCAATGATGGGCGCCCACCGCGGATGATCATGCGCCCGATCAGTCCGAGCGACATGATGCCGAACAAAATCCCCATGAGCCGGATATTCAGACGCATGTCTCCATTGAGAATATGGCTGAATTCATGCGCTATGACGCCCTGTAACTCGTCGCGCTCAAGCAGTTCGAGCGTGCCGCGTGTGACTGCGATCACGGCATCCCCGGTGGTATAGCCGGCCGCAAATGCGTTGATGCCGCTCTCTTTCTCGAGGACGAAGATTTCGGGGACCGATACGCTGGACGCAATAGCCATTTCTTCGACGATATTTCTGAGCCGGCGCCGCAGGGGGTCCCGAGTATCCGCCGTCACCGGCGTCCCGCCCATATCCATGGCGACACGACTGCCGCCTGCTGCCAGCACTGAGGTTTTGTAGAGGGATGCGCCAACAATGAAAACGGCGGTCAATATGGCCGTGGCTACAAGCAGTGGGCTTTCTGCGATGACGAATTCGCCGACCGTGCGGGCGTAGCGCGTTTCCCCTGCACTGTATATTGCGGCGCCGACCACGAATGTCACGCCGAGCACGATCAGTGCAGTTGCGAGCAGGTACAAAATGACGAGCCGTCGCGTCGCCCGGTGGGCCTGATCCTGGGCGTCAAAGAAATTCATTGAGGATTCGCGGCGATGATCGTCAGGACGTTGCCAATGCCGGCGGCAGCTGCCTTATGTGCTGAATGAAACCTCTGGAACATCGCGTTTCTCCTCGGAGTCAATTTCGAGGAAGCTGGCGAGGTTGAAGCTGAACATGCCGGCAAGGATGCTATTCGGAAAAGTCTCGGCTGTGTTGTTGTAACCGAGTACAGAGTCATTAAATGCCTGACGGGCAAAAGCCACCTTGTTTTCGGTGCTGGCGAGCTGTTCCTGAAACTGCATCATATTTTGATTCGCCTTCAGATCGGGATAAGCTTCTGACAGGGCAAAGAGTCTGCCGAGTACACTGCCCAGTGCGCCCTCCGACGCGCCGAGTTTCTTGATGGCGTCGGCATTGGCCGGGTCTGCCTTGGCGGCGTTGAGGCTGGAAACGGCCGTGTTGCGGGCGTTGATGACGGCTTCGAGGGTTTCGCGCTCATGTTTCATGTAGCCTTTGACGGCTTCGACGAGATTCGGAATCAGGTCGTAGCGTCGCGTCAGCTGTACGTCAATTTGCGCGAAGGCATTTCTGACGCGATTTCGCTCGCTAACCAGGCGGTTGTAGATGCCGATCGCCAAAAAGACGAATACAGCCAAAATTGCGAGGAAAACCAGGAATGAGGTCACCGGCGCGCTCCCTGTCGAATTATCGAGGCCTGAAGCATAACCTTGGCCCGCGTGTATCTCTAGCAATGGTGTTGATTATCACAATTTCGACACCCGCGCATGCCGAGTGGATCGGCGATACCCGCGCGATCATGGGTACGGAGGTCAGCGTCAATCTCTGGCATGACGATAATGCGGCTGGACGGGAACTGGTCGCAGCCGTGTTCGCCGAAGCGGAGCGCATCGACCGGTTGATGAGCACCTATATCGACACGAGTCGCATATCCGATGTCAACCGACTGGCTGCATCGGCAGCGGTTGTTACGGGCGACGAGCTGTTTCAGCTCATTCGACGTTCGTTGGACATCTCGGTGCTCACACATGGCGCGTTCGACATTACCTATGACAGTGTCGGTCAGTATTACGACTTCGGGGAGCACCGCCGGCCCGACGCGGAAACCGTCGAAGCAGAGCGTCAGCACATCGACTATCGCCTTGTTGAGATGGACCAGGCGGCCGGTACCGTGCGGTTTCGCGAGCCCGGCGTGCGCATCAACCTGGGTGGCATCGCCAAGGGCTATTTCGTTGAACGCGGCGTCGATATCCTCAGGAGTGGCGGCGTCGAGAACGGCATCGTCACGGCTGGCGGGGACTCGAAGTTGCTTGGCGACCGGCGCGGCAGGCCCTGGATGATCGGCATTCGCGATCCGCGAAACGATGGCCAGGTCGCGATATCCGTTCCCCTCGAAGATGAGGCGATTTCCACTTCGGGTGATTACGAGCGCTATTTCGAAGAAGACGGCGTCCGCTACCACCACATCATTGAGCCGAACTCAGGTACGCCCGCGACGGGTGTGCAGAGTGCCACCGTGTTTGGTCCCGACGCCGTATTGACCGACGCGCTGTCTACCTCGGTATTCATCATGGGTGTCGATCGTGGCTTGCGTCTGATCGGCAGTTTGCCCGACTACGAAAGCATCGTCATCGACGCCGAAGGACGCATCTTCTACTCGGGCGGGCTGCAGCAACCTGAAGCGCAAAGCTTCGATCCGCGTCCGGGCGACGTCGAACCATAGAAAAGTGGGGTCGAACCGCAGTTTTCCATCCTTGCGCAGCATGGCATCTATCCCGGAGTTCAAGAAAACTGCGGTTCGACCCCACTTTTCCCGATCGACAGGCCGGCATGCGCATGGCAGCGGGCACCAGCGTGTGCCCAAAACCCGCGGGAAGACAGCGACTTAACGTAATCTGTGAAGGTTGCGGGGGTTGCTGTTCGACCCGGAAAGCGCCGCCAGGCGCCAATATTGAGCGCGTGGTACCTCGCCGGCCGCCATTATGTTCAGGCAGGTCGGGGCAATTGTGACGATAGTCACGGCTCGGGCGGCTCCTGACTGTCACCATTCGATTTGATGAACGGCGCGGGCTGGCACGGCCCCGGGACAGTGTCAGCAGATGCCTGCGCGCGCCTGCGTCAGGGGTGCCCGGGGAACCTGACGACTACAGACCGGGATACGAACAATTGTATCTCGATGAAAGTCGCACATTGTTGACGAAATAGTCACATCTGCGAAGCGCTCGGTCAGCGAGCCGCATAACGGTGACCCGGCAGCCCGGAGGAGAGCAAAAGTGGCAGGAAAAATACTGATTAAGGTCGTTGCCGGTGTCGTGCTCGCTTGCGCGACCGCGACAATCGCGCAGGAAAGTGCGCCAATGAACGCCGACGCGGCGATGGCCGGGTCACGCTCCAATGAGGGTGCCGAGACTGAATCGCGCGACCGGTTTCGCGCGCTCGACCGGGACGTTCAGGACCTCAAGACGGAAGTCCTGAATATCAACCGCGATTTATTGCTGCTCGAGGAAGAGTTGCTGTTTCCCGCGAATTCGCAGGTCGCGTTTTTTGTATCAATGGATATCGGCGAGTATTTCGATCTCGACTCTGTAAACCTCAAAATCGACGGCAAGGAAGTCGCGAACTACCTTTACACCGAGCGTGAGGTTGGTGCGCTGCAACGCGGCGGAGTACATCGTGTACACATGGCGAATCTCAAGACCGGCGAACACGAACTCATCGCAGTATTTACCGGCCGAGGACCGCATGGGCGTGACTATCGGCGTGGTGCGACCATGAAGATCGACAAGGGCATTGGTGCCAAGTACATAGAACTCGAAATCACCGACCGCGTCAGGAAACAGCAGCCGGAATTTGTCGTGCGGGAATGGGAATAAAAAATGATTGCTGCCCGCCTCCTGATGATCGCATCGTGCTTGTCCCTGGTACTTGCAACCGTGCAGGCGGCGACAGATGATAAGCACACGATCGTCGTAAAAGATCCGCATTACGGCGAGGTACTTTTTTACTTTTATCAGGAAGAATATTTCCCGGCTATCGTTCGGCTGCTGGCGGCAGAGAAGCAGGCTCGCGTCGAACAGCATGCGGACGAGGCGGAATTACTTCGAGGCGGGCTGTATTTGTCCTACGGTAATCACCTCGAAGCCGCCGCAATTTTCGAGCGGCTGCTTGCAAGCAATGTGTCGCCGGAAGTTCGTGATCGAACCTGGTTCTTTCTTGCCAAAATCTGGTATCAACGCGGCTATTTCGATGAGTCGCAGCAGGCACTCGACAAAATCAAGGCCGCACTGCCGCAGAATCTTCGCCGCGAAGCGACGATGCTGCAGGCCCAAATTCTGATCGATACTTTGCAGTTTGACAGTGCAATTGCACTGCTGCAGCGATGGGACGATGACAGCGACTGGGCCGGGTACGCGAAATTCAATCTCGGCGTGGCTTTGGTACGCAGCGGCAGAGTTGATTCGGCCGCACGGATTTTAGACGGACTCGGCAGCATCTCGGCAAACAGCGAGGAGCTGACTTCATTGCGCGACAAGGCGAACCTTGCGCTGGGCTATGCACTGATACAGGACGGGCAACCGACGGCCGCGAAGACGCCACTTCAGCGCGTTCGACTTGCGGGTCCGTTCTCGAACAAGGCTTTGCTTGGCGTTGGCTGGGCGGACGCCGAACTGGAGCGTTATCACCGGGCACTCGTGCCGTGGATGGAACTCCGTAGTCGCGATCTTCTGGATCCGGCCGTTCAGGAGTCGATGCTGGCGATTCCTTATGCGTTTGCGAAACTCGACTCGATCAGTCAATCGGCGGATCACTACCTGAACGCTATCGAAGCGTTTTACGAAGAGATCAATCGAATCGACCGCACGATCGCGCACATCGAATCCGGTGATCTGTTCGATGAATTTCTGGCTGACGAACCGCTCGATAGTACCGGCTGGTACTGGCGTCTAGAGAAGCTGCCGCAGGGGCCCGAGGGCCGATATTTGTATCATTTGCTTGCGACCCACGAGTTTCAGGAAGGCCTGAAAAACTATCGTGACCTCCGTTACCTGTACAGCAACCTCGATGATTGGCAGCAGAGCATCGACGTTTTCGAAAATATGCTCGATACACGGCGCCTCGTTTATGAGGCTCGCACACCACGATCGCGTAGCGCGTTAGGCAGGGCTGACGTTGACAGCCTGGTCGCTCGCACGCGGGAGTTCGATTCGACGCTCGACAACATCGAGCGGAGTGGCGACTGGCTGGCGCTGGCCAACGAGCGCGAAGCCCGGATGTGGGGTGAGATCGCCAGTCTCGAAAGCGCACCGGCGCTTGCCTCCGATTTGACCGAGGCCGCAGATGTACTTACCAGGCTTCGCCTGCTGAGAGGCGTCCTGCAATGGCGGCTCGAGCGCGAATTCAAGGATCGATTGTCGCGCGTCCGGCGCAGCCTGCGGCAGACCAGTGAGGCATTGGTCGAGACGCAGCGATCTCGCCGGCAGGTCGAACTGTCCATGCGTGGTCAGCCGCTAGCCCTGGATGGATTGAGCCGGCGCGTTCAGAGCCTGAAACCGCGCATCACGGGTTTGAAGATTCGCGTCGCAGACACAATGGTCGAGCAACGCACATACCTGCAAAACATTGCGATCGACGTGCTGCGGGCTCAGAAGGAGCGGCTCGACATTTATACGGTCCAGGCGCGATTCGCACTTGCCGCAATATACGATCTGGCTGCGACGGTGGGGGCCGCGACAGAATGATTTCGGGCCGTCCAATTGTTTCTGTCGTATGCAGCGTCGTGCTGCTGCTGGCATCAACGACTTTTGCAGACGTCAAGGAGCGTGACACGATCAAGAGTCTCGAGAAAAAGACCGTCGCGCTTCGCCCTGGGAAGACCATCGCACACAGTTTCGATCTCGCGCGCGAAAACTATCGAGCGTTTCTGGATCTCGTTTCCGACGACTCTGACTTGCGGGCAGAGGCGATGCGGCGTCTTGGCGACCTCGAACTTGAAGCGACAGAAGCAGAGCAACTCGCAACCAACATCGATACGCTCGACTATTCGGGTTACGACAACGCTGTAACCCTCTATCAGCGGCTACTCGAATCCTATCCACGTTATCGACGCAACGACACGGTTCTGTATCAACTCGGTCGTGCTTATGAAACGAGCGGCCGGCCGGACGATGCGCTGCACGTACTGGATGAACTCGTTGCACGCTACCCGGATACGCCGATCATCGATGAAGTCGAGTTCCGGCGCGGTGAAATGCTGTTCCTGCGCAAGCAGTACAACGATTCTGAAGCGGCCTACCAGATTGTCGTGCAGCACGGCGAGACGTCCCGGTATTACGAGCAGTCACTCTACAAGCTCGGCTGGTCACAATTCAAACTCGGCTGGCACGGCGCCAGCCTGGAGCCGTTCTTTGAGTTGCTCGATCGAAAGATTGGCAATATCGAACTCAAGCATGGCGATGCGCGTCTCGACGACCTGAGCCGCGCGGAGCGTGAACTCGTCGAAGACACGTTTCGTGTCTTGAGTATCAGTTTCTCTTACATGGACAGCGCCGACAGCATCAATGCCTACTTTGATGAACGCGGACACCCGGCATACAGCTACGTCATCTACATCAATCTGGGCGAGCTATATCTCGACAAGGAGCGCTATGTCGACGCTGCCGATGCCTATGGAGCATTCGTGGACAGGTATCCATACCACGCGAAAGCGCCATTGCTGCAGGTCGAGGTCATCGAGGCCTATAAACGTGGCCGCTTTCCAAGCCTTGTGCTGGAGGGCAAGAGGGACTTCGTCGAGCGTTACGGCATGGACGGCGAGTTCTGGCGGCGCAATCCACCCGAAGATAACACGGCGGTTGCAGCACATCTGAAAGCGAACCTCAACGACCTGGCACAGTATTACCATGCCGAGGCGCAGCGCGACGGCAAGCGCAGCGACTACCAGGAGGCGGCACGCTGGTATCGAAAATACCTGACGTACTTCCCGGGTGAGCCCGACAGCGCCAACACCAACTTCCTGCTGGCGGAGATCCTGTTCGAGGGTGAGCAATTCGAAGCCGCTACGATCGAGTTCGAACGCACTGCGTATGAGTACCCGGTTAACAAACGTTCCGCCGAGGCTGGTTACGCGGCCATCCTGTCTTATCGGGAGCACGAGAAAGGCCTGGCGGATCAGCAGCAGGTGGAATGGCACCAGGGGTATCTCGACAGCTCCCTGCGATTCGCCGACACCTATCCCGATCATCCCGAGACAGCAGCAGTGCTGACAACGGTGGCCGAGGATCTGTTCGCACAAGACGAATTTGACAAGGCGATCGTCATTGGCCGGATGGTCGTCGTCAGGGAACCACCCGTAAAGGCGCCGCTCGCGCGAACGTCCTGGACCGTCATTGCGCATTCGCATTTCGACCTCAGGCATTTTGACGACGCGGAGGCGGCTTATTACAAGCTGCGCACTTACGTACCAGACCAGGATCGGGACGCAATGCACGAGATCGATGATCGAATCGCGTCTTCGATCTACAAACAGGGTGAACTCTCACGCAGCGCCGGCGATCTTGAGTCCGCGGTCGCGCACTTCACTCGACTTGGTCACGTCGTACCGGATTCGGACATTCGTGAGACCGCCGAATACGATGCGGCGGCGGCGCTGATCAACCTTGAAGCCTGGAACCGCGCGACCGGAATTCTCGAACAATTTCGTCACGACTACCCTGACAGTGAATTCAGCGAAGACATAACGCAAAAACTGGCTGTCAGCTACTTGAACTCCGGCCGGGGAACCAAAGCTGCTGCCGAGTACGAGCGCATCGCTGTTGCCGAAACAAGCAGCGACGGGGTACGGCGGGAAGCGTTATGGAAGGCCGCCGAGTTGTATAAGCAAGGTGAGGCGACTGACGGCGAGAAGCGTGTTCTCGAAAATGTTATCGCGCGTTATCCCGACCCTCTGTCCGAGTCGATCGAGGCACGCTACCGATTGGTAGAGATTGCCGCGTCAAATGGCGACAACGACGTAAGGATGGCAGGATTACAGGACATCGTTACAGCCAATCGAAATGCAGGCGAGCAGAGCACGGATCGCATGCGTTTCCTCGCGGCAAAAGCGTCGATCGAACTGGCCGACCCGATTCGGCGACGGTTCGAAGTCCTGAAGCTGACGCAGCCGTTAGCAAAGAGCATAAAGCTCAAAAAGAAATTAATGGAGGATGCGATCGCGGCATATGCGGAGGCGGCAAAATACGGTGTGGCGGAAGTCACGACGGCAGCAACGTATCAGCTCGGACAGGTGTACGAGGTTTTCGGTGCTGACCTGATCGAATCCGAACGACCAGGTGATCTCGATGCCGAGGCCCTGGACCAGTACGAGCTGTTGCTCGAGGAACAGGCGTTTCCGTTCGAGGAAAAAGCGATCGATCTGTACAAGGCCAATACCGGCCGCGCGGCCGACGGCGTGTTCGACGAATGGGTTCGACGAAGTTTTGTGCGGTTAGCGGGTCTGATGCCAGCCCGGTACGCGAAAGTGGAGCGCAGCGAAGATGTTGTCACGGCGCTCTACTGACAATCGAACCATCGCCAAGCTGCGGCACGCCGTATTGTTGGGCGTAATGCTTGCCTTGGCGGGCTGTGCGTCGTCCGGTTCATGGCAGCCGATGGCAGATCGCGTTGCGGACCCGGCCGATGGTCGCGGTGCGGCTCGCAGAGTGCCGCCGAAGGCAATGACCGCGTATGAACAGGCCGTTGCAGTCATGGCGGCTGGTCATTTCGCGGAAGCTGAGCGGCGTTTCGAGGAATTCGTGCTGCAGTATCCGAAATATCCAGGCGCTTACGTCAACCTGGCGATCATTCGCGCAAGCAATGGCGATGATGCGGGCGCCAGGGTGGCCATCGACGGTGCGCTCGCGATTGACCAGCACCATGCGCCGGCATTGAACCAATTGGGCATGCTGCATCGCAGAAATGGCAATTTCTTCGAGGCAGAAGCCACATATTTGAAGGCCGTCACAGCGCATCCGGATTATGCCTTGGCACACTACAACCTGGGTGTCCTGAATGAGCTGTATCTGCAGCGACTGGATGCCGCACTGCAACATTTCGAGACTTACCAATCGCTTGTCGGGGAGGACAAGCAGGTTGAGAAGTGGATCTCGGACTTGAGGCGCCGCGTGGCGGCTGCTCAACGCACGGCCAATGTGTCGCGATGAGGATTATGGCTATCAGCGGGAAAAAAGCACTGCAACGCGCATGGCTGCCGGTCACGGTGTTGCTGGCGTCATTGGCGATGGCTCAGGAAGGCGTCCGGAATGACGCCATCGGGCCCGCCGTGGATACGTCGGCGAAGATCGATGAGCGTGAGTCGCTCGAGCCGGGTGTGCCGTCGGCTGTGTTGGCTGCGGGAATCACGCGGCGTCAAACCGGCAACCAGGTTATGGATGAGATGCAGCTGGAGCGTACCGAGATCACCGGCAACCAGGAATTACCGAAGGTGTTGTACATCGTGCCGTGGCAGAAATCGGATCCCGGCGACCTGATTGACCGGCCGGTCAACACTTTGCTCGACGAAGTATTGGCGCCGTTGGATCGTGAAGAGTTTATCCGTCAGGTCGGCTACTACGTCGACCTGTACGGCGATGACGAGTAGGGATGTCCTGCTCGCCTGTTGGATACTGATTGATAAGAGAGGAGCAATCAAATGAGCGCTTTAGTGCGATTTTTTCAGGATGGTGGTGCATTCATGTACCCAATCCTGTTCGTGTTCGCGTTCGGCGTAGCAATTGCCGTCGAACGCTGGATGTATTTGACCGTGTCGGGCGCGAGCAACCGCGCGCTTTGGAAAAAGATCGTGCCGTTCCTGAAAGCCGGCAACTTTCAGGAAGCGGCCGCACTTACTGCGAAATCGAAAGCGGCGATCGGTTCTATTCTGACCTACGGACTTTATCGCGTGAAATCGGCGCGGCGCCGCGACGATATCGAAAAAGCGATGGAAGAAAGCATGATGGAGGTATTGCCGCGGCTCGAGAAGCGCACGCACTACCTCGCCATACTGGCGAACATTGCGACGCTGCTCGGACTGCTCGGTACGATCATTGGTCTGATTCGTGCATTTACCGCCGTGTCGAACGCGAATCCGGCGGATAAGGCCGACCTGTTGTCGGCGAGTATTTCGGTCGCAATGAACACGACGGCATTCGGCCTTATGGTCGCGATTCCGTTGTTGTTGACTCATGCCTTGTTGCAAACGAAGACGAATCAGCTCGTGGACAGCCTCGAAATGGCCAGCGTCAAGTTTCTGAACGCCGTGACCGAGCGTCAACTGAAAACCGCCGGAGCATGACAATGATTCGAGGTCGCAGGCGAGGTCGTTACCAGGACGAAGCGACGGCCGAACTCAATATTACGGCTTTCATGAACCTGATGGTGATTCTGGTTCCGTTCTTGCTGATTACCGCGGTGTTCTCGCCGCTGGCGGTTCTCAAATTGAATCTGCCAGGCTCCTCTTCCGAGCCCGCGAATCAGCAGGACCTGATATTTCAACTGGAAGTCACCGTTCGCATGGATCGAATCGAAGTCGGTGACCGTAATCAGGGTAGGTTCGGTGTTTACAGGAAGTCGGAGGATGGTTACGACCTGGATGCACTGAGCGAGAAGCTGAGCGAAATAAAAAGGCGCTATCCACAAAAAACAGACATTGCGATCTTGCTCGAGTCCGACATTGCGTACGACACATTGGTACAGGTAATGGATCGGGTACGCATCGCGCAAAAAATCGAAAATGGTGTGATCGTCAGATCGGAATTATTTCCCGATATTTCGATCGGCGATGCGCCAGTCGACAGCGGAGGCGCGTAAACGATGGTCAAGTCACAACGCGCCAAACGCATGGATCGACGCCACGAGCGCAGCCGGCGCCTGGTCTCGCTGAATCTCGTGTCGTTGATGGATATTTTTACAATACTCGTGTTCTTCCTGCTGGTTAACTCCGCGAATGTCGAGGTATTGCCGAACGCGAAACAAATTCAGTTGCCTGAATCGATTGCCGAAGAGAAGGCCAGGGAGACCGTCGTGATCCTGATTAGCGAGGAGGACATCATCGTTCAGGGTAAACCTGTCGCAAAGGTTGCAGAGGTTTTGGCGCGCAGGGGCAATGACATCCCGGAGCTTCGGCAGGCGCTCAAATCGCAGAACGATCGAGTGATGCGTCGCGAGATGCAGGATGACATCGCCGGACGTGAGGTCACGATCATGGGCGACAAGGACATACCGTATCGGTTGCTCAAGAAGGTCATGGCGACTTGCATGGCTTCCGACTACGGACAAATTTCACTGGCCGTAATGCAAAAGAGTTCGGATCAGCTTGGCGACCTCCAGGCGCTGAGATAGCCGGCGGTAACAGAGTTCAGGAGTCGCGGAATTGGATTTGCGGTTTTACAGAACGTATGAGCTGCCGTGGTCGGCGGACGTTGTCCAGGATCGAAAGTTTCGGCGCCTGCTGACAGCGATCATTTTGGGTTCGCTGATGCTCGGTCTCGTGTGGCCGTTCATTCCGGTGCCCGAGCGCGATCCCAATGACATCGACGAAATTCCACCGCGCATCGCGAAGCTGATCCTGGAGCAGAGACTACCGCCACCGCCACCGCCGAAGGCGAAGCCGCCGGAGCCGGAGCGAATCACGGAAGCCGAGCCGGAGAAGGTTGTCGAGCGCACGCCTCCGCCGCCACCGGTTGACAAAACAAAGATTGCGCGTGACAAGGCTCAAGCCGCGCTCATGCCGTTTGCGGAAGATCTTGCGGACCTGCGGGACAATGATTTGATCGCGAGAGTGAGCGATCAGCGGACGTTGACCGCGTCGGTCGGCCAGTCGCAACGTACCAATCGTTCGATCATTACGTCAAAAGTCGGCGCTTCATCGAGGGGTATCAACACATCGGATATGAGCCGTGATACGGGCGGCACAGGTCTGGGCGGTCGTACGACGACACAAGTTTCGAGCTCGGTTGCTGGCATTGGCCGCGCCGGAGGCGGCGCGCGTCGCACCGGGACGAGCGGTAAAGCGTCACGGTCGCGCGAAGAGATAGAACTCGTCTTCGATCGCAACAAGGGAGCTATATTCGCACTCTATAACCGGGCCCTGCGGCGCGATCCCACACTCGAAGGCAAGCTCGTCTTGCGTCTGACGATTGCGCCGACTGGCGAGGTCACGTTCTGCGAGGTGGTGTCAAGTGAACTCGGCGACTCGGATCTCGAGCGCAAGCTTGTGCAACGTATCAAGTTGTTCCGCTTCGAATCGAGGGATGTCGAGACGATTACAACGACGAAACCGATCGACTTCTTCCCGGCCTAGCTTTTTTTCTGTTGCAGGGACGCGCGCGAGTGGCCAGGCTCGACCGGGGCCGGCTACGTCGACATCAATACTCGTCGTGGCGCCGTATCCAGTCCATCGGGAAGGGCAGTTGATCTTCGTCGCGGCCTTTTGCAACCAGGTCGAGCAACTGGTACGCCGAGTTCAACGGATCCAGTCCTCGTGAGTAGGTCGAATAGGTGTGGAAAATACTGCCCCCGTCGTCACGTGCAAAGGTACTGATCCCCGGCATCTCCGGTCCGACGCTGGCGCCGTCGCGGAAATTGTAGAAACTATTCCTGGATTCGATTTGCTCCGCTGTGAAAGATACGCCGAAGTCGTAGTTGAACGTGCTGTCGGCTGAGGAGAACCATGGAAATCGCCACCCCATGCGCTGCCGGTAGGACAACAGTTTCTCGAGCGGCCCTCTTGATATTACGGCCAATGCAACGTCGCGGGCATCGAGACGCGGAATAGAGGCATCGAAGCCGTCCGCCCAGAACGAACAGGTCTTGCAACCCTGGTCCCAGTCCGGGTGATACATGAAGTGATAGATGAGAAGTTGTGACGCATTCCCGAAGAGATCCAACAATGATCGTCGGCCGTCTGCGCCCTCAAATTCGTAGTCGGATTCAATCCTGCGCCACGGCAATCGACGCCGCTTCCCGGCAAGTTGATCACGAGCCCGTTGCAACGCTTTTTCTTCCTGCAGCAATGCGCGCCGTGCGGCCAGCCACTCTTCGTCAGTTGCTATTGTCGCCATCAGTCGTATCTCCAGTCGTCAGGCCTCGACGTTGGGTATATCTGACGCCGGCGGCATCTCGGCAAACACCGGCAGATCATCGCGGGGTTGCCCCCATGCTGGCGCACGGCTCGCGTAGACGATGAGGCCAGGTGCAAATACGTCCGGATCATCGAGACTCGATGCACGCACGATCACCATTCCCGGCATCCCTGAATTTCGTGAATAGATCGGCGAGCCGCAGCTCGGACAGAAGCCGCGGCTGATCGTATTGCCGCTGTCCGCGACAGCATCGAAGAAGCGGACTTCGCCCTGCACCGAGAATCTCGATTCCGAAACGATCATGTGAGAACAATGGCTGGTGCCGCTGGAACGTCGGCAGTCTTCGCAGTAACAGTGTCCACCGCCCTGGGCTTCGCTGCCCTCGTAGCGGACCTCGCCGCACAGGCAGCCGCCGGAGAATGACCCCATTCCAACTCCTTATAGGAATTATCAATTGCAATTTGCAAGTGATGTCATGATCGACATCGAAACGCAAGAATGGCAAGCGGGGCCATGACGAAGACAGCGCGACAGCGATCGACCTGCCCGATCCGATACAGCCTCGATCTGTTCGGTGATCGATGGACGCTCCTGGTGCTCAGAGACCTGGTCTTGCATGGCAAAACGCACTTCGGTGAGTTCCTGGCCTCGGATGAGCGCATCGCTTCGAACATACTGGCCGACAGGCTCGCGCGACTCGAACGTGCGGGCATCATCACGCGCCGACCCGACCCTGACGACCGGCGACGACAAAAATGCCGGATCACTGAGAAAGGACTGACGCTGACGCCCGTGTTACTCGAAATTGCGGCCTGGGGCGCATCGAATGACAGTCAGACCAGTGCGCCTTCCGGTTTTGCCGCTCACTACTATGCCGATCGGGCTGCCTTTTACCGTGATCATGGGCGCCTTATTGCTGCATTGGTGGATGACGACGAAGCGGCATCTCGTGAGCTGCGGTCCCGGTAATATCCATGGCGCATCGAAACCGCTGCAAAATTGCGGTGTTCGCCACACCTGTCTTATGCTGCGGGCAGCATTCCACAACGGAGGCGGAATATGTACAGGATGCCGATGCTGGCGAAGTTCCACGAACGCGACCACTGAGCCGTCGTGACGTCCGAACGCAAGGCACTGGATGGGGCGCGACGCCGGCGCCTGTATCTCTTCAGGCACGGGTCGGTCGATTACGTCGATCGTAACGGCGGCTGGGTTGCCGATCCGGAAATTGTCGAACTCAACGAGAAGGGGCGCGCGCAGGCAAGCGCGATGGCCGGTATGTTCCGCGATATCGCAGTTGATCGTGCCGTTTGCTCCGGTCTTGTGCGTACGCGGCAGACCGGCGAAACTATCCTCGCCGGCCGTCGCATCGAACTTGAGGTGATTTCCGATCTCGAGGAAATACGCCCGGCAAAAGAGGAGGTGGCGGGCGGTCAGGATGTATTCGCCGATGTAGCGTTCTCGCACTGGCGCGCATCGGATGATGACGCAAGATTCCTGGGTGGCGAGCGCTACAGTGACTTCTATGCACGAGTGGTCGGAGCAATGGAGTCGTTACTATCAAGCAAGGGCTGGAATCATCTGGCGATTTTCGCGCATGGCGGTACCAACGCAGCCGTCCTTGGTTGGGTCACGGGCCTCGGTCTGGCGGCCTTCGGTCTGCTGGACCAGCAGACCTGTTGCCTGAATATCGTCGATTTCGATACCGCCGTGGATGGGGGCGAGGTCGTTCGCAAGACCGTGCGGGCCGTCAACATCACATTGGACGATCCGCTGAAACGCGATCGTCATGCCGGTGACATGGAAATTCTCGCAGGGCGGCTTATCAAGACACGATCAAATGGTTGATGGGCGCTCAGTCATTCGCGAAGATCGGGCCTCGAAGGCAACCACGGGGTTCCCAAGCTCGATCGGTTTCCCGCCGATCGCACGAACGGATGCCCGGATCCTGATACTTGGCAGCTTGCCGGGCAAGGCATCGCTCGCAGCATGCGAATATTACGCGCATCCACAAAATGCGTTCTGGAAAATCATGCGCATCCTGTGCGGCGCAGAGGGTAGCTACCGGGCGCGCGGCGAACGGCTGATGGATCGTGGCATCGCGGTATGGGACGTGCTCGCGAATTCGGTCCGGCCCGGAAGCATGGATGCCGACATCCGCATTGAAACCGCCAAACCGAACGATTTCGAGCGCTTCCTGTCGACGCACGATCGGATCGGACTTGTGTGTTTCAACGGGAAAAAAGCGGAGCAACTGTTTCGCAGGCTCGTTACGCTTGACGGATTGACAGCCAAGCCGCAGCTGGTGCCTCTGCCGTCCACGAGTCCGGCGTATGCGTCGCTGTCATTCAACAAGAAACTTGCAGCCTGGCGTAATGCCATCGCCCGGGCTGAACCGGAGGAGAGACGATGATTGGATATGTAACGCTGGGCACCAATCGATTCGACAAGGCCGTGCAATTCTATGATGCGTTGTTCGGCTCCATCGGGGCCTCCCGCGTTTTCGAGAACGAGAGCTTTGTCGCGTGGTCTACCAGGCCTGACGCGCCGGCGGTGTCGGTGACAAAGCCGTTCAACAAGGAAGCTGCAACGGTCGGCAATGGGGTCATGGTTGCAATCGCTCTGGATGCACCCGGGACGGTTGACGCATTTCACGCCAAAGCACTGCAACTCGGGGGTACCGATGAGGGCGCGCCTGGTCAGCGCGGTGGCGGTTTTTATAATAGCTACTTTCGTGATCTCGATGGCAACAAACTGGCCGCGTTCTGCCTGACAAAAGAATAATGCATCAGCGGCTTCTGAACGCGCGTCGGGCCATGGCCGAGGGAAAGTATCAGGGGCGCAGGCCGGATTACAGCGCGCTATCGCCGGTTTCGCCAGTCCGTATGCGCCACGCCTGATCCAGCGTAGTGACAAATATTTTGCCGTCGCCAACCTTGCCGGTTTTCGCGGCGTCGATGTTAGCTTCGACGGTGCGTTCGACGAGGTCGTCTGGCACGGCAACCTCCACCTTGGCCTTCGGCAGAAAATCAACGACGTATTCTGCACCACGGTAAAGTTCGGTGTGGCCCCGCTGACGGCCAAAACCCTTGACCTCGCTCACGGTCATGCCCTGTATGCCGACCTCGCCAAGCGCGTTGCGGACATCGTCCAAACGAAATGGTTTCACGATTGCGGTGACGAGCTTCATGCGTCCAGTTCTCTGCCTGACCTGACCGGCCTGAGTGAGTACCCCATCAATATCACCTTGACGGAGTACTGGCAATACGCAGCGGCCAAGTGTACAAATAGAGTGCTTGGCTGCATCAGCACCGGGAGTCAAAATGATGGCGTTGATTTCATATCTCAAGGAACCGGAGGGACTGCGTTACAACGGCGCCGCGGTCGTATACGCCATTGCCGGTTACGGTTTGGGCTTTGCCGGGTTGTTCCATTCATCGTGGTTTGCGAACATCCCGGCAATGATACTGCTCGCGCACTCGATGACGATTGCCGCATACGTGATTCACGAATGTGGTCATACCCTGATCTTGAAGCGCAGCCGGCACAACGCGGTTCTTGGCCGTTTCATGAGCTGGATCTGCGGTGCCGCCTATGGCACCTATGAAGACATGCGATACAAGCATTTCCGGCACCATGTCGACAACGATGATGTGGTCTGGTTCGAGTACGACAAGTTCTTCGACAAGCATCCGCTGGTAATGCGCGCGGCACGCGGCCTCGAATGGCTCTACATTCCGGCGCATGACCTGATCATGCACTTCATCATGGTATTTACGTCGTTCATCATCCCGGAACGGCGTGACCAGCGTGCTCGAAACCTGAAAGTCATTGCAATTCGTGGCGGCGCTTACCTGGTCTTGCTTGTGTTCTTCACGAAGGTCGCAGTTCTGTACGCGATCGCGTACATGATGATGGTGCAGGTCTTGCGATTCATGGACATGCTGCAACACGATTACCCCTACAATGTGACGCTGTTTGACTATGCCGAGCCACCGCACAAAGGCGACTGCGACTGGGAGCAGGAGCATACGTTCAGCAATCCGGTCTCACTCAGGTATGCGAGGCTCAATTGGCTGACGCTGAATTTCGGGTATCACAATGCACATCACGCCGACATGAATTTGCCCTGGTATCGTCTGCCAGCGCTGCATCGGGAAATGACCGGCGATGACCCGCAGCGTGTGATTCCCTTTGTATCGCAACTGAAATTACTGCACCGGAATCGTCTGTTGCGGGTATTCAACCCGCAGCCCGACGATTATCCGCAAGGAGACAGTTACCTGCGAGCTGCACGCGCGGGGGCTGGCGCAATCGGTGGCAACGCTGCGTCGTTCCTGACGTCCTTCTAGTGTCCTGTCCCGTGAGTTCGCACAGGATATCCGATCATTCTCGTTAGACAAGGGGCTTCGATCATGGTGGGAGGCGCAGGAGAAGTCGGTTGAATGGATATCACCGTTGCCGATGCGACGGCATTGCGCGATTTTTACTCGGCGGTAGTCGGCCTTGAGCCCGAACATGTAAAATCGGCGATTACAACGACTTTTAAGTGAAGATGCCGGCGTCGGGTGAGTCTGTCCTGGGTGCACGTCAAGCTCGGGGCAGCAACGCCGATATTCCCTCCGGGCGGCTCTGAAACCATCAATATCACCATGACGGAGTACTGGGATGTTTGACTTCGATTTTGGCCTCGGCGAGGAAATCGACTTGTTGCGCGAGACTGTGCGCGCGTTCGCCGCTGACCGTATTGCGCCGCGAGCGCAAGCGATAGATACAAGCAATGAGTTTCCGCGCGACCTTTGGCCGGAACTCGGCGCGCTCGGATTGCTGGGCATTACGATCGAGGACGAATTCGGCGGGTCGCAGCTCGGCTATCTTGCGCATGTCGTCGCAATGGAGGAAATCAGCCGTGCCTCGGCATCTGTAGGCCTGTCTTACGGCGCGCATTCGAATTTATGCATGAACCAGCTTCGACGCTGGGGCAGCAATGCGCAAAGACAAAAATACTTGCCGAAACTTGTGTCGGGCGAACACCTGGGGGCTCTCGCGATGAGCGAAGCGGGCGCCGGATCTGATGTCATGGGAATGCGCATGACAGCCACTCGCGATGGCGACGAGTACGTTCTAAGTGGGTCGAAGATGTGGATTACGAACGCGCCGCTCGCAGATGTCATCGTCGTCTATGCAGTCACTGACTCCGGGGCCGGCAGCCGTGCTTTGAGCGCGTTCGTGGTCGAACGCGGAATGCCCGGACTGTCGACCGCAGAAAAAATAGACAAGCTGGGCATGCGCGGCTCCGACACCAGTGAAGTGATATTCGAAGACTGTCGCGTGCCAGTCGAAAATCGCCTTGCGGAAGAGGGCAAGGGCGCCACGATTCTGATGAGCGGCCTCGACTACGAGCGGGTCGTACTTGCGGGCGGCCCGCTCGGCATCATGCGGGCTTGCATGGACGTCGTCATGCCCTACGTGCACGAGCGAAAGCAGTTCGGCCGGCCGATCGGCGAGTTTCAATTAATGCAGGGAAAGCTGGCCGATATGTACACAACGATGAACAGTTGCCGGTCTTACGTCTATGCGGTTGCGCGCGCCTGTGACCGTGAGCAGACTAGCCGCTTCGATGCGGCAGGTTGTATTCTCGTGGCCGCAGAGAAGGCGACATGGATGGCGGGTGAGGCGATTCAGGCCCTGGGGGGCAACGGCTATACCAATGAATACCCGGCGGGGCGCCTGTTGCGCGACGCGAAACTCTACGAGATCGGCGCCGGTACGAGTGAGATACGACGCATGCTGATTGGCCGGGAGCTGTTCGATGCTACGGCCTAGCGGAATTTTCGAAATGTAATCGTGTCGATGTCAACCGAACGACGAGCAAAAATATATGCCAGTAATCAAGACCAAAGTTGACCGAAACTCTGAGGAATTTGTAAAAAACAGGGAGGCCAACGAAGCGTTGGCGCAAGACCTGAGAGCACTCCGCGAGCAAGTCCTGCTCGGAGGGCCGGAGCGCTCGCGGGACCGTCATATTGAGCGGGGCAAATTGTTACCGCGCGACAGAATTCTCACGCTGTTGGATGACGGTTCGCCGTTTCTCGAAATTGGCCAGCTCGCCGCCCATGGCGTCTATGATGAGAGCGTTCCCGCGGCTGGCCTTATTGCTGGAATTGGGCGTATCCATGATGTCCATTGCATGGTTGTCGCCAACGATGCAACCGTGAAGGGCGGTACTTACTACCCGCTGACCGTCAAGAAACATTTGCGGGCCCAGGAAATCGCGGAGCAAAATTACTTGCCGTGCATCTATCTGGTCGATTCCGGTGGCGCCTTCCTGCCGCGTCAGGACGAGGTCTTCCCCGATCGAGATCACTTCGGCCGAATTTTTTATAACCAGGCGCGACTATCGGCGCTGGGTATCCCGCAAATTGCGGCTGTAATGGGATCCTGCACGGCTGGCGGTGCGTATGTGCCGGCGATGTGCGACGAAGCCATCATAGTGCGAAACCAGGGCACAATTTATTTAGGTGGCCCACCGTTGGTCAAGGCAGCAACAGGCGAAATCGTCGATGCGGAAACTCTCGGCGGCGGCAGTGTCCATACGCGCATTTCCGGCGTAGCCGATCATCTTGCCGATGACGACACGCATGCGCTGATGATCGCGCGCGAGATCGTCGCGAACCTTAATATCACCAGGCAAAGCGCGGTTGCGATGCGTGAGCCACTCGAACCTGCCTATCCGGCAGAAGATATATACGGCATCGTGTCGCGCGAGTACCGCTTTCCATATGATGTCCGCGAGGTTATTGCGCGAATTGTCGACGCATCCGAGTTTCACGAGTTCAAAAAACTCTATGGCTCAACGCTCGTCTGTGGCTTCGCTCATATTGACGGATATCCGATCGGCATCGTTGCGAACAACGGCATACTGTTTCCCGAGTCGGCCCAGAAAGGGGCGCATTTCATTCAATTGTGTAATCGGCGTGGAATCCCGTTGTTATTCCTGCAAAACATCACTGGCTTCATGGTTGGCAAGAGAGTCGAGCATGCCGGGATCGCAAAGGAAGGGGCAAAGATGGTGAATGCCGTCGCCACCGCGACGGTACCCAAGTTTACCGTCATCATAGGCGGTTCGTTCGGCGCCGGAAATTACGCAATGTGCGGGCGTGCCTACAATCCGAGGCTTCTATGGATGTGGCCGAACGCACGCATTTCAGTGATGGGCGGCGAACAGGCGGCGATCGTGTTGTCGACGGTGAAGAGAGATAGCCTTGAGGCTCGCGGCGAGGAATGGCCGCAGGAGGAACAGGACGAATTCGAGTCGAGCATCCGTGAGCAATACGATGTGCAGGGACATGCATACTATTCGAGTGCGCGGCTGTGGGATGACGGCGTGATCGATCCGGTCGAAACGCGCAATGTCCTGTCATTCGGGCTCGCAGCGGCGATGAACCGGCCGCGCGATGTGGAGACGCCGTTCGGTATCTTCAGGATGTAAGCAAAGTTCACGCGGAGAGGCTGAAACGGGCGATGCGGTATGATGCGCTGGAAAATCCGGGGATACTCGAGTGCCGCGCGCAATGAGCGACAGACAACGGCAGAATTCCGGTACAACGGAAGTCCGCGAAGCACTTCGATTTGACGTTAGTGCGCTGGAAAAGTACATGACAGCTCATGTGGTCGGCTTTCGCGGGCCACTCGAAGCCAGCCAGTTCAAAGGTGGCCAATCGAATCCCACGTATCTGCTCGAGGCGCAATCCGGCAAGTACGTCCTGCGCCGAAAACCGCCCGGCAGGTTATTGAAGTCGGCGCATGCGGTTGACCGCGAATTTCGTGTTATCAGTGCTCTTCATGCGGCCGATTTCCCGGTGCCTCGTCCGTATGCGCTCTGCGAAGACGAGTCAGTCATCGGCACGAGCTTCTTCATCATGGAGTGCGTCGATGGCCGCATATTCTGGGACCTCGATCTTCCCGGACTGGGGGCGCAGGAAAGGGCGGCGATATACGACGACGTCAATGCAACAATCGCGCGATTACACAATTTCGATGCCGCTGCTCTGGGCCTTACAGACTACGGCAAGCGCGGCAATTATTTCGAGCGCCAGATTTCGCGGTGGGCTGGCCAGTATCGTGCATCGGAAACCGGGACGATCGAGAGCATGAACGACTTGATCGACTGGCTACCGCAAAATATCCCCGAAGACGACTCCTCAAGCATCGTGCACGGTGATTTCAGGCTCGACAACCTGATCTTGCATCCGGACAAACCCGAGGTTGTCGCCGTGCTCGATTGGGAGTTGTCTACCATTGGCCATCCGCTTGCAGACTTTACTTACCACCTCATGGCCTGGCAGATGCCGAAGATAGGAATTGGCTCAGAAGGCTTGCTGGGCAAGGATCTTGGCAAACTGGGAATTCCGGGGGAAGAGGACTATACGGCCCGCTACTGTGAGCGGACGGGGCGTGTTAACGGCATTGCCGATCGCAATTTTTGCTCGGCCTTCAATTTCTTTCGACTCGCAGCGATATTGCAGGGTATTGCCGGGCGAGTGCGGGATGGTACCGCCACGAGCGCTCATGCCTCCGATGCCGAAAAAGGGGTTCGACCGCTGGCCGACATAGGTTTGCGATTTGCAAGCAGGGCATAAGCTGCGATAGTGCGCATCACTACACTGGATTTTCGACGCCCCTGCGACACATGCGATGCGGACGAACTGATGGACCATGGCGCTCAATTACGATGATCTGATGGCAACGTCCGTTGCCGATATACCTTTCAGTTACGGCGACACCGAGACGATGTTGTACGCACTGAGTATCGGTCTGGGCCGCGACCCCCTGAATCGGAAAGAGCTTGGCTACGTCTACGAACAAGGCCCGCAATTGAGTACCGTGCCGACCATGGCCACGGTTCTGGTGCCAGATTTGTTTCCCGCCGATCTCGGCTGGGATTACACCCAGGTGCTTCATAGCGAGCAACGACTGACTCTGTATCGCCCGTTGCCCGCGGCAGCCGATATCCTGATCAACAAGCGCATCGTGGGCGCCTATGATCGAGGGCCGACGCGCGGCGCGATCGTGCTACTGGAGGCCGAGGGCCGTCTGGCGAAGGACGACACGGTTCTGTTCACGTTGGGTAGCACGCTCGTTGCTCGTGGCGATGGCGGATTCGGTGCGCCAGCCGGTTCCGGCCCGGCGCCGCATCGGGTACCCAGGCGCGAGCCGGATCTGAGCTGCGACATCGAATCCAGCCCCCATCAGGCCTTGTTGTACCGGCTGAACGGCGACCGTAATCCACTGCATGCGGATCCATCGCTCGCACGGCAGGTCGGTTTTCGGGCGCCTATACTGCACGGACTTTGTACCTACGGCGTAGCCTGTCACGCGATCTTGCAAACGATCTGCGACTACGATTACACGTTAATCGGCGGATTTGATGCCCGATTTTCTGCGCCCGTGGTTCCCGGTGATACGATTACGACCGATATGTGGCAGGACGGCAATATCGTATCTTTCCAATGTTCGGTCAAAGCGCGTGATAGCGTGGTCATAAGAAATGGCAGATGCACTCTGGCGGCCTGAGCCGCACATGAACTAATCGCCGGAGAATGGCGTGAGCGATCGCGTAACAGTAAGCACAGACGGACATGTTGCCGAAGTCATGCTAAATCGGCCGGACAAACACAACGCGATCGACATGCAGATGTTTGCAGAACTTGGAGAGGCTGGCGATCGGCTCGCCGCGGAACCGGCTATTCGCGCCGTGGTTCTGCACGGCGCCGGCGATAATTTTTGTGCGGGAATCGATGTCGGCGTTTTTGATGACAACACGGCCAGCATCGGCCCGAACTCGATGACGCCGCAGGATCCATCGCCGGCAAATTTTTTTCAACGGGCGGCATACGTCTGGCGCGAACTGCCCGTACCCGTCATTTGCGCGATCAGTGGGGTCGCATTCGGCGGTGGCTTACAGATCGCCCTGGGCGCGGACCTGCGCTATGCGCGGCCGGATTCGCGCCTGTCGATCATGGAGATAAAGTGGGGGCTGATTCCCGACATGGCGATCAGTGCAACGGCACGCCATGTGATGCCGGTCGACAAGCTCAAGGAACTCGCGTATTCGGGACGCGTTGTCGATGGTAAAGAGGCGTTGCAGCTGGGCCTGTTGACGGCCTTGCACGAGGATCCCTTGATGGCCGCGCGCGAGATGGCGGCAGAGATTGCGGGGAAATCACCGGAAGCGGTTGCTGCAATGAAGAAGCTGTTCAATAGCGGCTGGGATCTGCCGGAATCGGAGTCCCTGGCGCTGGAGGCTGCGCTGCAGTCGCGGCTTATGGGATCCGAGAATCAGCTCGAGGCGGCGCAGGCAAACCTGAACAAACGCAGTCCGGAATTCAAGGATTAGGCGGTCGATATCAGTGGAACTTGTGTTGCGATCAGGTGCTCCAACAATGTGCCGTCGTCTGCACCTCGAGGCCAGCGTGAGTTGAAGAGCAAGTCGAAACTCTTATTGGCAGTTGTATTTTCCCTGCAATTGTCTGTCGCCCTCGGCCAGGCACCCGCGGGCTTTCCAGGCGTCCCGCTCGAATCCCGAACGATCAGAATACAGACCAGGGTCGAGGAACTGTTCGTGCGCCATGAATACGTGCGTGCGCATTTCATCTACCGTAATGAACTTGCAGTGGTCGGGGACAAGTACGCGCAGTACATGGCGGGTTTCATGTACCTGACCGGCAAGGGTGTGCAAAAGGACGCCGTCATGGCGTCAGCCTGGTACCGATTGGCGGCAGAAAGGCAAGCTCCCGAGTTCGTCGCTGCAAGAGACCGGCTGATGAGCACCTTCGACTCCGTTGACGTCGGTCGTTCCGACCAGGAATACATTGGTCTGTGCCTTCAGTACAGCGACCTCGTGCTGATGCTGAAACTGGCGCGCAAGGACCTGACGATGTTGAACGAGAGTTCGACGGGCTCGCGACTTTCCGGTGGCAGCAGGTCGATAGTGATCATCAATCCACGCCTCGGTACTGTCGTGTCGAGTGACCAGTATTTTCGGCGGATCAGTAAGCGGCTGCAGTCACGGCTCGATTTCATTACGGATAGAATAGAAATCGACAAAGTTGACGCGAATGGTGTTGCGGATGAACTTATCGCATTGCGCCAGCAAGTCATGCAGTACCTGAAAACCGTCGACGACCGCTAGTTTCTCAAGCCGTTACTCAGGATACGCGGAAATTCATCGACAATTTTGCGCGCCATCTCCGCATCGCCATGAAACCATTTCGGAATCCAGTTCAAAGCGCCCATGATCGCGTTGCCCGTCATGCGTACGTCGCATTTCGCGATACTTCCGTCGCTGATTCCCTGCTCGAGAATATCTTCAAAATTACTGCTGTGCTTTCTGGACAGCTCAAGGACTTCGTCACGGTGCTGCGGTCGTAACGACGGAACTTCGCTCATGATCGCAATGGGACCGCGCTCGCCGACCATTATCTCGACGTGATAGCGCAGGTACCGCAGGACCGTATCCAGCCCTGTGTCGCACTCGGCGATCGCCCGATCCATGGCTTCGCGCCCAACGTCTGCGGCGCGGACGTAGCACAGGTAGACGAGTTCCTCTTTGTTGCGAACGTAATAGTAGAGCGCGGCATCGGTCAAATTCAGGATATCGGCGACATCCTTCAGGGAAGTGCCGCTATAGCCCTTCTTGTTGAAACAATCGGCCGCCGCCTTCAGCAGGCGGTCCCGCTTGAGCTGGAAGCGCGTTTCGACTGGGTCTTGCGCCATTAAACTCCCCGATTGGCCGCCCGGCATTGGGGCGGCTGCACTTGTGTTCTGCTCGATTGTGGCTTATTTTAATCTTCATTAGAATTATTGCAATAGCAGAAAGCATTGATTTTCCTATAATTTCCGCCTCTACGGTGGAGATTTCTGCTGTTTTATCCTCGGAGGATGACCGTCATGAGCACGGTTCCCAGCGATCTCCCCGGCGTTTCGGGAAAGACCGACGCCACGCCGTTGCGCTTCGTCACGGCGGCGTCGCTGTTCGACGGGCATGACGCGGCGATCAACATCATGCGCCGGCTCATTCAGGCGCAGGGTGTCGAGGTCGTCCATCTGGGCCATAACCGCAGTGTGGACGATATCGTGCGTGCCGCCATCCAGGAGGACGCTGACGGTATCGCGGTCAGCTCGTACCAGGGTGGTCACAATGAGTTCTTTCGCTACATGATCGACCGTCTGCGCGAACTCGGCGCCGGCCATATCAAGGTTTTCGGCGGTGGCGGCGGAACGATCACGCCCGATGAAATTACGGCGCTCATGGAATACGGGGTCGAGCGAATCTATCACCCTCACGACGGCATGGAACTCGGCCTCGAGGCGATGATTCGTGACCTCGTTGCGCGCACGATGGCGGGACGGCGCTCGAAGCCAGTGCCGCAGATGACACAACGCGATTCGACACTCGACATTGCGGAGATGATTTCAGCGATTGAAGAAGGAGTTTTTGACAAGGCTACGATCGGCAGGCTGCGCAAGGAGTGGCGCGTGCAGGCGGGCCAGGTACCCGTCATTGGCATTACCGGTACGGGCGGTTCCGGCAAAAGCAGCATCACCGATGAAATTCTGAATCGGTTTCTCGACAATTTTCCGGACATGCGCATCGCCGTGCTCGCCGTCGATCCGACGCGGCGTCGTACTGGCGGCGCGTTGCTCGGAGATCGCATTCGCATGAACTCGTTGCGATCGGAGCGCGTTTACATGCGCTCCATCGCTACCCGGCGTCAACATCTGGCAACCAGCGAAATGCTCGGCGATCACATCCAGTTTCTGAAATCAAAAGGTTTTGATCTCGTAATCGTCGAGACCGCCGGCATCGGTCAAAGCGACAGCGAGATCGTTGATCTCGTCAGCTTCTCGGTGTACGTGATGACGAGCGACTATGGTGCTGCCAGCCAGCTCGAGAAAATCGACATGCTTGATTTTGCCGATCTCATTGTATTGAACAAGTACGACAAGCGTGGTGCCGAAGATGCGCTTCGCGATGTCCGCAAGCAGTGGAAACGAAACCACGTTGCGTTCGATGCAAGTGACGAAGACATCCCGGTCTACGCAACGATTGCGAGTCAGTTCAATGACCCGGGCGTCAGCTGGATGTTCGTGCAGCTTTGCCGGCGTATTGCGGAGAAGTCTGGTCTGGACATCGACGAGTGGTCGCCCGACATCGACACCACCAACAAGGAACCACGGACGATCGCGACCATACCGGGTGCGCGCATACGCTATCTTGCCGAAATCGCCGAGCAGGGTCGTGAGATCAACGGTCGAATTCGCAGCCAGGCCGAAGCAGCCAGCCAGCTGCAGCATCTCTACGAGGCGTTAAAGGTATTGCAGGACACCGCATTGCCGCCGCAGTTCGAGCCGTACAAGAGCGATGCACTAACCGATGGCGGCGACCGCAGCATGCATGTATTGCGGCAACGATACCAGGAGGCCCTCGGTGAGTTGTCGTCCGAGTCGACCGCGCTGCTCAGAGAGTGGCCTGAGCGTAAAGCCGGAGTCCGTTCCGAAAAGTACCAATACTCGGTACGCGGCCACGACATCGAAGGAGAAAATTATCGCGAAAGCATGAGCCACCAGAAAATTCCGAAAATTGCAGCGCCTGATTTCAACGACTGGGGCGAGTTGCTGCGTTTCCTGTCGAAGGAAAACCTGCCGGGTGCCTATCCCTACACTGGTGGCGTATATCCATACCGCCGGCTGGGCGAGGATCCGACGCGAATGTTTGCCGGTGAAGGCACACCGGAGAGAACCAATCGACGGTTTCACTACCTGTCATTGGATCAGGAGACTGCACGACTGTCGACGGCTTTCGATTCGGTCACGCTATACGGCGAAGATCCGCACGAACGCCCGGATATTTTTGGCAAGGTCGGCAACTCGGGCGTATCGATCGCGAGCGTCGACGATATGAAAAAGCTGTACTCCGGATTCGACTTGTGTGCCGCGACGACATCGGTATCGATGACGATCAATGGACCGGCCCCCATGATCCTCGCATTTTTCATGAACACGGCGATCGACCAGCAGATCGAAAAGCATTTGCGCGAGACGGGAAACTGGGAGCGAGCACGGAAAACGATAGACAAGTACTTCAGGGGGTGCCAGCAGCCCTGGTACGACGGCGAACTGCCGCCGGGCAACGACGGTCTGGGCCTGGGACTGCTTGGAATATCGGGCGACAAGGTCGTCGATGCGAAGACCTACGCGCGTATTCGTGAGGAAACGATGTCGGCCGTTCGCGGGACCGTGCAGGCCGATATCCTGAAAGAGGATCAGGCGCAGAATACCTGCATTTTCTCGACCGAATTTGCGATGAAGATGATGGGCGACATGCAGCAATTCTTTATCGACAATAACGTGCGAAATTATTACAGCGTGTCGATCAGCGGCTATCACATCGCGGAAGCCGGAGCGAACCCCATCAGCCAGCTTGCATTCACGCTGGCAAACGGTTTTACGATAGTCGAATACTATCTTGCGCGCGGCATGAATATTGATGAGTTCGCGCCGAACCTCAGTTTCTTTTTCTCCAATGGCATGGATGCCGAGTATGCGGTCATCGGACGAGTGGCGCGCCGCATCTGGGCGCGGGCAATGCGTGAGCGTTACGGCGCCGGATCACGATCGCAGCTGCTCAAGTATCACGTGCAGACCTCAGGGCGCAGCTTGCATGCCCAGGAAATCAGTTTTAACGACATCCGTACGACGCTGCAGGCGCTGTATGCATTGTTCGACAATTGCAACAGCTTGCACACCAACGCGTTTGACGAGGCGATAACGACACCAACCGAGCAGTCGGTCCGGCGCGCGGTCGCAATACAGATGATCATATCGCGCGAACTCGGGCTGAATTTTTGTGAGAACCCGCTGCAGGGCTCATTCATCATTGATGAACTTACCGATCTCGTCGAAGAGGCCGTCTATCAGGAATTCGAGCGCATCTCCGAGCGTGGTGGCGTACTCGGTGCGATGGACACGATGTACCAGCGCGGCAAAATTCAGGAAGAAAGCCTCTACTACGAAAGTAAGAAGCACGACGGGTCATTGCCATTGATCGGCGTCAACACCTATTTGCCTGAGAAAGGTCAGGAGGACGAAGTACATGAACTTGAGCTCATTCGTTCGAGCGGCGACGAAAAGCAGAGCCAGCTTCGCAACGTTCGGGCATTTCAGGAGGCCCATGCGGATGATTGTGAGGCCGCGCTTGGCCGATTGCAGCAAGTTGCCCGCGAGCGTGGCAATTTGTTCGCAGAGCTCATGGAAACCGTGAAGTCCAGTTCCCTCGGGCAAATTTCGGCGGCGCTGTACCAGGTTGGTGGCGAATACCGTCGCAACATGTAAATCAGGCGGTGCTCACATCGCCTCAACCTGCCACATCGATCTGGGGACGCACAGTATTCTCGGAAATATCCGGAGGACAGCAGACTAATGAGTGACATCGTCAAGTACGAACAGAAAGGCGCAGTCGCGGTCATTACGATCAATCGTCCCGACAGCATGAATGCATTTACGACGCAATTGTCAGCCGACTTGCAGTTGGAACTCGAGAAGGCGCATAACGATGATTCAGTCCGCGTTGTCGTGTTGACCGGCGAAGGTCGATGCTTCAGCGCCGGGGCCGATCTCAAGAGCGGTCTCGAGGGCAGGAGCGTATACGGGAAATTGCAGTTCGAGTACCGCCCGGTATTTGCGGCGGTGGCTGCGATGCCGAAGCCGGTCATTGCAGCCGTTGCCGGATCGGCCGCCGGTATTGGCATGTCCCTTGCGCTGCAGTGTGATTTGCTGATTATGGCCGACAGCGCATTTCTGCTATCTCCTTTTGCAACTATCTCACTGGTCGCCGACGGCGGTCTTAACTGGCAACTCGTGCGGCAGCTCGGATACCGTCGTGCCTACGCGCTCAGCATCGAATCGGAGCGTATCGATGCGAAGCGCTGCGTCGAGCTGGGTCTGGCAAACAAGGCGGTGCCCGCCGAGGAGCTGCAAAAAAGCGCCATTGACTGGGCAAATGACCTCAGCAGGCGGGCGCCACTTTCTTTGGCTGCATCCAAGAAAGCCATGCGCTATGCAATGGACAACGACTGGGCCAGCTCATTCGATTTCGAGGCTGACTTGCAGCAGACCCTGGTGGGCTGTGAAGACAACCTCGAGGGAGTAAAGGCATTCTTCGATAAACGCACGCCGAAGTTCAAGGGCAAGCAGGGTTCATGAGAGCACTTAATTTTTTGCGAGATTCTGATGGATAGAAACTGTTTCGATGAAGAGCATGAGATGTTCCGCGATTCAGTGCGAAGCTTCATGACCAAAGAAGTCAGGCCTTACAGTGAAAAGTGGCACGAGCAGGGCATCGTCGATCGCGAGGCATTTCTCAAAGCCGGTGAGCAGGGTCTGCTGCTTATGTGGGCCGACGAGCGATATGGCGGCGCCGGCATCAGCGATTTTCGATTCGAGCAAATACTGATCGAAGAAAACAGTCATTACGGCGACGCGGGATTTTTCATGACTCTGCACAGCCGCCTTGTTGGCCCGTACATCGGTGACCTGGGCACCGAGGAGCAGAAGCAGCGTTGGCTGCCAAAATGCGTATCAGGTGAGAGTATTCTCGCGGTCGCGATCACCGAGCCCGGGGCGGGCAGCGATGTAGCAGGCATACGAACCCGCGCCGATGACAAAGGTGATCACTTCCTGTTGAACGGTTCGAAGACCTTTATTTCGAACGGGATTAATGCCGATCTCGTGGTAGTAGTTGCACGTACTAACCCGAATAGTCGACATGGTCTCTCTCTGTTCGTCGTGGAGCGCGGCATGGAAGGATTCGACCGGGGCAAAAATCTAAAAAAAATGGGGATGAAGAGCCAGGATACGGCTGAACTTTTCTTTAACAACGTGAAGGTGCCAAAGGAAAATCTGCTTGGTGACGTCAACCGGGGTTTCTATCACTTGATGCATTTTCTCGCTGAAGAACGCCTGCTGGGCGCCTGCGGCTATATCGCCAATGCTGAAGCGGCTTTCAACCTCACGTTGGACTACGTCAATGAGCGCAAGGCTTTTGGCAAGGCCATTGCCGATTTTCAAAACACGCGATTCAAGATGGCTGACATGCGTACCGGCATCGACGTGGGTTATGCATTTATCGATCGTTGCGTACAGGCGCACGACAACGCAACCCTCAGTGCCGACGATGCCGCGAAAGCGAAATTGTGGACGAGCGAACTCGAGGCTCGCGTGACCGATGAATGCGTCCAGCTTCACGGGGGCAACGGCTATATGGACGAGTATCCGATCAGCCGCATGTACACGAACGCGCGCGTCTCACGAATATATGCCGGAAGCTCGGAAATCCTGCGCGAAATCATCGCGCGTTCGATTGGCATGGATCCGCGCAAGAAAAAGGCGAAATCGCAGGCTGATGCGGCCTGAGGTCGTCTGGCCAATCTTCGTATTGCCCATCTGTTATAATTCGCACCGTCACAGGGGTGGTCTTCGGACCTGAGATTCGTGGCTGGGCCGGGCGGCCGGGTCAGATCGGGAACCCTCAGAACCTGATCCGGGTAATGCCGGCGTAGGAAGGGAATCATGACTCGCAGCCATCCAGTGCGGTACCTAAGTGCCGTGTTTTCGTCTTTCGTCTTGATCCCGGCTGTCGGCGTCTCGTCCGATACGCTGGAGGAAATCATTGTAACGGCCGATTTTCGTGAGCGCACGGTCCGTGAGCTGCCGGCGAGCATCACGGTACTGACTGCGGAGGAATTCGAGCAGTACACGCTCCAGCATTTCGAAGAACTCATCAATGTGGTGCCGAACCTGAACTGGTCCGGGGACGGGCATCGAGCCCGGTACCTGCAGATTCGCGGTGTTGGCGAATTGGAGCAATACCAGGGCGCACCCAATCCGTCGGTCGGCTTCCTGATTGACGACATCGATTTCAGCGGTATCGGCACAGTCGCAACCTTGTTCGACGTGCAGCGAATCGAAGTGTTGCGAGGTCCCCAGGGAACTCGCTACGGTGCGAACGCGCTGGCCGGGCTCGTGTACATGCAATCCTCCATGCCAACCGCTGCGTGGGGCGGCAGGGTGCGCCTCACTGCAGGCGACGACGACACACTATCCGGCGGCATTGCGGTTGGTGGTCCGCTTACGTCCGATGCGCGACTGACATTCCGCGCGAGCGTACATCACTATGAGAGCAACGGTTTTCGCGACAATGCATTTCTTGGACGTGATGACACCAATGGACGTAATGAGACCACGGTTCGGGGCAGACTTCGCTGGGAGCCGAACGATGCCTGGGCCGTCAATTTCGCAGCGTTGTTCAGTGACATCGATGACGGCTATGACGCATTCGCGATCGACAACAGTTATACGATGTTGTCGGACAAGCCCGGCAGCGATGCACAGGAAAGCGCCGGTGCATCGCTGAAAATTTCGTGGTTCGGTCTTGATCGTGCGACTCTGACGTCAATCACTGCCGTGGCCGATTCCGACATTGAATTCAGCTTCGATGCCGACTGGGGCAACGCGGGTAGCTGGGCGCCGTTCGTTTACGACTTTGTTTCGTTGAACGATCGTGAACGACGCACGCTCAGTCAGGAATTTCGATTCGTGTCGACGGACTCCGGTCGGATATTCGATGGCACGACCGAGTGGGTGATCGGTGTCTATGCGCAGAACCTCGAAGATGATCTGTTGACCAAAAATCGGGGCGACTATTTCGACCCGTTCTCTGATTTTTCCTTCAGCCTGGATGAAACGTTTGGCAGCGAGTATGAGGCAACAAACCTGGCCGTATTCGGCCAACTCGATCATGCATTGAGCGTGGCGACCCGAGTGAGCTTCGGATTGCGCATCGAGCGCCGCAGGGCCGACTACATCGACACGGCCGGGTTGCAGGCAGGTCCGACGGAGACAATGTCGGGGGGCGAGCTGACCTTAAGCCACGCACATTCAGACACGCTGAGCAGTTTCGTCAGCATCTCCAAAGGATACAAAGCAGGCGGCTTCAACCTCGGTATCGTGCCCGACGGCCGGCGCGAGTTCGGCGAAGAACAGCTGTGGAACATTGAGACGGGCATCAAGTCGAGCTGGCTGCAAAACAGATTGAAAGCGAGCGTGTCATTGTTCTTTAATCGACGGGACAATCAGCAGGTGCGAACTTCGTTTCAAGTTGTAGCAAACGATCCGGCGTCGTTCGTGTTCTTTACGGACAACGCGGCAAAGGGAAAGACGCTTGGCTTTGAATCTGACGTACGCTGGTTCATCGGTGAGGTGTGGGAGCTGTATGCCATCGTCGGGCTGCTGGATGCAACGTTTGACGAATTTGTCACACCACAGGTGGATTTGAGCGGCCGCGATCAGGCACATGCGCCTGGGTACACGTTTGCAGCGGGCGCGAGCTACCGGCATGCAGGCGGATTCTTTGCAAGAGTGGATGTATCAGCCCGGGACGCATTCTATTTCGATGTCAGCCACGATCAGAAATCGAAAGCCAATACATTGGTGAATGCACGAGTCGGCTTCGATGCCGGAGGCTGGACTGCCCAGATCTGGGCAAGGAATCTGTTTGACCGGGACTATGCCGTGCGTGGGTTCTTTTTCGGCAACGAGCCCCCGGACTTTCCGAACACACTGTACACTCGCTTCGGTGATCCGCGGCAACTTGGTGTGACGTTCGAGAAGAAATTCTGAAAGGCTGGATGAGCGGCCTGCTGACGACGCTCGCCGAGCAGGCTGGCACGTACTCGTTAATCGAGGTCATCGCCGTGCTGTTGGCGACCGCGTACCTGCTCCTGGCTATTCGCGAAAACATCTGGTGCTGGCTGTGTGCCGGAATCAGCACGGCAATTTATGTCTATCTGTTCATCAACGCGAAGCTGTACATGGAGTCTGCGCTCAATGCGTACTACTTCGTGATGGCGATCTACGGCTGGTCATTATGGTCCTCCCGTCGCGCCGACAGTGAGCGCATGCCTGTCGTCGTCTGGCGCGCGAAATGGCACGCAGTCGCGATCGCAGTCATCTTGATGATCAGCGCCGTAAGCGGGTACCTGATGCAACATTTCACCGACGCCGTGTATCCGTATGTCGATTCCCTGACCACGTGGGGTGCGATCTGGGCGACGTTTCTCGTTGCGCGCAAAGTGCTCGAGAACTGGTGGTATTGGTTAGCGGTCGATTTTGTGTCGATATTTCTCTTCTGGTCGAATCATCTCGAGTTGACTGCAATGTTGTTCGCTGCTTACGTCATCATGATTCCGTTCGGCCTGATCAGTTGGACGCGATCGTGGCGTGCGCAATCGGCATGAGCCCGGCGAACACTCCGGAGGCAGTCTTGTCCAAAATTCCCGGTTGGCACGGAGCGAGCAACCGCGAACTGGCGGGCGGTCAGACAAATCAGACGTACCTGGTAGAGCAAAACGGCAGGCGCGCTGTACTGAAGATCGACTCGACACCGCGAACGACGCCGTACAACAGCCGCGCAGCCGAAGCCAGGATTCAAAGCGCGGCCGCGGAGCACGATCTGGCAGGCCGGGTGTTGTTCGCCGACTCGACGGTCTACCTGGCCGAATACCTGGAGGGCAATATCTGGACGCGTGCCGATCTCGACGACGAAAATAACCTCATTGATCTCGCAAATGCGCTGCGCAGGCTACATGCGCTGCCGCTGACCGGCCGGACGTTCGACGCCAGAGGTGCTGCACACAAGTACATGGAAACGGTTGATAGTGCGGGCACGTCGAAAGTCAGACGCTGCCTGGACATTATCGAATCGATGCCGGCACCACAGCATCCGTGTTGTTGCCATAACGATCTTGTCGTCGAAAATATCATCGCGACTCCGGAATTGCGGTTTATTGACTGGGAATACGCCTGCGACAACGATCCGTTCTTCGATCTGGCGACGATTGTCGCGCACCATGAATTGCCGGTGCGCCAGGTGAGCGTGCTCATGGGCGCTTATTTTGACGGCTGCGGCGTGCAATGGCATGAGCAGCTCGAACTGCACACGAGTCTTTACAACGCGTTGACTTACCTGTGGCTGGCGGCAAGAAACCGGGGTCGAAGCGAGGATTTCACGTGAACCTCTCTTCGACCCCGGTTTCTCCGTTTTCAGTTCGCTCTCGACTGTGGATATAAATCGTTCACGAACGGGATAAGAGCAAATATCAACGTCTGGCCATAGATAGATTCTCGCGTGTACAGCCCATCGGTGAGCAGTCCATACGCGCCACCTGATAGTTTGCTGTTGATCGTGGAGAAAACCTTGTCGTTTGCCTCGCCCAGTTCGAGACCGCCTTCAACCAGCTCTTTCACGGCGGGCGGCAACGGCAGAGTTACGCTTCTTGCTTCACTAATATCGCCGCTGCGACCGCGTATCGCCGTCCACGCGAACGCCATCAGCTGATTGTCGACAGTCGCTACGCCTCCCTCCAGGCTAACCCAAAAATCTGCGTCGGGACGTGCGCGCCTCGCGGCGTCGACGCGGGACCGGGCGCCTCGGCGCGTCTCCTCATCGCCGTCGGGCTGCGCATTCACACCTGATTCAACGTCGACCGGAATCAATTCCAGATCGACTGACGGAAATTGACTTGAGAACGCCTGTCGTACGGCGTTTTGTTTCACGGGGTTGCGCGATGCAACAACGACATCCATTTATGGTGTCCCTCTACCAGCTGTTCCTGAGTTCGCGCAGTTTCAGGAACACGGTCCTGGGATTCGGATGCTGGCCGATCTCCGGGTACTGTTCCGCGAGCCGCGCAATTACCGACGGGCTCGTCAGGCGGAAGAAAGTATTCATCTCGCGCTCCTGGGCGAGTGTCGTGACCAGGGCGTCATTCGGGTCCTGGTTCTCGTAGTCCGCGATCATCTGCTGCGCTGCCTCGTTGTCGGGCTCACGATCGAGAGTGAATCCG
>JADFSP010000062.1 GCA_022560695.1 Pseudomonadota bacterium
AATGGTAATTGATGGACTGGCTTTGTGGGATTTTGACTTCGTCGATCTAGGTAGACTTCGGATGCCGTCCCTGACGGTGCCTGTCACGATCAAGTCGCTGGTGTTCGGCAATGGTTCTCTGAAGGAACTGTCGAAATGACGGCCATAAAGATTGTCAGCAGAACACAAGGAAACAACGCAGCGCTGAAAAATGGTTCAGTTACTGCCGATGGTTTCGAGCTGCAATTCGAGGAAGTGCCTGTGCTGGCGCAGGCGTTCCGCCGAATGGTGCGAGAACTCGAGTTCGACGTGTGTGAAATGGCGCTCACGACCTATTTGTGTGCGCGCGAACACGGCGTGAAATTCACCGCTTTGCCGATCTTCCCGGTGCGTGCCTTTCATCACGGTGCAATTCTTCACAACATCAAATCCGACACTCGCGATCCTGCGGATTTGCAGGGAAAGCGAGTCGGCGTTAACCGGGGTTACACTGTAACAACCGGGGTCTGGGCGCGGTCCATTCTGCAGGATGAGTACGGCGTTGATCTGAGCAAGATCACCTGGGTGCTGTCCGGCGACGAACATGTCGAGGCCTATGTGCCGCCGCCCAATGTTGAGTCTGTGCCTGCGGGTCAAACGATAGAAGAGCTGCTTTTGGAAGGAGACCTTGCTGCGGCGATTGGATTGAGTCCAGACAGTTCCCATATTCAGCCACTGATCGCCGACCCCCTGGACGCAGGGTTCGACGCATTCAAAAACCGCGGCCACTATCCGATTAATCACCTGATTGTTGTTCGCAATGAAGTGCTCGATGCACACCCTGGCATCGCGGTAGCGGTATTCGATGCATTTACCGAATCCAAGAATCGCTACCTGGAACAACTGCAGAATGGCGAGATCACGAATCCGGATAGCACGGACAATCTCCATGCACGGATGCTGGAATCAGACACTGATCCTCTGCCGTATGGAATCGCTCCGAATCGGGGCGTACTCGAAGACTTGATCGCCCACGCGACGACGCAGAAAATTATTACTCAACCGATAGACGTGGAATCGGTATTTGCGCCGGCAACCCGGCAGCTGACTGGCTGAACCGCGATCAGGTGTTGCGGTCGAGAAACTCGATAATGCCAGCCGGCACATTGTCTTCCGTTTGCTCGTCCGGCAACAGGTCCCAGTACTCCGCGTTCGGCAAACACTCCTCCAGGTAACGAGCAGCCGACGTTGCGTGCACGGCATCCTTGCCAGGCACAATCAACACCGGTATGTCGAGTCGCATAAGGTCCTCAGGCTCGGCGCCCGGCACCGTATCCCGGTCGATCAGGGTGCGTGGCATGTCGACGATGATCCGTTGGTACTTCTCCGTATCCATAGTGGCAAAAGCACTTGCGAACTCCGGATCGCTGCGAATCACCGAAGCCCAGGGTCCGACACGAGGGTCTTTGCCGAAGCCGGCATCTGTGCTCAACGCCAGATCGACCACGCCGCTCAGCCCTTCTTGTTGAACTAGCTTGAGATGTGTTGCGAATCGGCCGTGTCCCTTTATGCGATACCCGGCGCCGCCGACAGGCCAGTAGAGAATCATGCTCATCACTGATTCTGGATATTTGACGCCAAAGGTCGTTACCGGGCAGCAACCCATGCAACCTCCGATAAGATGCGCAGATTTCAAACCGAGGTGATCCAGAAGTCCCTTACCTTGCGCGACATAGTCATCCCAAGCGATCTGCTCCACCCGGCCGCCGGACTGCCCCGTCTCGCGACGATCAAATATGATGCAGCGATATTTCCTGGGCAGATGGTCCAGTAGTTTGATGCGAGCATAAACACCGAGAGTCGACCACTTGTCGAGTGTCGCGTCGAAACCGCCAGGAGAGTACATCAGTATCGGCGGTCCATCGCCGATAATCTCGTAGTTTGTTCTTATGCCATCAACTATCGCAGTGGGCATCGTCGCTGACTCTCACTTTCCTGATTTGGGGGCGCCTTTTATCTGGCGCGCAGCACGTACATCGTCGCGGAACGCGCTGATTGCAGCCAACGTTATTTTTGCGACGTTGGCGTAGGTTTCAATATTTTCATCAAGATGCTTTGCGCTGTAGCCAATCGCTGCGTGCGCCATTCGCACACGACCATCCAGCCATGGCCCGCCACCAAATCCACCAATTACTGGTATCGAGACGGCGTCGACGACAGCCGGCCCGACTACCGGACCCGAATTCGTAAAGTCGAGCAGAACTGCGCCGGCTTTCTCCAGCATTTTGGCCTCCGATATAAGGCGGTCGGTCATATCTGTTGTCACCTCGGCGCCCGTTCCGGACATCGCGGTATAGTCAATGCCGTACTGCAGTGCGGTTTGCGGTGTGATACCAAATTGTGCCCAAACTGGAATACCTGCACTTGTCATCGCGGTCACCGTTTCCGGGTAATCGGCGGCGCCGTCAAGCTTGATCATGTCGACGCCTGACTCCTTGACCAGGCGAATTCCGGCGCGCACGGCAGCATCGATACCTTCTTGTAACGGACCGTAAGGAAAATCGCAGCTCACCAAGGCGTATCGTGTGCCACGGCGCACTGCCTGGGCTACGGTCACCATCTGGTCCATTGTTACTTCAAGCGGGTTCGGCTGTCCCCAAAGATTGATTCCTACGGTATCGCCTACCGACATTATCTCGATATTCGTT
>JADFSP010000045.1 GCA_022560695.1 Pseudomonadota bacterium
TAATCGCAACGAAGTACTTGATAAGCCGAGCCTGTTCGAACGTTGCGCTACCTGGCGCAGCGATTCCTCGCCCGTCGCATAGCAGACCGGCAGATCATCCGGCATGTTCGCCGACACCTGTTGCAGCAGCGTAGACTTGCCAACGCCCGGGTCGCCCCCCAGCATTACTACGGCTCCGGGCACGATGCCACCACCAAGTACGCGATCGAATTCGGCAAAACCCGTCGCATAGCGTTGCTCGAAATCATCCGGCAGGGAATTCAGGTCGATGGCCTTGGCGCCCGGCGACCGCGTCGCCGAACTCACGGCAACAGTGGTTTCAGCCAGGGTATTCCACGCCGAACAGTCTGGACATTGTCCCACCCACTTGGGGCTGTGAGCGCCGCATGCGCCACACACGTAGGCGACCCTTGTTTTGGCCACTGCCGTCAAACCTCGACCGTCATCAACAATGCTCGTGTGCGGGTGCTGGAATTAGTTGCGAAAGTCACTTTAACTCATTGTTTTTTATAGTCTTTCTTACGAAGACAACGATCTCGCAGGAAGCAACGCGGCTCGCGAGCCACGATGCGGTCCCCGCAACCCAATGATAGCACCGGATTTTCCGCTGTTATTACATAAAAATGCCAACCCTTTCTCATTAACAGCGCTTGCAATTTTCTATACTTTTGTCCTTAAGACAGGGATCTGACGAACTTGGACACGAACAACCATCAAAAACGGAACCGGCTGATCGCGCTGTGCTTCGCCAGCGCGCTGCTGGTGTTGCTGTACGGGCCGCTGGCGCATTGGCTCGTCGCGACCGACCGCATGCTGTATGACCAGCTCGCGGGACGTATGTCCAACCACCCGCTCGATAACGGCATCATAATCAGTCTGAATGCGCGGCAAATGGATGAATCTCAGGTTCTCGATCGTTACGGGCGGCTTATCGCGCTGCTGCGCGATGCTCACGTGCAGCGCATTGTCCTGACTGGGCCGCCACCGATCACCGCCCCGGAGCGCTTGCCGGGATGGGCTGTGACGCTTGCCTCCGGAGTGCCGGTTTACGTGCCGACAGGGCATCGACTGGCCGAATTTGCGGCCGGGGACGGTTTCGTCGAAATCATCCCGGACAGCGATGGCGTGCTGCGCCGCTCGGGAATCTGGCAGCTCAATAACAACAGGATGTCTCCGTCGCTGGCATTTGCCATTGCACTGGACAACGGTGAGGCGCGCACCAGCCAGCGCATGTCCAGTGCGGAGGACGCGGTCTTCCTGTCAAACTATACAAAGATTCCGCGCCTGAACCCCGACGACTTGTTCAACGGCGCCGTAGACCGATCCATGCTGCGCGGTGCAACGGTGTTCGTAGACACCGAACCGGCATTGATCGGCGCGACTTCCCTCTTGCCATCCGGACAATTGGTTACCAATTCCGAAATTGTCGCTTCCCTGCTTGCTAATTTTGAGCAAGACCGCACTATCATCGCGCCGTCGTGGGTTGCGGCGATGGAGTGGCTCGCCCCGATTCTGCTGGCCATCGTTGCGGTGCTGTTCATGCCCGATCGCTCACGGCGGGATATCACGATCCTCGCACTGATAACCGTGGCCGGGCTCTTGCTTGCCGAGGCGATGCTGCTGCTCGCTCTGCACGTCCGTCTTGATCTCGGGCGGCCGATTCTGATTTTCAGTAGTGTGGCAATACTCTGTTCCTGGCTCGTGGTCAGCCCGGCCAAAACGACCCACAATGCCTTCAAACGCGGCTCTGATTTTCTCTCCGCCGGCAGACTGGAGCCTGCATTCGCGGAATTTCGTCGCTGCAACCCTTCGGATACGATCTCGACAGTCATGTACAAACTCTCACTGGCATTCGAAGAACAGGCAAAACCAGAGCGCGCGGAAGCCGTCCTCGAGTGGATGAAGCGCACTCACGGCGGGCCAGAAGGGCCGACTACAGCCCATCAAAAGTTGAACGGCGCACCGCGGCGCCTGGGGCGCTATGTGATCGAGCGTCGAATCGGCCGCGGCGCCATGGGTGCGGTTTACCTCGCCAAAGATCCACGGATTAACAGGCCGGTTGCGGTCAAGGCCATACCGATTGAAAAAGAATTCGAGGATGAGGAACTCAAGGAAGCACGATTGCGGTTCTACCGCGAAGCAGAGTCAGCCGGTCGCCTGACACACCCGAATATCGTTACAGTGTTCGATGCGGGCGAAGACAATGGGATCGCCTATATCGCCATGGAATACGTTCCAGGTATCCCGTTGACAAAATTCACCGATCCAAAGAAGCTGCTGGCCCCGAAACGCGCATTGGAGCTTGCAGCCGTGACGGCTGAGGCACTCGACTACGCTCACAGGCAAGGCGTCATCCACCGTGACATCAAACCGGCAAACCTGTTGTACAACCCCAAGGCGGGTTCACTGAAAATCAGCGATTTTGGCGTTGCCCGCCTGACCGACAATAATCGCACCAAGACAGGCATCGTGCTCGGCACACCGATGTACATGTCGCCGGAGCAGCTGGGCGCTGAGAATCTGACGGGCCATTCGGACTTATTTTCGCTTGGTGTTACTCTATACGAGCTATTGGCTGGCGAAGTTCCATTTAAGGCGAGCAACATTGCAGCGCTCATGACCAAGATTACGACGGACCATCCCACCCCTGTCTCGACCCGGCGAGCCGGTATACCACCCAGCGTGGACTCGGTGATTGCCAGGGCAATGGCCAAGCGTCCGGAGGACCGCTTCGCCTGTGGCACCGAGATGGCCATCGCACTGCGCAACTGCGCGGCCTATACATAGTTCAGGCGGGACGCGGCGGTGCGACGACAATGAATCTTCGTGGAAAGATAAACTTCGCTGAACTCTCGGATACCGGCCGTGTCCGCGACCACAATGAAGACGCGATCCGGTCCGACCCGGACATTGGGCTGATGGTCCTGGCGGACGGCATGGGTGGCTACAATGCCGGTGAGGTCGCCAGCGGCATCGCCGTGCAGATCGTCACCGACATGGCAATTGAAGGCGCCGAGCGCCAGGGGCGGGACGACATCGATTCACACAGTGGCCTCATGCGCCAGTCAATCGTACTTCGAGACGCCGTCTACCGCGCCAACAAGATCATATTCCAGACCGCACAGAGCCAGACCCATTGCGAGGGCATGGGTACGACGATCGTGGCGTGCATGTTCTTCGACAATAAGATATCGGTCGCTCATGTCGGTGATTCGCGGGCCTATAGACTGAGGGATGGGGAGTTAGTACAGTTGACGCTCGACCACTCGTTGTTGCAGGAGCTGGTCGATCGCGGCTTCTACTCCGCCGAAGAGGCACAACGTTCGACAAACCGCAATTACGTGACACGCGCGCTTGGCGTTGAGCCGACCGTCGAGGTCGAAGTCCACGAGCACGACGTATTGCCCCAGGACATTTATCTGCTTTGTTCCGACGGTCTTCCTGACATGGTGGAAGATGAGGACATTCACTTAACTATCAGCACTTTTAATGCTAGTCTTGATGTGGTTGGTCAACAGCTGGTTGAGCTAGCCAATGACCATGGCGGGCGAGACAATGTGTCGGTAATGCTCGCTCAGGTCATGGAATCATTTTCGGCGAAGAAAAAATTGTTCGTCAAAATCGCGGGCTGGTTTCGCTCATAAGGGATGTTAGGGTTGTCCGGAGAATACAGGTTATCATCGAGCGATGCGGCTGCATGCGCAGGCGGCCAATTTCCCAAGTGCGTACCGCTTCGTTCAGAGTCTAACTGAGAACCGCGAGTAATCATGGCACGTTTATTTCTTAGTCTGGACAATCAAGTTCTGGCTGAATACAACATGACGAAGGAGCGTTATACGATCGGGCGCCTCCCGGACAACGACGTGCGCATTGATAACCCGGCGGTCAGCGGGCACCACTCGCTGATCATCAACATCCTCAACGACTCCTTTCTTGAGGACCTGAACAGCACCAATGGCACCTACGTCAACGGCAAGCTCATCAAGAAACACGCCCTGCAACACGGTGACGTCATTACGATCGGCCACCATCAGCTCCGTTTCTCCGATCAGGTGGCAAACGAGCCCGAGCAGGACGAGTTCGAAAAGACCATGGTCATTCCGGCCGGCCAGCAAAATGCCGTGCAATTGGCCAAGGTGGAAAAAGCGGCCGATGTCGCAGCTGCCGCCGCTCTGAAAGCTGAGCCTGACGAGGCGGCGGTGGGTGTGAAGCTCGGCGCTGACGAGGCGGTGGGCCTCGATAGCCCCAAAAAGTCCACACCCAGACCCGAACCCGTTGCTCACACCGCGACGACGGCAGGCGTCGACCCGAGCATGGCGCCGGCCGCATTGCCGCTCGCCAAGCTGCAGGTATTGAGCGGCGCATTTGCCGGGCGCGAACTCGAGCTGACCAAGGCACTGACCACACTGGGCAGGCCCGGCGTTCAGGTTGCCGCGATCACGCGCCGTGCCGAGGGTTACTACGTCGTGCACGTCGAGTCCGGCAAAAAAGGCGATTTCCCGCTTGTCAACGGCAAACCGATCGGCGAACAAGCGCGCAAGTTAGCAGACAATGACGTCCTGCAACTTGCCGGCGTCAAGATGGGATTCTTCTCGACTTAGTAACACCGGTCCGCCGAACCCTGCGACCCGCCTCAGTCAACCACTTCACTCGCTTCGCGATTCATGACACCGCAGACGAGTTCGTAAGGAATCGCGTTGGCCCACCGGGCGACTTCCTCGACGGGTAAATCGTCGCCCCACAAAATGGCTATGTCACCGACGGAATCCGAAGCGTCGGTACCCAGATCGACCGCAATCATGTCCATGGACACGTTGCCAATCAGCGGCACGCGGCGTCCATTGATCAACACGGGAGTGCCGGTCTTTAGATGTCGGGTGTAGCCATCGCCATAGCCCGCGGCGATTATGCCGAGCGTGCTGTCGCGCTCGCTGACGTATTGTCCCTTGTAACCAACCCTGGCGCCCTTCGATAACGCCTTGATCGCGATCAAACGAGCTTCGAACTGCATCACGGGCTTGAGTCCCAGATCCCGACCCGTGGCATCGTCAAACGGAGAAACGCCGAATAAGGCGATGCCTGGCCGAATCCACTGATCACCAAGAAAGCCGAGCCCGGATTTTGCATCGACGCCTTGTGGCCAGCCCAGTGTCGCGGCTGAGTTGCCGATACTGACATCGCCATCGAAACCGGCTGCGGCAGATTTGAATTGCTCAAGTTGCTCGAGTGTGTGCGGGTTGTCACGCTCCTCCGCGCTCGCGAGATGCGTCATCAACCTTAATTCGCCGACGGATTTGCAGGCGCGAAGTCTCACGGCCAGGTCCGACGTATCCCGTGCCGGGAATCCGAGCCGGTTCATGCCAGTGTCGATCTTCAGCCATACCGTCGTCTCACCGCCGCCGTTCTTTTCCAGCAGACGAATTTGCTCACGACAGTGCACGACGATTTCGAAGCGATGCTGCAATACCGACTGCAGCTCGACTTTGGTCAACACACCGGCAAGCAAAACAATCGGTTTGTCGATGCCCGATTCGCGCAGTCGCATGGCTTCAGGCAACCGTGCCACAGCGAATGCGTCGACGTCACTGAGATGTTGCGCGACGGTTACCATGCCATGACCATAGGCGTTGGCCTTAACCACAGCCATGAACTTCGCATCGGGTGCGGTGCTGCGGATGACGTCGAGATTGTGTTTGAGCGCGCCGAGCCGAATCCGTGCCCGAGCGCCAAAACTCACGGATAGCCCTCGTCGGCGTAGGACTCCGGCATCCAGTTTTCGAATTTCGTATAGCGGCCGACAAACGTCAGCGGGAAGTCTCCAATCGGCCCGTTACGTTGTTTGGCAATCGATATGTCGGCGATACCCTTTCTGGGAGTGTCCGGGTTGTAAACCTCTTCGCGATAAATAAAGAGAA
The DNA here is from genome assembly GCA_022560695.1 of Pseudomonadota bacterium. Taxonomy (GTDB): domain Bacteria; phylum Pseudomonadota; class Gammaproteobacteria; order Steroidobacterales; family Woeseiaceae; genus UBA1847. Next base: position 5,916 of record JADFSP010000045.1, read on the forward strand.
TCAGATCAGCGTCCTGTTCGATAGCGCCCGATTCGCGCAGATCCGACATGATGGGACGCTTGTCCGGGCGTTGCTCGACACTTCGATTCAATTGCGACAATGCGATGATCGGTAGTTCGAGCTCCTTGGCGAGTGCCTTTAGCGAGCGGGATATCTCCGAAATTTCCGTGGCACGATTCTCTCTGGTTCCCGGAACCTGCATTAACTGCAGATAGTCGATGACGATCAGGCCAAGCCCATGTTCACGATGCAGCCGCCGGGACCGCGCACGTATCTCGGTGGGTGACAACCCCGCGGAATCGTCGATAAATATCGGCGCATCGGACATCAGCTGCACGGCGGTGTTGATGCGCGACCAGTCTTCGTCGGGGAAGCGGCCCGTCCTGAGATGCGCCTGATCGACGCGCCCGAGGGAAGAAATCATGCGAAAGGCGAGTTGCTGTGACGGCATTTCCATCGAGAATATTGCGGTCGGCACCTTCGAGCCAATGGCCGCGTTCTCGGCGATGTTGATCGCCAACGACGTCTTGCCCATCGACGGCCGACCGGCGATAACGATAAGTTCGCCCGGCTGCAGCCCGGCGGTCAACTTGTCGAATTCCGTGAAACCGGTCGAAATTCCCGTGATTTCGCCTTCTGATTGATGCAATACGTCGATTCGGTCGACGGCTTGCGGCAGTATATTCTTCAAGTGCTTGAACCCGGCCCGACCGCGGGAACCCTTTTCGGCGATTTCGAACACGAGCCGTTCGGCCGCGTCAACGAGTTCGCTCGCCATGCGGCCATCAGTCGCAAATGCGCTTCCGGAAATTTCATTGCCCGCATTGATCAACGCACGCAATACGGAGCGTTCGCGCAAGATCTTGGCGTATGCCCGGGCGTTGGCTGCCCCAGGCGTCTCGTTGGCCAGCGTCGCGATGTATTCGAGCCCCCCGGACTGCTCGAGCTCGCCACGATTATCGAGATATTCGGAGACCGTGACGACATCGCAGGGGTTGTTAGTCTCGGCAAGATTCGCGATGGCCGCGAAAATGAGGCGGTGGTCCTTGCGGTAGAAATCGTCCGCGCTGATGACGTCAGCGACTTTCTCCCAGGCGACATGGTCGAGCATGAGGCCGCCGATCAGGGACTGCTCGGCCTCGATCGAGTTGGGCGGCACCTTCAGGCGCTGCTCAGCAACATCGGCTGCTACACCCTCCTCCAACGCTCGAACCATAAGAGATTTCCTTTCCTCGCAATCTTCTCCGGCTAAAAGGTATCACATACGACGTAACGCTAGTATTCAGGTCTTCTCGGCAGCGACGACGCGGACTGTCACCTCGGCATTGAGTTCGCTGTGCAGATGGATTCCGACGACGAACTCACCGAGTTCGTGTATCGGCCCATCCGGCATTCGGACTTCACTGCGCTGGACCTCGACCTGCACACCCGCAAACGCCTCCGCGATGTCGATCGGACCGACCGAGCCAAACAGCTTACCCTCGCTGCCAGCATTGGCGAGTATGACAAGTTCCATGCCATTGATGGTCTCGGCACGAGCCGTCGCCGTAGTCAGCTCTTCCGCCGCGGTTTTTTCGAGCTCGGCGCGGCGAATTTCAATCGCCTTCATGTTCGCAGGTGTCGCCAGTGCCGCTTTTCCTTGCGGCAACAGGTAGTTGCGGCCATAACCCGATTTGACCTTCACGAGGTCGCCGATGTGACCGAGGTTTTCAACATTGTCCAACAATATGACGTTCATTTTTTCAACCTTAGCAGTCGTCTCTCAATTCATGCCGTGTGCCCAAACCAGCGCCTATTGTGCCCGGCGGACGCGGCGGACGTGGAACCACGCGTCAATATAGCCGAGCACCGCCAGCGCCATCGCGAATAACACATTTAGCACCAACAGCAGCGCATAAACGGCAACCAGCGCAAAGACGGGCAAAAAACCCTCGCCCTTAAGCCAGTGCACAATCGCCAATCCCTGAAACCAGAACACCGCAAACATCAGGAACGCAATGTTCTGTATCCAGACCGCGCCAGTCAGCAGCGCGAGTACCGACGTCAGAGCCATAATAGACGCAATGACGCGGCCGAAATTTAAGTCGCGAAACCGGCCAAAGTCCCGGGTCTCGCCGGGTATCTGCCCGTAGAGCAGATACCCCAAAACAAGACCTCCCGCGCACACGGTCCAGCTTGCCACGGCCGCCGTGCCGGTCATCTGCATTGCGATCGCTTCCGTCTCCGCAAGCATCCGATCGGCCTGCTCATGAAGCCCCATGTCTCGCCAGACTTCCGCCGCGGCCACTACTATCGTCTGCCAAAACTCGACGGGGTTCCCGACAATCGCGATAAACCCTGCCGTCGCGATGACGACGAAAATGACCGACAACTGCAGTGTCAGCGTCAGCGATCGAGTCACGTTCAGTAACAGCGCCAATAATAGCGCCGGCAACCAATTGACCAATGCAGCCGTCAGCTGTAAATCGACCCGCGCCCCTGAAAGCAGGCTGACTCCCGCAAGCAGTGTGCCAGCCAGCAGCACCTTGACCGTCGCAGCTTTACCGCCCTGATACAGTACAAGCAGCACGACGATCACGCTGCTCAGAAACCCCAGGTACAACACCGCGGTCGTTGTCGCCAGGGCCAGAACCGCATTCAGCGGTCGGGCCACCAGCCACTTGGCTACCGCGCTCACGCCCGCCGCTCCGCTACAGCTAATGTCTGTCCGTGTACGGCAGCAACGCCAGGTACCGGGCACGCTTGACCGCCGTCGCCAGCTGACGCTGATAGTGCGCCTTCGTGCCGGTGATGCGGCTTGGAACTATCTTGCCTGTCTCGGAAACGTAAGCCTTCAGCAAATTGAGATCCTTGTAATCGATCTCTTTGATGCCTTCGGCCGTGAAACGGCAATACTTGCGCCTGCGCGAATATCGACTCATTGCATATCTCCTCAGGCGCTCTTCTCAGCGGCCTCTTCGGCAGCCTCTTCGCTATCGTCTGCCACAACTTCGGTAGCCTCCGCATTTGTATCCGCGGTTGCTTCGGCAGCAACTTCGCTGTCGTCCGCGGTTGCTGCATTCACCTCTGCGCTTTCATCCGCGGTCACTGCGCTCGCCTCTGTGCTTTCGTCTGCGGTCGCTGCGCTCGCCTCTGTGCTTTCGTCTGCGGTCGCTGCGCTCGCCTCTGCGCTTTCGTCTGCGGTCGCTGCGGCAGCTTCGGTAGCCTCTTCGCCATCGTCAGCCGGCTCTTGCGGAGCGTCTTTGGCGGCCTCGGCAGCCTTTTCCGACTCCTTGCGCATTGCAACTTCGGCAGCGGCTTTCGCGTCGCGACGCTGCTGCGCCTCACGTTCCTTCGCCTTTTCTTCGGCCACGGCGACTGCCATTGGCGATGCCTCGGTTACGGCTTCCTTGCGCGCGATGACCAAATGCCGAAGCACGGCATCGTTAAAGCGGAACGCGCCCCTGATCTCTTCGATCACCGCAATACCACACTCAACGTTCAACAGAACGTAATGCGCTTTGTGGACTTTGTTGATCGGATGGGCCAGCTGGCGGCGGCCCCAGTCTTCGGTGCGGTGCACCACACCGCCGGAACCGGACACCATGCCCTGGTATCGCTCGACCATGGCAGGAACCTGTTCGCTCTGGTCCGGATGGACCAGAAACACGATTTCGTAATGTCTCATCGTTTACCCTTTTGGTTGAAAACCGGCCGGATAGCCTGCCGCAATGCCAGACTACCCTTACGGATTGCAGCCACCCGGCTTCCCGGTGCGGCAAGAGGTTTCCCGCCCCATGTGCTCCGCCGAGGTAATATTGACGGAGTACGGTGACGGGGACGCGCATCCTAACCAAGCGGGCACTGTGACGCAAGCCAGAGGCCGTGGCGAACGAGTGAAATATGCGTGCTAGCGTCGTTGCCTGAGAACCTCATACAGGCAGATTCCGGTCGCCACCGAAACATTGAGGCTTGCGACACTGCCGCGCATCGGCAGGCTCACGAGACTGTCGCAACGGCGCGTGATGGCCTTGCCGACGCCACTCTCCTCGCGACCCATGATCAGTGCGATCGGGCCGACGAAATCGACGTCGTACAGGCTCGTATCCGAGCCGTCACTGGTACCGATACGGCTGACGCCATAATCCCCGAGCCAATCGAGCACGCGTCCCAGGTTGGCAACCCTCGCGAATGGCAGCTGCTCAGCGGCCCCGGCGGCGACTTTGCTGACGGTCGGTCCAAGGTCCGCCGCGCCGTGCCGTGGCACCACGACTGCGTCGACACCCGCGGCGGCGGCCGTGCGCATGCACGCGCCCAGGTTGTGTGGATCTTGCACGCCGTCGAGGACCAGCAATAGCAACGGGGATTCAGCCGTGCTGCCAAGGCGCTTCTCGACGAGCGATCGCAAACCAGCCTCGTCAAGCAGCGTACTGCGGCGAATCTCGGCAACGATGCCCTGGTGACGCACTTCCCCGCTGATCTGACTCAACCGCGCCCGGTTCGCGGCCTGGATCTCGACGCCAAGCTGCCTGGCGTTCGCAATCACCGCCTCCACACGCGGATTGGCGGTCCGGTACTCGACGTAGATGCGCCGAATGTCCGCCTTTTTCCCGGCCAGCAGTTCTTCGACCGCCCGCAATCCGGGTACGTAACGCGACTTGCTCATCGGCGCCGCCCCCGGGTCCGCGAGGACGGACGGACGGCCGCGTGCGCAGCGGCATCCTCGACAGGCATGAAGTCGATTTTGCGAGTATCCATATCCACACGTTGCACCTTTACACGCATCGACTCGCCCAACCCATATACCCGTCCGGTCCGTTCGCCCACGAGTTGCTGCGATTCCGGTTGATAGTGGTAGTAGTCATTTTGCAGGCTTGTGACGTGCACAAGCCCGTCAATCTGCAACTCGGGCAATTGCACGAATACGCCAAAATTCGTCACTGCGGTAATAACACCATCGTATTCCTCGCCGATTTTATCCTGCATGTACTGACACTTGAGCCATGCCTCGACTTCTCGTGTCGCGTCTTCGGCGCGCCGCTCATGAGCTGACGTCATCGCGCCGAGCCGCTGCATCGAACTGCGGTCGTACTGGTAGCGCCCCGCCTTGCCGCCACGGACGATGTGGGATATCGCCCGGTGCACGAGCAGGTCCGGATAGCGCCGAATTGGCGACGTAAAGTGGGCGTACGCATCGAGCGCGAGACCAAAATGACCGATGTTATCCGGTGAGTACTCGGCGTGTGTCAGGGAGCGAAGCATGGCCATCGAAATGGCCGCGCTGTCAGGACGCCTTTCAACTTGCTTCAGAAGGCTCGCGAACTGGCGCGGCTCCACGTGATCGGGATGCGGCACCTTGAGGTTCAGGGTCAGAAGATAGCGGCGCAACTCATCGAATCGATCGGGATCGGGTTTCGCGTGCACCCGGTACAACCCGGCAATCCGATGGCGTTTCAGGAACTTCGCCGCCTGCACGTTGGCGGCGATCATGCATTCCTCGATCAGCCGGTGAGCGTCGTTGCGCCGCACGGCACGGATGCGCTCGATCTCACCCTGATCATTCAAGTCGAACTTCGTCTGCGGCAGATCCAGGTCGAGCGCGCCACGACGGTCGCGAGCCTGGGCAAACGACTTGTACAGGGCATGCAGGTCGCGAATGAGACCGTGCAACCCCCGGGGCACGGCTGCGCGCGACTCACCACTCAGAAACGCATTGACCTCGCTGTATGTCAGGCGCGCCCTGGACCGCATCACTGCCTCGACAAACGTTGACCCGGTCACCTTGCCGGCGGCACTGACGCGCATGTCACACACGAGGCAGAGCCGATCTACTTTCGGGTTGAGCGAACAAAGCCCGTTTGACAGCACTTCGGGCAACATCGGCACCACGCGGTCGGGAAAGTAAACTGACGTACCACGCATCGTCGCTTCGTTGTCGAGCGGCGAGCCGACGTCGACATAGTGCGCGACATCGGCGATAGCGACGAGCAGACGCCAACCATCTCCTTCCTGCTCGCAAAAAACAGCGTCGTCGAAATCGCGCGCGTCGGCGCCATCGATCGTCAACAGGTCGACGTGTCGCAGATCGACACGGCCCTGTTTGCCCGAAGCCGGCACGGTCGAATCGAATTGCCTGATTTGCTCGCGCACGGCAACCGGCCAATTCGTTGGTATGCCATGCGAATGAATCGCGATATCAGTGGCAATGCCTTTCTGCTCCGGCGAGCCCAGAATGCGAACGATGCGGCCCGTCGGCTGTTCAACCTGCGTCGGGTAATCAAGGATTTGAGCAACAACCATCTGCCCGGCCTGTGCCTTCCCCGACTCGCCCCTGCCGATGAGAATTCGGTGCGCGATTTTCGGATTGTCGGGTATGACGACGCCAATACCCCGCTCCCGAATGAACTGGCCTGCAATCTCGCTCACGCTTCGTTCGAGCACTTCGACCAGCACGCCTTCCGGTTTGCCCCGACGGCCGAGCCCGATGGTTTTGACCGCGACCCGGTCACCATCGAAAATGGAACGCATTTCGCGTGCCGACAGGTAAATATCCGCATCGCCGTCGTCGCGAATGACGAAGCCGAAGCCATCGCGATGACCGCTCACCTGACCTGTGATGAGATCGAGTTTCGCCGTCAGACAGTACTCACGACGGCGATTTACAATGATCTGGCCTGCACGCACCATGCCGTCGAGCCGATCTGTCAGCAGCGACAGCATGCGTTGGCCCTTGAGCTCAAAACTCTCAAAAATAGCGTTTATTTTCCGCGGCTTGCCCGCGTTAGTTAGAAACTCGATGAGTTCGTTTCGGCTTGGAACCGGGTGTTTGTAGGCTTTTTTCTTGCTTCTTGCCTTCTTTTTGCCTGGTTTTTTCGGCAAGTACGTTGCTCCATGATTGTGTTGCGATTGACAGGCTGCGTCCCCTTTGAGTACAGTGCGCCACCCCGCAAGAGCCGCAATTGTACGCGGTTCGGCCCAGCCGAGGTGGCGGAATTGGTAGACGCGCTAGCTTCAGGTGCTAGTGGGGGTAACCCCGTGGAGGTTCAAGTCCTCTTCTCGGCACCAGAGTTA
>JADFSP010000019.1 GCA_022560695.1 Pseudomonadota bacterium
GCAGCATGCCGACCGCGATGCCCTGTTCTTCGCAGACCGACACGACGTCTGATATATCCTCGGAGCGGGATTTAACCGGCAAACAGATCAGAACCTCGTCCATCGCGGTCTTGCCGAGATAATTGGACAGATCCTTGTAGTCGGCAACCAGGTGGTAGTCAGACTCTTCGAAGTTCGGCGCATGTATGGCGGTATCGTCGACAAAGCCGATCACCCGGCAGCCGAATTCCTGTTCAGTTTCAATTTGCTCCGCGAGGCTGACCGAGCGTGTATTGGCGCCGACGATCAGTATTCTACGAAGGTTCTCCTCCCGCCTGTTGTAACGGACCAGCAGTTCTCTCGCTATGAGGCGGCTGCAGAAAGACAGGAGGCTGACGCTAGTCCAGAAAATCAGCATGAACCGGGCGTCAACGAAAGAAATCTTGAACGGCACCGCGAGTGCAACGATCACGCAGGTCCCGATCGATGTGGCTTTGAGGACATCGATGGCCTTGCGGTAGGCGTTCGAGAGCAGCGAGCCCTCGTACAAGCCGAAAGCGGAGAACAGCAGGTGCCAGAGGGCAACGAATGCGGTGAAAAGAATAAAGTTGCCGAGTGAAATCCGGAGCCCCATGAATTCGCGGATCGATGCGACATCGATGCCCGGTGCGATAAGCACTGCCGCGAGAGTAAAACACGACATCATAACCACGAGGTCAAGGATTTTTAATCCGCTGACAAGATGCTGATGACGATCCATTTTGCTTATTGTTCTTCCGCAACACGCGGTCAAAAAAACCCACCACCAATCCTGGGCTCACTCCAGAATTTGACGGAGTATTAAGACATTACCTTTTCAAGGTCCTGACGGTTTATAAGTTCCGCTCGACTCCAGAGCACGACGCACGATTGGATACCGCTTGGTGGCACAGCAAGCGTTATTGTTGTAACTGCTAAGTATACGAAGTATATAGGAGGAAATTACCGGACTTTCCGATTGTAAACATAATCTGGACTCTGATCCTCCCCCATGATTCTGGATATGGGGTTAAGCTTCAACGCGATCGACTATTGGCTAGAACAGCGTATAGATAAATGGCGCTATGGCAGAGCCCTCGGAGAGCACGATCAATCCGCCCAGCAGAAGCATGACGATGATGATGGGGGCCATCCAGAATTTCTTCCGCACCTTCATGAAATCCCAGAGATCTTTCAATAAATCCAACATTAGAATGGCCTCTCGATACGTTCCCGCTCGGGTTTATGGCTGGGTACCCGGTAACTTGACTCTTTGTCCACCAGCTTACGGCGCAACGGGTCCCTGGAGAATACCTTCATGACAAGCCCAGTGGGCGTAATGATCAGATAAAAGACCGCACCCATTATGATGGGCGTCGTGATTCTGCTCATTATCAGGCCAAAGCGCATCCAGATCCTGTAAACCGGCTGCAGCGTCATGGGCATGGCCAGCGCCATCAGTGAGAGTACGCCAAACAAGATCCAGGGCCACCAGACCAGGCCTAGCTCAAACAGCCAGGGGAAGAACAGACCAAAAATAACGGCGACGATTGCACCGCTGGTCAGACCGAATTCCCGCAGTCCCTTACAGTCGAGCTCTGGAATTGGGTGTTTATGCATCACGATGGCCATGATCAATCCAGCCCAAACTCGCGCGATCTTTTATCCACTACTGTGCCGTATTGGGATCACGGTCGCAGGTGCCTTCGGCTTGTTACAGAATCGGGCCCAGTCAGTCATTAGTCGGGTCCGCTTGTTGAACAGGTCACCGCGCCGGTACGCGGCCTCAGTCTTGTCTTGTAGTGCGTGCGCGAGTGCCATCTCGGCGACATAAGCGGGATAGTTGGTTGATTCCGCACACCAGTCCCGAAAGGTGGATCGAAACCCATGCACCGTAATATTGGCTCGATCCAGCCGCCTTAGCACCTGCAACATGGCAGCGCTTGACAGGTGGCTATCCCGCTTATGTCCTGGGAATACGTAGGTATTATCGAGCCCCTTTACCGCCTCAAGGGTAGCGATTGCGGCAGCTGACAATGGCACACGATGCTTACGCTTCGCTTTCATGTGCTCAGCCGGAACGACCCAGATTTTTGTGGCCAGATTGATCTCAGACCATCGCGCCAAGATCACTTCGTTTGTGTGAGCTGCCGTCAGAATCAAAAACTCCAGTGCCCATGACGCAACGCCTGTGTCTTTGTGTAGTTGCTGCATGAATTGCCCGACTTCTATGAAAGGCAGCGCCGCGTGATGTTTGATCCTAGCGACCCTTGTCGGTCGGGGCAGTAGCTTGTCCAGATGGGCTCAAGGCATCGCAGTATTAAAGGTGTGTCCACCTGATCGACGGGCAGATGGCCGATAACCGGTCCTGCGAACTTCGTTAGCGTACTGCGCCATTGTTCGATGTGCTTTGGATTGCTCCAGCCGGGGGCTTGTGAATCAACATATTGCTCGGCGCACTCGGCAAAGGTCAGCATGTTGTCGTGTGCCGTACACGCCGCAAGTCGCCGCGCGTGTTTGTCGGTCAATGGGTCGATGCCTTGCCATTTCTTCTTCCGTTCACGGGTGGCAAGGTCACGCGCATCTGACAGTGACACGTCGGGGTAGGGGCCTAGCCCGAGCCAGGTGTCCTTGCCGAATCGTGAATAACGAAATAGCCAGGACTTTGTAACTGCTTTGCTATTATTCTTACGCGTGGACTTGTTCACCTGCAAATACAGATTGCCGCCGTCCGGGTACTTTCCCGGACGTTTGGTTTTCTTCACAAACGTGGCTGTGATTCTCTCCGCCAAACTGGAGCGCCTACAGTTCAACTCACAAATTGATTCCGGATTGTGTCGGAATCGCTCGGATTACCCTAGCACAAAATCACGCGGAAGTGCTGGAAAAATAAGGAGTTTTTGACCTCTTCGGACCTGCTCGGACAAGCTGTTTTCAGACACCCTCTCCGCCACCTAATATGAGGAGCACGCATTTGGCGACTGTATTGGTAACTGGCAGTAATCGCGGCATTGGTTTACAGCTCTGCACACAATTCACAGCACGGGGTGACGATGTCATCGCTGTGTGTCGAAGTGCCGGCGACGATCTTTCCCGGCTCGGTGCTCGTATCATCGAAAATACAGACGTCAGCGATGACGATTCCGTCAAGCGGTTGCAGGATACTCTCGGCAAGCAGCGCGTTGATATTCTTGTCAACGGCGCCGGCATACTGAGACAGGACAAGCTTGGCGAACTCGACTACGACGAGATGAGCGAGCAGTTTCGTGTCAACGCCCTGGGTCCTCTACGGGTCACCGAAGCGCTTCTTGACAATCTGCGCAAGGGCTCCAAGGTCATCATCATCACGAGCAGGCTTGGTTCGATCGAAGATAACAGCTCGGGCGGCTACTACGGATATCGCGCATCCAAGACTGCTGTAAATCAGATCGGTACGAATCTCAGGCACGAACTTCTGCCTCGCGGAATTGCGGTCGCCCTGTTGCATCCTGGTCTTGTCGCGACGGAGATGACGGGCGGCCAGGGAATCGATCCCGGGGAATCTGCACGCGGGCTGATACAACGCATTGACGAGCTGAATCTCGGCAACTCCGGTGGATTCTGGCATGCCGAAGGGTATGCCCTGCCCTGGTAGCCGCTACCGCAAGCAAGCACCTGTAATTACGCCGACGCATATCTCTTCGGTGATAGAATTCGATGAACTCCTGGTAGAGGAATGCAACATGCAAGACGACCTGAATTATCTGGCGCCGGTGTCAGAGTCATCGGCCGACGTTCGGTCTGACTTCATATGGAAATGCTATGCGCACGTTGTCGGCGCAATTCTTGTGTTTGCAGGAATCTCGGCCTACCTTTTGCAGTCGGGCATTGCTGCCCGTATTGCGCAGCCGATGTTTGGCCATTGGTTACTCGTCCTGGGCGCATTTATGCTCGTTAGCTGGGGCGCTTCACACGTCGCCCACCGTATTGAATCTTCCGCAGCACAATACGGCGCATTTGCGGTATTCATTTTCGCCGAATCTTTGATCTTTGCGCCGCTCCTGTTTATCGCCCAGGCAGTCAAACCCGGTGTGATCGACAGCGCCGCCGGCGTCACAATTCTCGGATCGATCGGGCTGATAGCCACTGCAATGATCACTCGCAAGGACTTTTCGTTCCTGCGCGGCATGCTGGTCTGGATGGGCATTCTTGCAATCGTCGGGATAGTGTCTTCAGTGATTTTCGGCTTCCAGCTCGGAACCTGGTTTTCCGTCGCGATGATTGGCTTTGCCGGAGCCGCCATCCTGTACGACACCTCAAACATTCTGCGTCACTTTCCACAGGACAAGCACGTCGCCGCATCGATGCAATTGTTCGCATCGATTGCCTTGATGTTCTGGTACATCCTGATGCTGTTTCTGAATCGCGATTGAATCGTGGCGAAAAGGGCCCTTTGACGGGCCCTTTCTTCTTGTGCGTCCCGTCAGACGGTATACTCCTCACCAGTTTTTAGCCGGGATTCTTCTCCATGATACGTGCAGTGTTACCCGATAGACCGATGGCCTGCTGGCTCGGTCTGCTCTGCACGTTATGCATGCTCGCGGCGGCGGGCTCCTCCGGCGCACAAGAAGAGGCCAGCTTCGACGAAATCGAGGCCGACGATGTGATTGCGTCGTTCGATTTACAGGTCGAGGCGGACGACATCGACGCGGACTTGCTCGAGGATATCCGTCCCCGGGTAATTGAAATCGAAGCGGCCGCATCCGCGTGCTCGGCCAAGGCCACCGAGGCACGGACTCGCCTTGAAGAACGCTTCGAGCCCCTGAAGGACGTCGACTCGGAAATCGCCGGTTCCGAAATCATGGATCAGCGTGCCAGCATCCGGGTCGAACTCGACGAAGCCATCTCGATGCAATCCCGATGCCAGGGTGTCGAAGACGACGCTTCGGCACTGCTGACGCGCATATCTGACAGACAGAGCGCGCTGTCACAACAATTCCTGTCGAGCCGCACGTTTTCGGTCATATCGCTGATTCAGGGTTTCCCGGAGCGCGCCGCATCCTGGCCGTCACAGCTGCGCCAATCCATTGAGTTGCCGCTTGTCGAAAATGTCGATTCCGGCGAAATGCTCTGGATACTCATTATCGCCGGCGTCATCGCCGCTTTCGCAGGCCTCGCGATACGGCAACGATTCAATACCTGGTACGGGGCCGCCGGCGGCGATAGCGCGGAACCGCAGCTCAAATACCTGATGCCGAAGCCAATGGCGGAGTTCGCGCCGCTGTGGCTCGAAGGCGCAGCTCTCGTGCTCGTGTTAATGGCGACGGTCGAAAACGCGTCGACGGATATGCTGGTGATACGAGTCGCCTGGGGGATTTTCTTCTTCGGGATCGGTTGTGTCGTGATCAACTGGGCAACCGGACCACTTTCGCCGTCGGCGGCAGTCAGTGGGCTGATACCGGATCACGTGCGGCCCTTGCGCCTGCGACTGCGATTTCTGCTGCTGACGATATGCACGAGCTTCGTGATCCTGGGCGGTCAGTGGCTTTCGATACGTGTATCCGACCCCTATGTCAGCGGACGTGCGTCGATGATATTTCTCGTCGCCGTGGCCATGCTGTTGGTAATCAGTTATCTCGGCCGCATCCCCGGGATTCATGGGCGCCACCGCCCGTTGCGATACCTGGCGCTACTGGTAACGTCACTCGGCATCATTGCCGTCTTCGTGGGCTACCAAAATTTCGCCGGGTTCCTGATTCATGGCGTTACGCGCACGGGCATGGCGCTATTCGTCCTCTGGCTTCTGTTCTGGCTCGTCGACGTCGCGCTCGACTATCTGATCGAGCAAGACACGCCATCCGCTATACAGATTCGAAAGTCGCTGGGCGTTACTGACAAAGGCTCGCGCACGGGCCTCGGATTCATGCAACTGATAGCCGACCTGATCCTCTGGATCGGTTTCATTGTTTACATGATCCATGTGTGGGACGACTCCGGTACGACCCTGGACGAACTCTACGAGCTCATCGTCATCGGCGTGACTTTCGGCGCCGTCGAAATCGTGCCTCTGAAGATCGTCAGCGGCATCCTGCTGTTTGCCGGAATCATCATCGTCATCGGCTGGATGAAGCGCTGGATCGATCGCCGCTGGCTACAGCATATCGTCATCGAGAGAGGCGCTCGCGACGCTATCATCACACTGTTCGGCTATGTCGGTTTCATCGTCGCCGTTGTGATAGCACTCGCTCTGGCCGGTGTGGATCTCGGCGGCCTGGCACTTGTCAGTGGCGCGCTTGCCCTCGGCATTGGTTTGGGCATGCAGGAAATCGCCAATAATTTTGTATCCGGCCTCATTCTCCTGTTCGAGCGGCCGATCAGGGCCGGTGATTTCGTCACGGTCGGTGAGGTCGAAGGATTTGTACGCAGAATTCGAATTCGCGCAACTGAAATCGAAACTCTCGACAATCAAAATGTCCTGGTTCCTAATTCGGAGCTCGTATCCGGACGTGTGACGAACTGGGTTCTGCGAGACACGCACGGGCGATTGCAGATTAAGGTCGGCGTCGCCTACGGATCGGACGTCGAAAAGGTAAGGGACATACTCGAGGCAGTGTCACGTGAGCACCCTGAAGTCATTACCGATGGCCGCGCACCGGCCCCACGCGCGTTGTTCATGGGATTCGGCGACAGTTCCCTGGATTTCGAGCTGCGCGTCCGTATTCAGCGTATCGAGCGGCGTTTCTCTGTCGTCAGCGACCTGAACTTCGCCATCGACGCCGCGTTCCGTGAAGCTGGCGTTACGATTCCGTACCCACAGCGGGACCTGCACATCGTGTCTTACCCCGATCAAAAAGTTTCCGTTGAGGCACCGGTGGACGCAAAGATCGATCGGCCGAGCCTGCCGATCGAGCCACTGACCCGCAGTCATCGCGAAGAAATGGAAACAGCGTGCGAAATTCAGGAGGTCTGGACGTCCCTCACGGACATCGATGCCATCAATCGGTGGCTGGCACGCGAAGGGAGCCTGTCCGCGCATATCGGCGGACCGTTCGAGCTTGCCCTGCGCGACGGCTACGACATCCGTGGCCGTATCGATGTATTCATGCCGCCGCGTCGCCTGCGCATGGCGCTCACGCCGATGCAGGAAGAAAGTCCGCTACCGACCGGACCCATTACGATCGAGTTGATCTTGCGCACGATCGGCGACAAGACATTGTTGACCGTGATTGTCGCGGGCATACCGGACAGCGAAGACTGGGAAGAGTATTTCCGCCTGTCCGTCGACCGCTGGAAGAATGCATTCGCCGAATTGAAGCGCGACGTTCTAGGAAAATAGACGCCGCCTAAATCTTTTCGAGGAACGCGATTCCGCCCATATAAGGTTGCAGCGCATCCGGAATCCGAATACGGCCATCAGCTTGCTGATAATTTTCGATGACGGCGATCAGTGCGCGCCCGGCCGCGACGCCCGAACCATTCAGCGTGTGCATGAGCTCGGGTTTCCCCGTCGTCGCGTTGCGCACGCGGGCTTTCATACGTCGTGCCTGAAAATCGGTGCAGTTGCTGCAGGTTGAAATCTCCCGATATGTCTGTTGCCCCGGGAGCCAGACTTCGAGATCGTAGCTCATCGCGGCGGCGAAACCGACATCACCGGAGCACAGGGCGACGACCCGGTAAGGCAATTCCAGGAGCTGCAATATCGTCTCCGCATGGCCCGTCAGCTCCTCCAGAACCCGCGCTGACTCGCTCGCCACGACAAATTGCACCAGTTCGACTTTTTCGAACTGGTGCTGACGAATCATGCCCCGCGTGTCCTTGCCATGGGAACCCGCCTCGGAACGGAAACACGGCGTATGCGCCACGAAGCGCAGCGGTAGCTCGCTGGCGTCAAAGATAGTATCGCGAGCGAGATTGGTGAGCGGTACTTCGGCGGTCGGAATAAGATAATACGGTGTCTGCGTCGTTGTCTTGAACAGATCTTCCTCGAATTTAGGCAGCTGCCCCGTACCGACCAGCGCATGATCCTGAACGAGATACGGTACATAGGTTTCCTGGTAGCCGTGCGCGGATGTGTGTGTGTCGAGCATGAACTGGATCAGTGCCCGGTGCAGGCGCGCCAGCGCTCCTCGCATGACTGCAAAACGAGAGCCGGAAATCTTGCTGGCTGCCTCGAATGAGAGCAATCCTAGGGATTCGCCTAGTTCGATATGGTCGTGGGTCTCAAAATCGAATTGTGCAGGCTCGCCCCAGCGACGGATCTCAGCGTTATCAGACTCGTCGTTGCCCTCAGGTACGCTGTCGTCGAGCAGGTTCGGCAGGTCGAGCTCAATCTCCTTTAGCTCGGCCTGAACCGCCTGCAGCTGTGCCTGGCAATTCTTCAGGCGTTCACCGTATTTCGTGACCGCGTCAATCAAGGGAGCAGGATCGCCACCCTTAGCCGTTTCAACGCCAATCTGTTTGGAAGTCGTATTGCGTTCGCTTTGCAACTTCTCAGTGTCGACCTGCAAAGTCTTGCGGCGTTCTTCCAATGCCAGATACGCCGTGGCGTCAAACTCAAAGCCTCGACGTGACAGATTTGCGGCAACGTCACTGGTCGCCCGTCGCAGTAATTTTGGATCAATCATCGCTTGTTAAATCGGGTGCCGGCCGGCCAGCGTCACGTCGACGGCGCTGAATACTTTCCAGTTTCTCGCGAATCTTGATCTCAAGACCGCGCGGAACGGGATGATAATACTTGACCTCGTCCATGTCGTCGGGAAAATATTTCTCGCCCGCCGCGATGGCGTCTTCTTCATCGTGCGCATAGCGGTACTTTTCGCCATAGCCGAGTTCCTTCATCAGCCGGGTCGGCGCATTGCGCAAGTGCATAGGCACCTCGAGAGAACCGAGCCTGCGCGCATCCTCAGTGGCGGCTTTGGCCGCCACATAGACGGCATTGCTCTTCGCCGCGCAGGCGAGGTAGACGACCGTTTGCGCAAGTGCCAGCTCGCCTTCGGGGCTGCCCAGGCGTTCCAGCGTTTCCCATGCGTTCAGGGCGAGTTGCAACGCGCGTGGATCGGCGTTGCCAATGTCTTCGGACGCAAGCCGAACCATCCGGCGAGCCACGTAGAGAGGATCGCAGCCACCATCGATCATGCGCATCAGCCAGTAAAGCGATGCATCAGGATCCGATCCCCGCACAGATTTGTGCAGCGCAGAGATCTGATCATAGAAATACTCGCCCTGCTTGTCGAAGCGACGCCGACCACCGGCAACCACCTCGGCAATGATGCCATCATCGATTTCACCATCGCTTGCCAGATCCGCGGCAAGCTCGAGCAAGTTGAGCGCGCGCCTGGCATCTCCGTCTGCGGCCACAGCGATCGCCTGCAATCCTTTCTCGCTGATCTCTATATTCTGGCTGCCGAGCCCGCGTTCTTCGTCTTGCAGGGCGTTTCTGAGTACACTCAATAGCGCCGATTCGTCGAGTGTCTTCAGCACATAGACCCGCGCACGTGACAACAATGCATTGTTGAGTTCAAAAGACGGGTTTTCCGTCGTCGCACCGATGAAAGTCAGCGTGCCATCCTCAACGTAGGGGAGGAACGCATCCTGTTGCGACTTGTTAAATCGATGCACCTCGTCGAGGAACAGTACCGTGCTGCGGCGCTCGACCTGGCGAAACTGCTTCGCCGCGGCGACGGCCGCACGAATGTCTTTGACGCCCGCCATGACAGCCGACAGCGCGATAAAGTGAGAGTCGGTCGTTAACGCGATCAACCGGGCCAGCGTCGTCTTGCCCGTGCCCGGCGGGCCCCAGTACACCATGGAGTGGACGCGACCTTGTTCGATTGCGCGACGTAAGGGCTTGCCAACGTCCAGCAGGTGCTCCTGACCAAAGAAGTCGTCGAGACTGGTTGGCCGCATGCGATCCGCCAGCGGCCGTTCGACCGACTCGATATCGTCGCGCGAAAAAAGATCAGTCAACGCTGACGCCTGTCTGTCGTTTCGAATACCAGTTCTCCATGTGCAGGCACCATCCGCCGATACCCGTCATCGCGATCGCAAGACCAATCATTATACCGGCAGCGTCCGCGGCGATATCGAACCACTCCGCCGAGCGATAACTCACGAATCTCTGACAAATCTCGATCAGCACGCCGAACATCAGGAGTGCGGTCGCGATTCGCCAATAGGATCCGGGTCGGTATTGGCCTGCGAACCAAAGTGCCAGAATGACGAAGGTAATGCCATGCACCCATTTGTCGATGGCTTCGAGCCACGTGATGAGGCGCACACGATCGGGCCAGAACCAGACCGCGGGCATCAGTGTGATCAGCAATACGCAGAGAAGCAGTACGATGCTCGCCAATCGCCATTGGCGCGCGTAGCGCAGTGGCAGCATCAACGATCCATCTGTTCGGAGGTGACGGGAATGCCCACGACGTCGACGCCATCGGGAGCGACGAATTCGAACTGCCGTGGATCAATTGGCTCATCGACGACGATATCGTACAGCGATACCACGGTCGTCTGCTCCAGGTTATCGAAGAACACCATTCGACTCAGCATTGTGCCGTTGAAAGCGAGCTCAAGCCGGTTGAAACCGCTGTCGGTATTGACGGGCTTCAGTCGTACCCAGGTAAGTCCTCCGTCCTCGAAAATGCCATCGTGCGTGAATTGTTTCATCGCATCGCGCGAGCCGCCGAGCAGCAGTGCCGGTGTGCTGTTGAGTACTTCAGCCTGTGGTTTCACGATGACCTGAGCAAGATCGACATCGTAGCTCCAGACATTCAGGCCGTCGGCCACCAGCCATTGTTCGTAGGGCTCTGAATAGATCCAGCGAAATCGTCCCGGACGTTGAATTTCGAGCCTGCCGCTGGAGACCTCCAGAACCCGGCCGTCGGCATCCATCAGAGACTGCTCAAAGCGGCTTTGCAACGTCGTGAAGTCCGTGACAAAGCCTTCAATAAGCTGTGGCCCGATCCCTTCAGAGGGTAAGTCCGAACCGCTGACCGGGGCAACGAGCACGACCGCCGTCAAAATTGTGAACTGTATTTTCAATCGCGTCTTCCGTCCCTTGGCGGGCTCAGTCTTTCGCCGCTGCGGGCAACAATATCTCCCGCGCCCCGTTCGACTGCAGCGGACCAACGAGTCCGGCCGCCTCCATTGATTCGACCATCCTCGCCGCGCGGTTATAGCCAATTTTCAGGCGCCGCTGCACACCGGAAATCGACGCTTTACGCGTTTCCATGACGACTTGGACGGCCTGATCGTAGAGCGGATCGTCCTCGGCATCCGAGGCAACGCCTGGCATCCCGTCGATTCCTGCCAGACTCGGTGTTGGACCCACAGGACCTTCGAGAATTTCGTCGTGGTAGCGCGGTGCGCCGCTTTTCTTGAGGTGTCGCACGACAGAATGTACCTCGTGATCCGCAACGAAGGCGCCGTGCACACGCACCGGCACCGAGGTACCCGGAGGCAGGAACAGCATGTCCCCATGCCCGAGAAGATTTTCGGCGCCACCCTGATCGAGAATCGTACGTGAATCGACTTTGGCCGACACCTGGAAGGCGATTCGTGTTGGCACGTTCGCCTTGATCAGGCCCGTAATGACATCCACTGACGGTCGCTGCGTCGCGAGCAGCAAATGGATCCCCGATGCGCGGGCCTTCTGTGCGAGCCGCGCAATCAACTCTTCGACCTTTTTGCCGACAATCATCATCATGTCGGCAAGCTCATCGATGATGACGACGATATAAGGCAACGGCGTCAATACAGGGCTTTCGACCGGCTTGTCTTCATCATCGATGGCCGGCGGCGTAAATGTCGGGTCCTTTATCGGATTTCCCGACTGAATCGCGTCTTTGACCTTGCGGTTGTAACCGCCGATATTGCGCACACCGAGGCCAGACATCAGGCGATAGCGCCGGTCCATTTCCGCGACACACCAGCGCAGGGCATTGGCCGCTTCCCTCATGTCCGTGACGACGGGCGTCAGCAAGTGCGGTATTCCCTCGTACACCGACAGCTCGAGCATTTTCGGATCGATCAATATCAGACGGACTTGCTCGGGCTGCGTTTTGTACAGGATGCTCAAGACCATGGCGTTGAGCGCCACCGATTTGCCGGAACCGGTCGTGCCCGCGATCAGCAAGTGCGGCATGCGCGACAGATCGGCAACGACCGGATTGCCTCCAATGTCTTTGCCCAGGGCGAGCGTGAGCGGCGATGCAAGTTCATCGTAGGCACGCGACTTTAATATTTCGCCCAGCGTGACGAGCTGTCGATTCTCGTTCGGAATCTCGAGCCCGACGTAGGACTTGCCAGGAATTACTTCCACGACACGGACGCTGACGACGGACAGCGCGCGCGCAATGTCCCTTGTCAGACTCGAAATCTGGCTGACCTTCACGCCCGGAGCCGGATCGAGTTCGAAGCGCGTGATGACCGGACCTGGCGATACGGCTTTGACTTCGACTTCGACGCCGAAATCGAGCAGCTTGAGTTCGACGAGGCGGGACATCGCCTCCAGCGACTCCTGCGAATACGCTTTTTGTTGCGGTGGGGGATCGTCGAGCAGCGACAGTGGCGGCAATTCGCCGACAGCAGGAGGATCAAACAACGGTACCTGCCGCTCGCGTTCGGCGCGGACGCTTGGCTCGAGCGATTGCATCAGCGGTTCAATTCGAAGCTTGGCACGGCCGACGGTGCGTTTTTTCCCGGCTTCGACGAGATCCTGGCGGGCAGCCAGCTGACGGCGCCCTTCCGCCCGGTCGCGAAATTCACCCAATTTTATGCATGACCGTTCATAGGCAACCAGGCTCCAGTGACCGATCCGGTCCATGACGTTGAACCATGAGATACCGAGAAACAATGACACCGACGCTACCCAGAGGAAAAACAACAAAGTGCTCGCACCGAGCAACTTCATCACGGATTCCAGTCGGTTGCCGACGATCTGGCCGATGATGCCACCTGCCGTTTCATTGAACCCCAGAGGCGAAAAATGCAACGTCGACAACGCACAGCTGGCAATCAGCGTCGCAACGAAGCCGCCGAATCGAAGCGCGAAGTCTGCGCGCGTCAGAATCTGATCGGTTTTATGCTCGCGATAGAACATCCAGCCCACGTAAAACACCATGACAGTAAACAGATAGGCTGGACGGCCGAAAAAGTTGAACAGCACATCGGCGACAAGCGCACCGGCGCGGCCGACACCGTTTTGAACCTCAGACAAATTCGTCGCCTGGCTGAAACCCGGATCAGCACGGTCGTACGTGACCAGGGCAAACCACAGAATCAGGGCCAGCGCCCCGAAAATGTACAGCGCACCCTCCCGCAGCGCACGGTGGACTTGCGCGGACAGTCGGGATGACGGATGGATGGTTTTGCGGACTTTTGCCATATCTCAGGTAGATTGTAACGTATCGGCTCTAAAGTATTGGATCTAAAGCACTAGTTCTAAAAGATTACAACAGAACCGACAGCAACAAAAGAGGCTCGCATGCCTGATGCCGCCGGCGGGCTTGCCGCCCACATGGCGGCACCGTCCGCCATTTATGCATGCTCACCGAGTTCGTTTTCCCTACACTAGCAGCTAATTGAAAATCGCTCGCAACACCTCTTGAAAGTCTCGATCAAGATCGCATTTTCTGAGATTCCACGGGCAGATTCGATCGATCGATTCAGGGACAAATTATACATGACTGACTTGAAGCATTGCCGGGTTCTGATTCTTGGATCGGGACCAGCCGGATATGCAGCCGCCGTCTATGCCGCGCGCGCCAACCTCCGTCCGGTGATGATCGCCGGCATCGAGCAAGGCGGACAGCTGGCGACGACCACCGACGTCGACAACTGGCCCGGGGATGTCGAAGGTCTGCAGGGCCCGGAACTCATGGACCGCATGCTGCGACACGCACAGCGATTCAACACCGAGGTGATCAATGATCACATTCACACGGCGGACCTGGTGTCACGTCCGTTCCGTCTGGATGGCGACTACGGCAGCTACACTTGCGATGCTTTGATTGTCGCGACCGGCGCGACGGCCATGTACCTTGGCTTACCGTCCGAAGACGCGTACAAGGGCCGCGGTGTATCGGCCTGCGCGACGTGTGACGGATTCTTCTTTCGTGACAAGGACGTCGCGGTCATTGGCGGTGGCAATACGGCGGTCGAAGAAGCGCTGTACTTGAGCAATATCGCATCCAGGGTAACCCTGGTGCATCGGCGCGATGAGCTGCGTGCGGAAAAAATATTGCAGGATCGCCTGTTCGACAAGGCCAAAGACGGAAACATCGAACTGCTATGGGACCATGTCGTCGATGAGGTTCTGGGAGACGCGTCGGGCGTGACCGGACTGCGAGTCCGTAGCACGAAGAATGGCGCAGAAACAAGTGACATCGATCTTGCCGGCATCTTCATCGCAATCGGCCACAGCCCGAACACAGGCCTGTTCGCCGATCAACTGGACATGAAGAACGGCTACATCACAGTGACTTCGGGCCTCGCGGGCGACGCGACTGGGACGAGCGTGCCCGGCGTATTTGCTGCAGGAGATGTCGCCGATCAGGTTTATCGCCAGGCAATTACGTCGGCGGGCGCGGGCTGCATGGCTGCGCTCGACGCCGAGAAATTCCTTGATGCACTGGATAAGGACACAGGCTTGGCAACAAGCAATGCCGCCGGCTGATGCAGGCCACCGTACACGACGGGATTGCAGAAATACCGGCCGCTGAGTGGAACGGACTCGCCGGCCTCGACTACCCGTTTCTTCGGCACGAATTTCTATGCGCCGCCGAAGCCGGAGGCTGCGTTTCCGCGGCATCTGGCTGGACGCCGCGACATATCACGATCAGAGACGGCGGATCCCTGCGTGCCGCGATGCCGCTGTACGAGAAAACGCATTCCTGGGGCGAATTCGTTTTTGACTGGGCATGGGCCAATGCGTACCACGAGGCCGGTGTTCCGTATTATCCGAAACTTGTTTCGGCAGTCCCATTTACGCCAGCGCCGAGCCGCAAGTTGTTGCTGGCAGAATCGGACGATCGCGAATCGGCCCTGGCATTGATTCGCAGCGCAATTGCACTCTCGAAAGATGCCGGATGTTCGTCGCTGCACATCCTCTTCCCGCTCGAGGAAGAGTTGTCAGTGTTGCAAGACGCCGGCCTGCGCATTCGCAAGGACTGCCAATTTCACTGGCATAATCGTAATTACGCTGATTTCGACGAGTTTCTGCAAACTTTCAGCGCTGCGAAACGCAAGAAGGTACGGCGGGATCGACGCCACGTTGCCGAAGCCGGAATTCGATTTCGGCGTTTGCACGGTAAGGATATCGACGACGACACGTGGCAATTCGTGTACCGGATGATCAGCATCACGTTCATGCGCCGCGGGTCGTTGCCTTATTTCGATCTCGATTTCTTTCGGCGTATCAGCGAGCAAATTCCCGAAAGTATTCATGTGATACTTGCCGAGCAACACGGCGAACCAGTCGCCGCAGCGGTTTTCTTCGAAAGCGACAGTACGCTCTACGGCCGCTACTGGGGAAGTTCGGTAGCGTACAATGCTCTGCACTTTGAAACCTGTTATTACCAGGGCATTGAGTACTGCATCGACACCGGCAAGAGTGTATTCGAACCGGGTACACAAGGTGAACACAAGATCAGCCGCGGCTTCGTGCCCGTTTCGGCATGGTCTGCACACTGGCTCGCCGAACCGAGCTTTTTCTCAGCCATCGGTGATTATCTTGACGAAGAAACGCGACACGTAGAACGCTACATGCGTGCCGTCGACGCGCACAGCCCGTATCGCAAACCGCGACACCAGTCGTGAGCAGCAGCCAAGTATTCTGGCTGGACGCATCGGATCCACCGGATGCCTTTCCCGACATCGAAGAGGCCTTGCGGGAACCCGATGGCCTGCTCGCGGCAGGCGGTGATCTCAGCAGCGAACGCCTGCTCAACGCCTATCGCAAGGGCATTTTCCCATGGTATGACGACGAACAGCCGATACTGTGGTGGTCACCCGACCCGCGTTGCGTACTGCGGCCTGCCGATTTCCACGTCTCAAGACGCCTTCGCCGGGACTTGCTGCGCTCCAAAGCGACGCTTACGTTCAACCAGTCCTTTGGCGAGGTTGTTCGCGCGTGTGCTGCACCGAGAATCGCGCAACAAGGCACATGGATAACGGCGGACATGATTCTGGCCTACGAGCAATTGCATCGCGAAGGATGGGCGCACTCTGTCGAGGTGTGGCAGGACGGCCGGCGGGTTGGCGGACTGTACGGGCTCGCGATTGGCAAGGTCTTTTTTGGCGAATCCATGTATAGCCTGGAGCCGAATACGTCAAAATTCGCAATGCTCGGCCTGTCGCGTTTTCTTTTGAGAAACGACGTCGCATTGATCGACTGCCAGGTCATATCACGCCACCTGCTGACGCTGGGCGCGACGATGATATCCCGACCCGATTTCCGTCGCGAACTGGACTCAGCCTGCAATCCCGCGACCCGAATCAGGAATTGGCCACCGAATCCAGTGGATGTCAGCGAGTTATCGCCCAAATGATGCGCTATTGCGTTGCAATAGCGCGATCATTTCTGCACAATTCGCGAGCCTTTTCCAGCAGAGACTTGAAAACCTTGGCAAAAGAAGAAGCCATTCAAATGGAGGGCGTCGTGACAGAGACGCTTCCGAACACGACATTTCGAGTTGAACTCGAAAACGGCCATGTCGTGACGGCACACATTTCCGGCAAGATGCGAAAAAATTACATTCGCATTCTGACCGGTGACAAGGTTACGGTGGAACTCACACCCTACGATCTCAGCAAGGGCCGTATCGTCTATCGCGGCAGATGACAAGCCGGCATGTCATTATCAGAGTGCTTCGCCAGCTACTCTTCTTCGCTGAGGTGCTCGAGTTCTTTTACGAGCGGCTCAGATTCCAGTTTCAGGTCGTCGTCCGGCCCGACGGTGACACGGACGTGGCCGCCCCCTTCAAGACTGCCGAATAACAACTCTTCCGCGAGCGGTCGTTTTATCTGCTCTTGAATGATACGGGCCATCGGTCGCGCACCCATTTGCGGGTCATAACCGCGTTCGGCAATCCAGTCTCTTGCTTTATCATCGAGTTCGATCGTGACATCGTTTCTGTCCAGTTTTACCTCGAGTTCCACGATTAGCTTGTCGACGACGCGCCTGATTGAGTCTATCTCAAGTGAAGAAAACTCGATGATGGCGTCCAGCCTGTTTCGAAACTCCGGCGAAAACGCCTTCTTGATGATAGTCATGCCGTCTCTGCTGTGATCTTGCTGCGTAAAGCCTATTGAGGCGCGACTCATTTCCTGCGCACCGGCATTTGTCGTCATGACGAGAATGACATTACGAAAATCGGCCTGGCGCCCGTTGTTGTCCGTCAAAGTGCCGTGATCCATGACCTGCAACAACAAATTGAACACATCAGGATGCGCCTTCTCGACTTCGTCGAGTAACACCACCGCGTGCGGATTCTTGGTCACAGCCTCGGTCAACAGCCCACCCTGATCAAATCCAACGTAACCCGGTGGCGCGCCGATCAAACGGGATACCGTATGTCGCTCCATGTATTCGGACATATCGAATCGGATCAACTCGACTCCCATCAACATGGCAAGCTGCCGGGTCACCTCTGTCTTACCAACACCGGTCGGCCCTGCGAAGAGAAACATGCCGATGGGCTTATCCTCTTCGCGAAGTCCGGAGCGCGACAATTTGATCGCCGAGCTCAGCGCCGTAATCGCACGGTCCTGGCCGAAAATAACCAGCTTGAGGTCTCTTTCGAGAGTTCGCAGGGCATCACGATCGGATGCCGATACGCTCTTTGCCGGGATGCGCGCCATTTTCGCGACGATATTCTCAACCATCTCGACCGTAACGCGATCGCTGCGCTCGGCAATCGGCTGCAATCGCAAATTCGCGCCGGCCTCATCAATGACATCGATCGCCTTGTCCGGCAATCGCCGATCGTTGATGTGTCGCGAGGACAACTCGGCGGCGGCATCAAGCGCAGCCGAGTCGTAACGGATGCCATGATGCTCTTCAAAACGGGACTTGAGTCCGTGCAGAATCGCAATGGTCTCCTCGAGACTCGGCTCCGGAATGTCGATCTTCTGAAAACGCCGCGCCAGTGCGCGATCTTTCTCGAAAATCCCGCGATATTCCTCGTAGGTCGTTGATCCGATGCAGCGAATCTCACCGTTTGCCAACACCGGCTTGATCAGATTACTCGCATCCATCACTCCGCCGGAAGCGGCGCCCGCGCCGATGACCGTGTGAATTTCGTCGATGAACAGAATGGCTCCGGGATCCTCGCGTATTTCGTTGATGACGCCCTTGAGCCGTTTTTCGAAATCTCCGCGATACTTGGTTCCGGCAATCAACGTGCCCATGTCGAGCGCGTAAATCGTGCTGTCGCGCAACACATCGGGCACGCGTTCCTCGACGATCAATCGGGCCAGGCCCTCGGCCAGCGCGGTCTTGCCAACCCCGGCATCGCCGACATAAAGAGGATTGTTCTTGCGCCGCCGGCAGAGAATCTGCACGGTGCGCTCAATCTCGACTTCGCGACCAATCAACGGGTCGATCTTGCCGTCAACTGCCTGTTGATTCAGATTGGTCGTATAGCGCTCGAGCGGCGTCGCCTCCGGCTCGGCTTCAGTCTCGACAGATGTCACCTCCTCCTCATCACCGCCCTCAACCGGGAGCTGCGGCATGCCGCGTGAGATGTAGTTGATGACGTCGAGCCTCGTCACATCCTGCAGGTTCAGGTAGTAAACGGCCTGCGACTGTTTTTCACTGAATATCGCGACGAGTACGTTGCTGCCCGCTACCTCCTTCTTACCGCTCGATTGCACATGGAACACAGCTCGCTGCAGTACTCGCTGAAAGCCCAGCGTCGGTTGCACATCCGTGTCGTCATCACCAGCCAATAACGGCGTCTGCTCCTCGACGAATTCTGTCAACTGGCGTCGAAGTTCGGTCATATTGGAATTACAGGCTTTGAGAATCTCGTGAACCCGCGGTATTTCGAGCAATGCAAGTAGCAGGTGCTCGACTGTCATGAATTCATGACGTCGATCGCGCGCCCGCTGAAAAGCTTCATTAAGGCAGAATTCCAGCTCACTGCTCAACATCAGTTCGTTTCACTCCTGGTCAAGATTCTTCCATCGTACACAACAACGGATGCTGGTGCTGTTGTGCAATTCCCATTACCTGCGCCACCTTGGTCTCTGCAATCTCAAAGTTAAACACACCACATATGCCCTTTCCCTTTGTATGCACTTCGAGCATCACCTGGGTCGCACGCGTCCTCTCCATACCGAAGACAGACTCCAGTATATCGACAACAAATTCCATCGGCGTGTAATCGTCGTTGATCAACACCACACGATAGAGCGGCGGCTCCTCGATCTTGGGGCGCGCCTCCTCGACAGCCAGACCAACGCCGTCATCGTGATCGATTTCCCGTCGACGTTCGCTCATATCTCCTTGTTCACCATATCCGGTCCGGTATGCCGTTTGGACATTGCCGGCGTCCAAAAGTGTCTGCCGGGTGGCTTGCAGGTTATTATATATGGGCACACGCTGCGGATTGCCGCCTGGTTCGCAATTTTGCCGCTGCACCCGGGAAGCGCTCTGAACCGGATATGACCACTTGCTGGTATATTATTGGCAAATATAGGTTTTTTTGCCGTCTGGCCTTGTGGGCTAAATTGCTCAACCCGTATCATTGGGGCACTGCGTTTAAAGTAAAGATCAGGAACCTGTTTCAGCCGGACAATCAATGAATTTCAAAGCCACATGGTCCGAATTTGCGAGCCTTGACCGCCACCAGGTTGTCACCGCCTGCAACAGGTTGCTGCCCTTCTGGGTCAGTCTCGCACTCGTCATCGCGATTGCCTGGCAGCTCGCGAAGCTAGCCTGGATGCTGGTACCGGCGCCATCGGCGGGTGATGTCGTCGACGCACCGGGCGGCCAGCTGGGCGCGGCCATTCAGGCGGGCGACGCCACCGATGTACTGGCCATCGCCAACGCACACCTATTTGGCGCGACTGACGTCGAAGCGGCCACGCAAGTCGTCGACACGGGCCCCGACGTTGCAGAGGATACAAAGCTGGTCAATCTTACCCTCAAAGGAACGATCGCCTCGAATGAACGTGGACTTTCAGCCGCAATCATTGCCGATGGCGGCAATGACGAGAAGCTCTACATGATCGGCGACGCGATCTCGGCGCGTGCCAGTTTGCATGCCATCTACACTGACCGCGTGGTGCTTAACGAGAGCGGTCACCTGACCAACCTCTGGTTGCCGGCGGAATTCGCAAGCAGCTCCCAATCCACGATGAGACGGACTACGACAACAGCTCGACGTGTCACCGATAACGCGCGCAGCATCCAAACCATCGTGTCGCAAAATGTGGCCAAACTTGCGGATGTGATACGTCCGACGCCGTATTTTGTCAATGGACAGCAGCAAGGCTACCGCGTGTATCCGGGGCGCAACAGACGGCAGTTCTCGGCACTCGGCCTGCGTCCCGGCGATCTGATAAAAGACATCGACGGGCAATCGCTGACCGATCCGACTCAGGCGATGCGAATTTTTCAATCACTCGGCAATGCGAGTGAGGTCTCGGTGACCATTGAGCGCAACGGCAAACGCGAGGTCATCATCCTGAATACGGCCCAACTCGACCTTGGTGGCGAACAAACTCAATGAATCAAAATAAAATAATAAAAATTCCTGGCACGCCTGGTGCCGTTTTGGCGCTTCTCCTTCTGATCGTGACCGGCGTTGCCGTTGCACAGCAGACCACCATTACACCGAATTACAAGGACGCGGATATTCGTCAGATTGTCGAAGCAGTCGGCGAGGTTACGGGGAAGAATTTCATCATCGACCCTCGAGTCAATGCAAGGGTAACCATGCTGTCGACGACTCCGATGACGCCGGATGCCTTTTATGAGGCGTTTCTCTCGATCCTGGAAGTGCATCAACTCGCCGCCATGACGAGCGGCGACATCATCAAGATAATCCCGAACGCGACGGCCCGGCAGTACGCAGGCCCATTGGGAACCAGCGGCGCCGAAGGTCCCGATGACATCGTGACCCAGGTCATTCAGGTACAGAATGTCGGCGCTGCGCAGCTTGTTCCGATCCTGCGTCCACTGATCCCGCAATTCGGCCATCTTGCGGCTCATGCGGGCTCGAACATACTCATTATTTCTGACCGTGCTGCAAACGTGAAGCGATTGATGCGCATCATCCGTCGCATCGATTTAGCGAGTGACGAGGATATCGAGGTCGTACCACTCCAGAACGCATCCTCCACCGAAGTCGTGCGCGTCCTGACCGCGTTGTTGCAGCAACCGCGTTCTGATGGCGCACCCGTATCGACAGTTCTCGTTGCCGATGCTCGCACAAACAGCGTTCTGATCGGCGGCGACAAGAGCGAACGATTGCGGCTGCGCACGCTGATTACACACCTTGACACGCCGCTTGAAGACGGCGGCGACACACGGGTGCGTTACTTGCGCTACGCCGACGCGGAAGACCTGGCGACGAAATTGCAACAGCACTTTGCAAATCAAGCCAGCAGCCCGGGAGCGGTAAATGCATCCGTTTCGAGCATCGACATAAGCGTCTGGGCCGATGCGCAGACCAATGCAATTATTGTCAAGGCCCCGCCGAAAATGATGCGTTCGCTGATGTTGATCGTCGACAAGCTCGACATTCGTCGTGCGCAGGTGCTGGTCGAGGCCATTATTGTTGAAGTCGTCGTCGACAGAACCGCTGTATTCGGGGTGACCTGGGCCGTCGAGGGCGACAGCGAGGACAGTCCGATCGGCGTCACTAACTTCCCGGACTTCGGTCCCGGCATCGTGCAAATTGGCGGAGCCGATACAAGCGATACGGCGAATCTCAGCAGCCTGATCGGCGAGGGCCTGACTATCGGCGTCGGTCGAATCAGCGATACGGGCATCAGTTTCGCTGCGATCTTGCACGCGCTGCAGGGTGATGCGGACACCAACATCATATCGACGCCCTCCATCGTCACGACCGACAACGAAGAGGCCACATTGAATGTCGGTCAGGAAGTACCGTTTGTGACGGGTTCGTTCACCAATACCGGCGGCACGGCAGGAGCCATCAATCCGTTCCAGACCATTCAGAGACAACAGATCGGCGTCAAGCTCTCGATAACTCCACAGATCAACGAAGGTAACTCCCTGCTGCTCAAGATTTCCCAGGAAATATCCAGCATCGCACAGTCGGCTTCGGGTGCTGTCGACCTGATTACAAACCAGCGCATTATCGAAACGACCGTGATCGTCGACGATGGACAAATACTGGTACTCGGCGGACTGCTCGAGGATGTCTTGCGTGAAAGCGAACAGCGTGTGCCCGTGCTCGGCAGGATTCCACTGCTCGGCATGCTGTTTCGCAGCCGCAAGACCGATATGATCAAGACCAACCTGATGATCTTTATCAAAGCGACGATATTGCGGGACTCCATCGAAACTTCGTTCGAGACCAATGCAAAGTACAATTTTATTCGTGACGTCCTGCGAGGCAAGAAGGGCGAAGGCGTCAAGCTGATGCCAGGCGAAGAGCGTCCAATGTTGCCGCCGCTCGAAAGCCATGAAGAACCTGCGCAAAATGAAGGTGGCAGCAGCGATTGAGTCTCAAGCCGCCAACTCTGATGGAAAGCGAACCAGAAATCGTTCTCGAAGCGCCATCCCCGCCGCACAGTACCGGCGAACACCGCGTACTGCCGTTTGCCTTCGCCAGGCGCCACGGCGTCTTGATTCGAAAGTACTCGGATAAGTCCGCTGATGCGGTGTATCGCAGCGGGGCTTCGCCGCTGAGCATCGCTGAGGTGCGGCGCTTCGCCGGCGTTCCGTTGAATCTTTCGCGAGTCTCCAGCGAGGTTTTCGACTCGCTGTTGCAGGAATCCTACGAGCAAGGCAGCCACAAGGCCATGCAGATGGCTGACAGCCTCGATGGCGAGATCGATCTGACGCAGGTCGCGCAGGAATTGCAAGAGCCGTCCGATCTGCTCGAAAGCGACGACGATGCGCCGATCATTCGCTTCATCAATGCCGTGCTGACTGAAGCTGTAAAGGACAATGCATCCGACATCCACATCGAGCCTTATGAAAACCGGCTGGGCGTCAGGTTCCGGATCGACGGAGTTCTGCGCGAAATTCTACAGACTCGGCGCGCGCTCGCACCACTTATCGTATCGAGAATCAAGGTCATGTCGAAACTCGATATTGCAGAAAAGCGCCTGCCACAGGACGGTCGTATTTCTCTGCGCATTGCCGGGCGGCCCGTTGACGTGCGGGTCTCAACCATACCGTCGGGTCACGGGGAGCGCGTCGTCCTCCGTCTGCTCGACAAGCAAGCAGGCCGGCTGAATCTGACATCGCTTGGTATGGACGAGAAATCGCGTGCAACGATGGATGAACTGATCCACAAGCCGCATGGCATCATCCTCGTCACTGGCCCGACGGGCTCGGGCAAGACCACAACGCTGTATGCAGCATTGGAACGCATCAACGATAACACCCGCAATATCATGACGGTCGAGGACCCGATCGAATATTTCATCGACGGCATCGGCCAAACACAAGTCAATACGAAAGTGGAGATGACATTTGCACGGGGTTTGCGCGCGATCCTGCGCCAGGACCCTGATGTCGTCATGGTCGGCGAAATTCGCGATCTGGAGACGGCCGAAATCGCCGTTCAGGCAAGCTTGACCGGACACCTGGTGTTGTCCACGCTGCATACGAACACCGCGGTCGGCGCCGTTACCCGATTACGGGATATGGGCGTTGAACCGTTTCTGCTGTCGTCGAGCATTATTGGCGTGCTGGCGCAACGCCTGATTCGGGTGCTCGACGACGAAAGAAAACTGCCCTATACCGCCACGGACTACGAATGCGGACTGCTGCGCGTCGACCCAAGTGATCCGCCAACGTTGTATCGGACCGAGTCAGATAGCGGCTATCACGGCCGCACCGGTATTTATGAGCTCGTCACCTTCGACAAAGCAATGCGCGCCATGATTCATGACGGTGTCAGCGAGCAGGAGCTTGAACGGCACGCGCGATCCATGAGTCCGAGTATCCGAGCCGACGGTCATCGGCGGGTACTGGCCGGCGACACGACCCTCGAAGAAGTGTTGCGCGTCACGCGCGAAGACTAGCGCATGGGAGCATTCCAATTCATTGCGCTGAATCAGGCCGGCAAGGAATCCAAGGGCCTTATCGAAGGGGACACGGCGAAGCACGTTCGCCAGATTCTGCGTGAGCGAGAATTGTTTCCGATTCGCGTTACCGAAGTCGCACAAAAGGAATCGCGACGACAATCCGGTTTCTCGGCACGGCGCGGCATATCGCCCGGTGATCTGGCTTTACTGACCCGGCAACTTGCGGCGCTTTCGAAATCGGGCCTGCCGCTCGAAGAAGCGCTGCTGGCCGTCTCGCAACAAAACGATCAACCACGAACCAAGGCCATCCTGCTTGGCGTGAGATCGAAGGTCATGGAAGGCCACACGATGGCCGACGGACTCGCTGAATTTCCACAGGCCTTTCCGGCCTTATTCCGCGCTACGGTGGCCGCCGGCGAACAGTCCGGGCACCTCGACATCGTCCTGGAGAGACTCGCCGATTACACCGAGGCACGACACGAATTGCGCCAACGCGTGAGCAACGCAATGATCTATCCGATCGTGCTCGTCGTAATGGCGGTCGCCATCATCAGCTTCATGCTAGCGACGGTTGTTCCAAAAATTGTCAACGTCTTCCAGAATTCTGCGGCCGAATTACCGGCACTGACGCGCGGCCTGATCGCCACCAGTGACTTCCTGCGCGACCACTGGTTACTGCTGATCATAGGAACTGGTGCGATTATTTATGGTCTGCGGGCATTCTTGCGACGTGAAGAGCCACGGCGGCATTACCATAAGCTGTTACTGCGACTCCCCGTGATCGGCCGCTTGACTCGCGGCATCAATACAGCTCGTTTCACGCGTACGTTCAGTATTCTCACCGGCAGCGGCGTACCCGTCCTGGAGGCGATGAAAATTTCTTCCCAGGTCATCGAAAACCTGCCGATGCGAGAGGCTGTGACCAAGGCTGCCCTCAAGGTTCGCGAGGGCGGCTCAATCAGCAAGTCCCTTGAGTCGAGTAAGTTGTTTCCACCGATGATGATTCATCTCGTATCCACTGGCGAAGCCGGTGGCCGGCTCGAGGAAATGCTCACGCGGTCAGCCGACGGCCAGGAACGCGAGGTTGATGGTTTGATCGCCGCATTACTCGGTATTTTGCAGCCGTTGTTGATCGTGATCATGGGCGCCATCGTACTGACCATCGTGCTTGCGATATTGCTGCCTATATTTGAGATCAATAATTTGATTCGCTGACGACTGCGCTGCATCGAACCGGCGCGATACAGCCGTCACATTTCGCGAACTGCGTTCTTGCGCAAGTCGTTTTTTCGCGGTATACAAACTACGAATCCGGCCGCACATGCCTGTTATTGATGGCGCTGCTTGTTGCATGGAGTACGGCAATGAACGGTGAAACGAGAGACAATAAGGAAGAAGACGAATTTGACGACGACGTCGTGCCTGATGATGCGTCTGAAACCACCGTCTTGTCTGAACCTGCTGAAGCAAGCGACAACGTCGGTGATCTTTCAGTGGAGATCAACGTCGACGAACTCATTGCCACGATTGAAGCAGGCGATTCACACGAGGCCGCGCAGGAACGCGACGTCCGGCGCCGGCTCGATCATTTACAGGATGAGCAGGAGTCCGAGAAGGATCTCGACAGTACCTATAATTTCAATCTCGACGATGAGCTCTGATTCGTTCGTGGCTCGTCACTCTCGCGTATCCCTGCGCGCCGCAATACCGATACCTGATCGGGCCTGAAGGCCCTCCTACAGGTGATTTTCAGCGGAAATCACGGGACTTGACAAGCAGCTCCCCGAGCATATCCGTGTGATCAATCAACTGCCTGGCGATCACATGTATCACTTTCCCTTCAATTTGTAATTCCCCGCGAACGCCCAGCAAACGTGCATTCAGGAGTGCCGCGCGATATTGTGCCGCGATTTTTTTCCAGACAATCAGATTGATGTGGCCGGTTTCGTCTTCGAGCGTAACGAATGTAACGCCGCTAGCCGTGCCGGGCCGTTGCTTCGTAATGACCAATCCCGCCACGCTGACGCTCCTGCCCGTAACGAGATCCGGCAGACTCCCTGCCTGCAGATAATGATAGCGATCGAGACGGTGGCGAATCAGTTGCATCGGGTGTCGCTCCAGCGTCAATCCGATGCTCTGATAGTCAGCCACGATATTCTGGCCTTCCGTTGGTTTCCTCAGTAGCGGTACCGCTTCATAACGAGCCATCGACACGAACAGGTCGGTTGGTTTTTCCACGCCTGCGACTGCCCACCGCGCCGCATGCCGATGTCCTTCGAGCGGATGCAGTGCGTTGGCCGTGGCCAGTACGCCCAATTCACGATCGCTGAGGCCGGTCCGTTCGAGGAGTTCCTGAATACTGCACCAGGCGCCCGAACGGCGTTCATTGGCGATTCCCCGACCGCTTGCTTCACAGAGCCCTTTAACCATCCTGAGACCCAGGCGCAACACTGCCTTGCCATCGGCTCCCACTTCGAGCGTGCAGTCCCAATCGCTGTGATTGATATCGACACCACGAACGTCAACATCATGCCGCCTGAGATCCTGCACAAGTTGTGAGGCTGAATAGAACCCCATCGGCTGGCTGTTCAACAGCGCACAGGTGAACGCAGCGGGCTCATGGCGTTTCAACCAGCACGATACATAGACGAGTAACGCGAAACTCGCGGAATGCGATTCCGGAAAACCGTACTCGCCAAACCCCTCGATTTGCCGGAAGATCTGCCGCGCGAACCCCTCATCGTAGCCGCGTTCAAGCATGCCGGATATCAGCTTGTCTTCGAAGGGCCCCAATCCGCCACGGCGTTTCCATGCCGCCATCGCGCGCCGTAACCGATCCGCTTCGCCAGGCGTAAAGCCGGCGGCAACGACGGCCAGTCGCATGACCTGCTCCTGGAAAATCGGCACACCGAGCGTGCGTTGCAATACGCTTTTGACGTCTTCGCTCGGGTAGTCGACCACCTCTTCGCCGTTTCGCCGCCTGAGATACGGATGCACCATGTCCCCCTGGATAGGTCCCGGTCGAATGATTGCCACCTCGATGACGAGGTCGTAGTAGCACCGTGGCTTCAGGCGCGGCAGCATCGCCATCTGCGCGCGCGACTCGATCTGGAACACGCCCATCGTATCGCCGTCGCAAATCATGTCGTAGACGAGGGGGTCTTCCGCGGGAATATTTGCAAGCGTGTACTCGCAACCACTGAAGTCGCGTATCAGTTCGAAGCTGCGCCGGATCGCCGTCAGCATTCCCAGTCCAAGTACATCGACTTTTAAAAGCCCGAGATCCTCGAGATCGTTCTTTTCCCATTGAATGACGGTGCGATCGGGCATCGCGGCATTTTCGATTGGCACGAGTTCCGACATCGGTCCATTTGAAATAACGAAACCGCCGACGTGCTGTGACAGATGCCGCGGGAACCCGATCAGCTCCCCGACAAGATACAAAAGCCGCTTGATGACCGGGCTTTCCGGATCCAGTCCGGCCTCCAGCACGCGACTGTCATCGACACGCTGACCGTCCCACCACTGCATCGAACGCGCGAGCCTGCCTACCTGCAATTCACTGAGGCCCAAGGCCTTGCCAACGTCTCTGAGCGCACTGCGCGGCCGGTAGGTGATGACCGTCGCCGCCAGCGCCGCGCGTTCCCTGCCGTACTTTTGATAGATGTACTGGATGACCTCTTCACGACGCTCATGCTCGAAATCAACATCGATGTCGGGGGGTTCATCGCGCTCTTTCGAGATGAAACGCTCGACGAGTGTCTCCATGCGCCCGGGATCAACTTCGGTAATGCCCAGACAAAAACAAACAGCCGAGTTTGCCGCCGACCCACGGCCCTGGCACAGGATGTTTTTCGAACGTGCGAAGGCAACGATGTCGTACACAGTCAGGAAATACGGTTCATAGCCCAGCTCGGCAATGAGTTTGAGTTCGTGCTCAACCAGAGAGATGACTTTCCGCGGTATCCCTTCGGGCCAGCGCTCGCGCATACCCCGCTCAGTCAGCTTTCGCAGATAACTCGCCGGCGTCTCACCTTCGGGAACGATCTCGTCCGGATATTCGTAACGCAGCTCATCCAGTGAGAAGTCAATCGACTCGGCAATGTGTACGGACTCGGCAAGCAGATCCGCCGGATAAACGTGCTGCAGCACCTCCAGAGAACGAAGGTGACGTTCGCCATTCGCATACAGCATGAAGCCCGCCTTATCGACCGTGATGTGCTCGCGTATTGCCGTCACCGTGTCCTGCAGAATCCGGCGCGAACGCCGATGCATATGCACGTCGCCGCAAGCGACCAGCGGCAGCCTGAGACGACGGCCGATTTCACGCAGACATTCGAGTTGCTCCCGTTGCCGGCCATCGGCCAGCAGTTCGACGGCAATCCATAATCGATCTCGAAACGTCTCGCGTATCCAGTGATCCTCAGCATCGAGCGCAAGCTGCTCATCCGGCACCCAGATCACGGCACAATCCGGCAAACCGCCCTCGAATATCTGGCGCGTTAACGCGTATCGGCCCTTTTCCGCGGCACGCCGGGCTGTCGTGATGAGCCGGCAAAGCGCCGCATAAGCACTACGACTTCGCGCCAGCACGATCAGCTTGCGGCCGCTTCTTAACCGCAGTTCAGATCCGATGACGAGTTTTTTGAGACCACAGGCCTTCGCCGCCATATGCGCCCTCACGACACCCGACATTGAACACTCGTCAGTGATAGCGAGTG
This sequence comes from Pseudomonadota bacterium, assembly GCA_022560695.1. Lineage (GTDB taxonomy): Bacteria > Pseudomonadota > Gammaproteobacteria > Steroidobacterales > Woeseiaceae > UBA1847. The sequence goes on from JADFSP010000019.1 coordinate 28,935, forward strand.
CTTCATAGCCAAGTGCCGCAGCGGTCTCTACAAGCTCCTCGGGATGGGATGCGCCGCGCAGAAATGTGAAATTACTGAGTGCATGCAGTTCGGCATAGCCGCAGGTCGGGGTGATGGAATCGTCGCGAGACGAGCGCGGTATCGAGGATGTTTTTCCGATCATTTACGGCCACGTCATCCAAAAATGCCGTGCAGATACCAGGTTGCCTTATTACGGTTACGGAAAATCCACAAGCGCATACCGCGTGGATTGACTGCCGTGTAGTAATCCCGTGCAATGCCGTTTTCGTCCCACCAGCCGGTCTCGAGCCGTTCCGGCCCCTCGATCAGCGTCAAACGGCCCCGATGCAGCGGATACCCCTGCCTGACAGGCAGTAACGCGGGTTCAGGAAGCATCCACAGCGGCCGCCTCAGGCCGCACCTGACTGCGGACAACACATCGGCTGCCTTCGCGGCAAACAGGCTTTTTTCACACCACGCAAACTGTGGCCGGTGATCGGCGACCATCTCGATGCCGTGTACAGACTGATCGCCGATACGGGCCGCAATTCGTTCGGCAAGCTGCGGCATGGAATAACGCCGTTCAGGGCAAGTCCTGCCTGTCAGGCACGCCGTCTCGGCCGGCAATGCCTGTGTACTTCCGCCGCGAAGCCGAATCGCAATCACGGGCTCCGGCAAGCTCAGTTGCTCGAAACGAAGACACAGCAAATCAAACCAGCGATCGGTCGAACGGTCAGCTTCCACACAACCCAGCGACAATTGCGTTGCATTGGCTTTGAGATGAAAAAAACTCAACAACACACGCTGGGTACCCAGTTGTCGTGCCAGCAGGAATTGTTCGTGTGACAGCAGTAATTCACGACAGATTGCGAGTAACCGCTCACGGTCGCTTTGTTCCTCGGGCATCTCGTAATCAGCACAAAACCGCTTGGGAGAACGCCAGGAAATCCGTGGATCCGGTGAACGTCCCAATGCACGATCGAGTTCAATGAGACGCCCGGCACCGAAGCGCCGTGCAAACCCCTCTCTCGGTAAGCGCAGGCAATCGCCGATACTCGTGATGCCCATACCGGTCAGTGCCGCGCAGAGCGTGTGCGGCCAATCAAGACAGTTGAGTGACAGGGTGCGGATTGCGGTTGCCAGGTTCGCCGGCTCGCGAATACAGGTGCGGCGCCCTCCTCTCGCCAACCAGGTCGCGCCCAGCGGTGTCGGCGCAATCGCCAGCGCCGCATCGAAACCCTGTTGCCGGAGCTCCGTGGCAACCTGTTGCCGCAGGCGTTGTAAACCACCGAACAACCGCAAACTACCGGCGATTTCGAGTAGCAGTACGTTATGACTTGCAATGGAAACAAATGAGGTGAACTGCTCAAGCGAGGTGGCCAGCGATTCGAGTACCTGCTGTTCGCGTAGCACGTTGCGTTCATCGAGCTTAAGCGTCGGCAGGAGCGCAAGCGCGGCATTGCCCGACTGCCCGGGCATGACGCCGGCCGCCCGGGCATCGGCATCCGCAAGCAACACCCGGTGAATACCCCGCTGTTCCTCGACAATGGCCCGGGCACCCTCGCCTGGCCCATTCGCTTCAAGCGGCAAATTCGGCAGATAAATACAAAACCAGAGTCGCCGAACAGGCGTTGCAAGCAACAGTTCTCGCGCGAACGTCGGTTCCGTCAGCGCTAAAGCGTACTGGGGGTGGTTTACTCGCGGTTTGCCGGGGCGAGTACTCCTGCCGGTGGGGGTCGGGGCGGTGTCCCGTGCCGTGACGGGCGATTTTCCTGTTGCAGCCATGCCCTAAACGACATTATGGAGCACTGCAGGACTGCCACCACGGCTCTTCAGGATCGTCAGGCGTGTACTTTCCCGGTCAGCACGGAGTTCGATGCGCAATGCCGCCGCCGACGGCTCAGAACGGGCAGCAAGGGGACGAAACGCGATCGCCCAGCTATTGCCTTTTTCCGCAGCCAGCTGCAGGCGCCGGCTGGCCCTGTCATCAAGCGTCTCCGGCCACAACAATACAGCGGCACACGTACCTGATGACAAGGCCTGTTCGGCGGACCAGAGTATCTCGCTGTCGTTTCTCGGGCGCACGATCAACATGCGTGAAAGATTGACGCCCCCTTTCTGCAATGCCGGGGGATACGGCTGAAACGGCGGCGCCACCCAGGCGATCCAGCCCGGCCTGGCATGATCGGAGCCGGGTTCTTCGATGCTCAAGCTCGCCAGGGCAGGCAGCAGCAATTGCAGTTCGCCGATGCCATGTTGCTCGGTCAGAATTTCGGTCAAGGCCTGTTGCGGCCAACCACCCCCGGGCAGGTGGCGATCGAGTTTTTCATAACCGCTGGGCAACCCGGCCGGCGCGCGTGCCAGATTGCGGTCGCGACCGCGCCAGACACGCGGGTTCTCCTCAAGCAACTTGTCCAGGGATGGCGAATCGTGCTGCATGCGTCTCTCCGGAGACGATCAATGCAACGATATGCCGTCACGAATGACGCCAACCACAACACCCTCGATGATGAGCTCCTGTTTGGAAAGATCGACCTGTATTGGCTCGAACTCATCGTTTTCAGGTAACAGCCAGACCACCGTGCCTTCCTGACGATAACGCTTCACGGTCACCTCATCGTCGAGCCGGGCAACGATGATCTGCCGGCTGCGAACTTCGGGTGTGCGGTGTACGACGACAAGATCACCGTCGAGAATGCCGGCGTTTTTCATACTCATACCATGCACGCGCAGCAGGTAATGCGGCTTCGGATGAAACAGCGCGGGGTCGATTTTGTAATGTGTCTCGATATGCTCCAGGGCAAGGATGGGACTGCCAGCGGCGACCCGGCCCACGAGTGGCAGCCCCATCTGTTCACGCAAGGAATCCCTGAGCTGAATGCCACGCGAGGCGCCTGGCAGCAATGCGAGCACGCCCTTGCGCTGCAATGCACGCAAATGTTCCTCAGCCGCATTGGCCGACTTGAAACCGAGTGCGCGGGAAATCTCGGCGCGCGTCGGTGGCATGCCCGTCTCTTTGATAAAATCCTGAATCATTTTAAGGATTTGCGTTTGCCTTGGGGTCAATGGGCGCATTTCAGCAGTCCTGTATGTATTCACAGTATCTGTGATTATATACAGTACTTTCTTTAGTGCAAGCCCTTCTTGTACGGCACGGTGCTACGAACCGGACAAAGGAAAAAACCGGGGTCGAACCGGGGTTTTTCGTAACAACAGGCAACCAAATAACTGCATCGAGCAAAAACTCCGGTTCAACCCCGGTTTTTTCTTGGATATTTAAGCGACGCAGACCCTACCCACGACTTTTGTCGCTGCTGGACGACACTCGTCAATAAAACAGCCATTTTCATTGCAGCGTCGGACTATTTGGGAAATAATGCGCCTGCAGTTTTTCCCAACACAGGAATCTTGGAAAATGAATAAGACCGTACTGAAAGTGAGCGCACTGGTGCTCTTCCTTGGACTGGCCGGAGGCTGTGCCACGACAGGTGGAGGTGACGCCATGGCTACCGCTAATCAAGCTTCTGCCACTGCTGAAGCCGCTCGTGCTGCTGCCGATCGCGCTGCACAGGCTGCCGCCGATGCCCAGAGTACTGCGGACCAGGCGCTTTCAGCTGCAACCGAAGCGCAGGCTTGCTGCGAAGCAAACCGCGAAACCATGGAACGCATGTTCCGGAAAGTCAGCTCGAAGTAGCGTCAGACGACGAAGATCTACTCAGGCGCCGCGCTCGTCGCGGCGTTTTTTATGCGCTGTCCGACCGTGGACGGAATGCCGTCCGAACGCGCGACCATCGCCTCTACCTTTAGCCAGTCCAGCCGGCCGGCTCGCGTATTCGTCGCAGCAATGAATTGCTCCGTCACATAGGTCAACGGATTCTTGGCCACCGCCGGAATGACATCTTCAGCGTCCGTAGTTGCTGCGATGGCCGCTGCGTCACCCGACAGTTCATCGTCAGGCACAGCGGCCGTTACCGGTGGCAGCGCCGTCTCGAGCAGCGGATGCACTTCCATGACGAGCTCATCGCCGAACCAGCCGATTTTGACAGGTTCATTGACGATACGTACGGGAGTGTCGATCGGCACGCGTTGAATCAGGTACTCGATGTCCTCAGGAAACATACGGATGCAGCCATGCGTGACGCGCATGCCAACGCCCACCGGCCGGTTGGTGCCATGAATGAGGTAGCCGGGCAAGGCAAGTCGCATCGCGAATCGACCCAGCGGGTTGTCCGGGCCCGGCGGCACGACCCTCGGCAATGGCCTGCCGTCGGCGGCATGCTCGTCGCGCACCGACTGCGGCGGATACCAGGCCGGATTGCGCGCCTTGGCAATGACCGTCGTCACGCCCAGCGGCGTCTCCCAATCCATACGACCGATGCTGATTGGGTAGGTCATCACGGTCGCCGCTTCGCCCGGCGGCGTCTGCGGGAAATAATACAGGCGATACTCGGCAAGGTTGAGTACGATGCCGTGCCGCGGACCCGGCGGCAATACGAAACGCGTCGGCAGAACAATTTCTGTGCCTTCACCAGGCAACCAGACATCAACATCGGGATTAGCACGCACAATGTCCTGGTAGCCGACTCCATGGCGCCTGGCTATATCAACCAGCGTATCCTCATACCGCGCCGTAATCGTCGCGACGGCTCCGACCACGTCATAACCGTCAGGCGGCAGCTCGTAAATTTCTGCAAACGATGGACTCGTTGCAACGATGCACGTTGCCGCAATGATTGTTGCCAGTCTTTTCATCGACCCGTTTCTTCCCTTTCGAGGACCTCAATTTCCGATTCCGCCGACGCCAGCCATTCCTGCATCGCGGTACTTTGCAACAATCGACGCGGATAGAAGCCCGCCGACTCCGGCAGGTTGATGCCGTAAGTCCTGAATCTCAGCACCACCGGCGCATACATTGCGTCGGCAATGCAGAAATCGCCGAACAACCAGCCTTCATCCGCGCCGTAACGACGGTGGCACTCAGACCAGATTGCGATGACACGGTCAACATCCTGTGTCAGCTCATCCGGCAACGAAACCTTGCGTCCCATCGCGCGGCAATTCATCGGCATTCCGGCGCGCAAAGCCCCGAAGCCGGAATGCATTTCTGCGCTGATGCTCCGCGCGTGCGCGCGCGCATCGGCGTCGCCGGGCCACAGATTTTTGTCGGGCCATCGTTCAGCCGCCGTTTCGGCGATCGCCAAAGTGTCCCACACGGTGACTTCGTCCAGCAACAATACCGGCACCCTGCCCGCCTGTGTGAATTCCGCTATCTGCGCAGCCGTCCCGGCTGTATCCAGCGAAATCCTGTTTTCATCGAAGTCGATGTCCGCCTCACGCAACAGGAACCAGGCCCGCAACGACCAGGACGAGTAGTTTTTGTTGCCAATAACGAGCTGCGGTTTCACTGCCATATGCCTTGTTGCCATGCCCATGGTAAACGATTGCCGCAGCATTCGCCGTGTCCTGGTTCTCGCGGGCGTTTGACCGTGCGCAAATCGACCGCTAGCCTGTATCCCCGCGAGCAATCATGGAATTCGCGCATGGGCATCAAACTCTCCTTCGAACTGAGCGATCGTGACCTGCAGTTTTTTCGCAAGGCATTGAAACAGTCGCGTGAGGCTGTTCGTGACGCCGAAGAGGCGGAGATCATTGAAGCGATCTGCGATGTCCTCGACGAAATCCGTCGCAACGATCCGTTGCCTGATTTCGTTGCGAAACGACTGCCGCAACTGGAATTATTGATCCAGATGCTGGCTGACGACGAGTGGCAATTGCCCATTGCCGATCGAGAGCGCCTGCTGGCCACGTTCGTTTACTTTGCTGATCCCGAGGACATCCTCCCGGACAATATTCCCGTAATCGGCTATCTCGATGACATCATCATTCTCGAACTTGTAGCACGCGAACTGCAGCATGTCCGCGACGCGTACGATGACTTCTGTCACTTTCGCGACGATTTCGACACACGACACGGTGCGAAAATCGATGCTGCAATCCGGCGCGACCGTCTCGATCGAAAACGCCGGCAACTGCATCAACGCATGAGCCGGCGAACGTCGCGCGATAAAAAAAGTCAGTTGTGGTAACAAACGATTCCGCAGACCCGCACGTGAATCAATAGCGCATCAGGACCGAACCCCAGGTAAAGCCGCCGCCGAAGGCCTCCATGAGCACCAGCTGCCCGCGCTGAATACGACCATCACGAATACCAACATCGAACGCCATCGGTACCGATGCCGCCGATGTATTGCCATGGTCCTGCACAGTGACAATAACTTTGTCCAACGGCAAACCAAGCCTCTTCGCCGTGGCCTGAATGATGCGCATGTTTGCCTGATGTGGAATGAGCCAATCCAATTCGCTCTTGTCGATGCCGGCAGCGTCCAGAGCCGCTTTGGCAACATTGCCAAGGGTCTTGACCGCAACCTTGAAGACCTCGTTGCCCTTCATCGTGATCGCCACATCGTCCGTGCCCGCCTTGTGCAAATCCTTCGACGCACCGACCGGGTAATAAAGCAATTCCTTGTATTGACCGTCGGCACCGAGGTGACAGGAGATGATGCCGGCCTCATCCGAGGGCTTGACGATGACAGCACCCGCGCCGTCACCGAACAGGACGCAGGTATTGCGATCTTTCCAATCGACGAGTTTGGTAATGCACTCTGCACCGATCACCAACGCACATTTCGTACCGCCAGCCTTGATGAATTTATCCGTAGTCGTCAGTGCGTAAATAAATCCCGTACAGGCAGCTTCAAGGCTGAACGCCGTGCAGGCTGGAATGCCGAGACGATGCTGAATCAATGTCGCGATGTTTGGAAAGATCAGATCTGGTGTCGTCGTGCCGACGATAACGAAATCAATATCACTGACGTCAATGCCCGCATCTTCTATCGCTACCTTCGCTGCCTCGACGCACATATCTGAAGTGGTCTCATCATCAGCACACACGTGTCTGCGCTCAACACCGGTGCGAGTCCGAATCCACTCATCACTGGTTTCGACTATTTTCTCGAGGTCAAAATTGGTTAGAACACGTTCCGGCAGATAGCGGCCGGTACCGGCTATTTTCGAATAGGTCATGCAGCTCCCCATTACAGCAAACGGCCGATTTATTGAGGCACCTGGTTTTTTACTTCGACGGCAGCCGTATCGACCGCATGTTGAAACGCGTACGAATCCGCACCGCCATGGCTCTTTATTACAATACCATTAAGCCCAGCAGGGTGCTCGCATCAAGTCAACTGGCCGCAGGCACTCCCACAATTGCGGGGCCCGATGATTACGGGCCACTCGGAAAGCAGACTTACGCTTGTTCTTCTGCGTCGTCCTGTTCGGGCTGCGCGACGACCTGCTGGCCGCGGTAAAACCCATCGGGCGATACTCGATGTCGCAGGTGGGTTTCTCCGGACGTCGGATCGACCGACAACGCCGGGTTCTTCAACTTGTCATGCGAACGTCGCGCACCGCGCGTTGCGGGTGTCCTGCGACTCTTTTGAACAGCCATAGCTTTCTCCACTTCACGACGGCGATTTCTGCACCGTCATAGAATTCAATTCCGTCCGATCATGAAGATCGTATTATTTGCCTCTATCTTGCAGTTGCATCTTCAACGCCGCGAACGGCGTTACTGTCTCAACGGCATCGGCGGCATCAGTTGCATGCGATCCGATTTCCGAACATCCATCCGCCGTCCCGTGCATTGCGGACAGCGGCATCGCCATGACCAGTGCCTCGTCGACGATGTCGATCGGTCGTACTGTGTGATCCGCAAGCTCCCACCACTCGTAGCCATCATGTTCGCCGGGCGATTGCCCGGCAGCGCCAAGCAACACCCTGAGCTTCGTCTCCAGCAACAGGCGGAATGGCTCCAGGCACCGCTGGCAAACCGCATCGATGGTCACGACCAGATTACCTTCCAGCGCCGGAACACTGTTGTGCGTGCTGCCGTAGCTGAAGGTCAGCCGCCCGGTGACCAGCGATTCCCGCCAGCATTGCGGCAGTTTATCCGCCTCCAGCACCGACAGCTCACTCGCGACAACCGCTTCGAGTCGTTCGAAATCACTGATTTTATTTGAAATTTCAATGACTTGACTTTTCTCTGCCATCTCCGACGGGAGGCAGCGATCTCGCAGTGGATTGCCCATGGCGCGCGCATGATAGGGACACGGGCGGCCACTGTCAAAGCATGGCGCCTGCTTTTGGCGCGAATCTGCGGTGCCCTGCGGCAAACTCGGTAAACTGCCGTGTACTCAAGCCAAGCGACTGATTTTTTGTGCAAAATCCATCCGCCCCGGCCATTGTCCTGGCGTCGTCGTCGCCCTACCGACGCGGCCTTCTCGACCGCTTTCTGACCGAGTACAAGGCGGTGTCGCCGGATGTCGATGAGTCCAATGATTACGGACTGGATCCCGAGCATCTCGCGACTCATCTGGCCAGGAAAAAAGCCGAAGCCGTATCCGCCAACGCACGCCAGGCACTCGTGATCGGCGCCGATCAGCTTGCCGTTCTCGATGGCCGGGTTCTCGGCAAACCCGGCGGCCACCAGAAAGCCATCGAACAGTTGCTGGCCGCTTCGGGTCACGCTATCCGGTTTCTGACGGCAGTCTGTATTCTCGATCCGGTCAATCGCACACGCTATGAACATCAGGACAGATCGACCGTTCACTTTCGACAGTTTGACCGCCGTCTCGCCGAGGCCTACCTGCGGCTCGACAAACCTTACGACTGTGCGGGCAGCATTAAGCTCGAGGGTGCGGCGTTTGTGCTGTTCGACTCGGTCGACACCGATGATCCCACGGCGTTGATCGGATTGCCGATGATCTGGGTCGCGGACCGGCTGTTGCAGCTCGGCTACCTGTTGTCGTAAACGCCGGCGAGGTCCGGTTATCGGCCGATCGGGGCCTTTAGGGTGGGCTTCAGGCCCGCATCGCACGGCACGCCGCGACCAGACCGACCGTCAGAAAGCGTTCAAGATCGTCAGCCAATGGCGCCGTAAAATGCATCTCGTTGCCATGATCGTCCGGAAATGCGATCGACTGAGCGTGCAGGAACAGGCGCCGCAGGCCGAAGGACTTTGCTTCGCGATTGGCATCCGCGTCTCCATATCGTTCATCGCCAGCGAGCGGAAAGCCGGCGCTTTGCGCGTGGACCCGTATCTGGTGCGTTCGCCCTGTTAGCGGCGAACACTGCAGCAGGCTGTACCGACTGAATGTCCGCGACAGCCGAAATCGAGTCTGCGCGGACTTGCCCTCGTGGCTGACGATGACGTGCCGTTCGCCACCCTTGCGGTGGCGAACGAGCAGCGGCTCGTCGATCAACTGTTCACCCAATTGCCAGTCACCGATTGCCAGCCCGAGATAGTTCTTTTCAACACGACCTTCGCGAAAATGCGCGTGCAGGGCGCGCAACGCGCTGCGGCGTTTCGCCAGTACCAGGCAGCCCGAAGTCTCCCGGTCAAGTCTGTGCACCAGCGACAGATCGTGCAAGTCAGGGCGCGCATGTCGCAGCAGTTCAATGACCCCATGGCTGATGCCGCTGCCGCCATGCACGGCGGTCCCGCTCGGCTTGTCGATGACGAGCAGGCGCTTGTCTTCATACAGGACGTTGTCGAGCATTGCCGCCGACTGGCTCGCTGGCGGCGCCTCTCGGGCAACATTGATCCAGGCCGGAGGCACGCGCACCTCGTCGCCGTCTTGCAAGCGGTAGTCGGCCCGTACGCGGCCGCCGTTGACCCGTACCTCGCCGCGGCGCAGCAGCCGATACAGGCGGCTCCTGGGGACGCCCGGTAGCTCACGGCGCAGGAAATTATCGATGCGCTGCCCGGACTTGTCGGCATCGACCTGGACTTTGCGTACTTTGGCCACCTCGAACTTTGGCTCTGCCATCGACTTTTGCTGCCTGATCAATAACTTGATGGATCGAACGGGTATGCTATATTAACGCCCTGTGAGGCTCTGCGTTCGTCAGCCGGGCATCGCACAGGAGATCAAGCGGCCCCGATCCAGGAATTGCCGCCTGTTACGTCAAGCATTTTACATTGGTCCCGCATTGCGCGAGACCTGATTTCATTGGCAGCGAACATGGCAACCGGTGAGCGCCACAGCGGCTAGGCCGCAGGGAAATCATGATCGAATTTTCGCGGGGCCTGATCGGTAAGAATCAGGTCCAACTACGATATCCGAGTCTCGAAAGAGGCATCGCCTCGCGCCGCATTGATCGGCACGAGGATCCCTGCGCCCGTGCCCCGGCTCCCCGCCTCAATCCGCTGCCCTCAACCACTCTGCGAGCAGGGCATCATGAAGAGAATGTTAATCAATGCAACTCAGGAAGAAGAGTTGCGCCTGGCAATGGTCGACGGCCAACGCCTGTATGACCTGAATATCGAAGGACCCACGAGCGAACGCAAAAAAGCCAATATCTACAAAGGCAAAATCACACGAATCGAGCCCAGCCTCGAAGCTGCATTCATCGATTACGGCGCGGATCGCCACGGCTTCCTGCCGCTCAAGGAAATATCGAGCGAATACTTTGTTGCCGACGTGCAGCAGGGGTCCAAAGCAAATATCAGGGAAGTCCTCAATGAAGGACAGGACATTGTCGTCCAGATCGACAAGGAAGAGCGCGGCAACAAGGGCGCCGCGTTAACAACCTTCGTCAGTCTCGCCGGACGTTTTATCGTCCTCAAGCCCAACAAATCCCGATCCGGCGGTGTTTCGCGGCGCATTGTCGGTGCTGATCGCGATCTCGCCAGAGAATCTCTGGGCGAAATCGAAATTCCAAAAGGCATGAGCGTCATTTTGCGCACGGCCGGCATCGAACGAAACGCTGAAGAACTTGCCTGGGACCTCGAAAACCTGCTTGCGGTCTGGAATGCGATTCTCAATGTCGTACTCGAGCAGCCGTCGCCGTTCCTGATCTATCGCGAGAGCAATGCCGTAATACGCGCGCTGCGTGACTATCTGACGAACGAAATCGGTGAAATCCTGATCGACGACGACACGACCTACGAGGAAGCACGGGAATTCGTGCAGCAGGTCATGCCGCACAATCTGCGCAAGCTCAAGAAATACGACGATCCGGTACCGCTGTTCACGCGCTTTCAAATCGAGTCACAGATCGAATCCGCGTTTGCGCATACCGTCAACCTGCCATCGGGCGGCAGCATTGTCATCGACCATACCGAAGCACTGGTATCGATCGACATCAACTCGGCGCGCGCGACCAAAGCCAGCGACATCGAGGCAACTGCGCTCAACACCAATATCGAGGCGGCGGAAGAAATCGCAAGGCAGCTTCGCCTGCGTGACCTCGGAGGTCTCATCGTCATCGACTTCATTGACATGGGCCCGCAGAAAAATCAACGCGAAGTTGAAAACCGGCTGCGAGACTCGGTGCGCCAGGACAGGGCTCGCGTTCAGATCGGCAAGATCTCGCGTTTCGGCCTGATGGAAATGTCCCGTCAGCGCCTGCGGCCATCGCTCGGTGAGTCGAGCTACCAGACCTGCCCGCGTTGCACGGGGTTTGGCACTATACGCAGTGTCGAGTCGCTTGCATTGGCAATACTGCGCATCATTGGCGAAGAAGCGCGCAAGGACCGGACGGCCAAGGTTATTGCACAACTGCCAGTCGAAGTTGCGACCTATCTCCTCAATGAAAAGCGCGACTGGGTGCAGGGTCTCGAAACGCGTAATGACACGCAGGTCATTCTCGTCGCCAACCCGGCGCTCGAAACACCGCACTACGATATCCGCCGCGTACGCGATGACCAGGTCGAGCAACCCGAGAATGCCGGCGTCAGCTATCTCCTTGCCGACAGTGAGCCTGAACCGGAACTTTCACAATCCATGCAGGAACCAAAAGTAACCGTGGCCGCGGCCATCGGAAAAATCGAACCGACATCTCCGGCGCCAAAACGTAAATCCGCCGCAGGTCGTGGATTTTGGGCTGGTCTGTTTGCGCTATTTGGTGGCGGCACCGAACGCCGCAGAAAACCCTCCCGCCCCAGCACTCGCCGCAAAAGTTCGTCAAGATCCCGTCGCGGCCGGGGTGCCCAGCGAGATCGGCACCGCGGTGACTCTCGACAGAACGACAGCCAGCGCCCGAAACGGCAGAAGAACAACACGAAGTCCGCGAAGAAAACGAATTCCGGTGATGGTGCAACACCATCCAGAGACCGCAATGCGCAGCACTCGACGGCAAAAGCACCCATTGCGAGGAAGGACGAATCGCGCGACGAGGCGAAGAGAACGCGGAACCGCCGCGCTCGCGGCGGTCGCCGCCGCCGGCGCGGTGGCGATCGTCCGGCACAGGACGCCAGTACGGCACAGCAACGACCAATAGCGGCTGCCGAAAGTCCGGATGATGCCGAAGCGCCGCCGCCTGAACAGTCTCTGCACGGGTCGGAACGGCCTGAGGCGAAACCCTCCGATCCGGGCACTGTGAATGTCACGCAAGAGGCGGCTGGCCAGAATGGTCCTCCCCCGAAGGCCCGCACTGACGCCGAGCGTGAAGCGGACGAGAGGGCCGCAACATCGCCAGACACACTCGGGCAGGCCCAGGCGCAAGAGGCGCAATCCGACCGCTCAGACAGCAGTCCGGCCGAGCCGACAACGACACCGGCGCCGGTGCAGGAACCGGTCGAGGCAAGTGCGCCCGCTGCAGTGAAAAAAGCGCGCCGCAAATCGCCTGGCGACGCGAAACCGCGACCTGGGAGCAAAAAGAAGACCACGGCCAAGGCCAGTGGTGCAACGGAGGACCCGGCATCCTCAGGAAACGGTTCGCCGTCCGCGACACCCGCGGAGACGTCCGGCAAACCCACAGGCCGCCTGTTGCCCTGGGAACCGGCTGCGCCGATCAGCGACGATGGGGCGGACAGGCCCACAGAGGCGCTGGCCGATGCCGGCGAAGAAAAGACCGAGTCAGGTGATTAGAAAAAACCGGGGCCGGGAAAAAACCGGGGTTCGACCCCGGTTTTTCTAGTCCTGCCGTGGCATAAGCGTCTCGAGCAGGCCTCGAGACGCGTCTTCGACGAGATCAAGCACTCGTTCGAAACCGGTCGCGCCACCGAAGTAAGGATCCGGTACCTCGCTCTCGGGCCCCGACGAAAAATCCAGGAACAGATGGAGCTTGCAGCGTTGCGACGCATCGGCCTGCTCGCGGAGCTGGTTCAGGTTATCGCGGTCCATTGCCAGAACGAAGTCGAAGCGTTCGAAGTCGGCCAGGCCGACTCGGCGAGCGCGGATGTCGGATAGCGAGACACCACGCTTTGCGGCCGCCGTCTGCGCGCGCCGGTCGGGCGCTTCACCGACGTGGTACGCATGCGTACCGGCCGAATCCACGTCGATCCGGTCGAGAAGCCCACGTTCCGCGACCAGGTGTCGAAAGACGCCCTCGGCAGTGGGCGATCGGCAGATATTGCCCATGCAAACGAAAAGTACAGAAACGCGCCGATCTTGTTTCATAATATGTTTTTATTACAGTTACTTATGGTCGTTAAGGGCCGTTGACGGTCGCGGGTAGACAGTGCTAAGGTGTCCCCAATAGTGTACTTTTGGGCAAAAAGGTGTCCCCATAATGGCGAAGGCGCACCGGTTATTGGACTCTCAGGTGAGGGCTTTTTTCGCAAAATCAAAAGACCGTTGGGAGAATGACGGCAACGGATTGTATATCCGAATACGCCCAAACGGCACAAAGACTTGGGTGTTGCGGAGGAAGATTCATGGACGGACCAAGAAGACGACTCTCGGAACCTACCCTCGCACATCTTTGAAAGATGCCCGACTCCTAGCGGCGGCTAAGAGAACGGAAGACATTGAGATTGCCAAAAAGCCGGTGGAACTTGGAGACTCCCCCACCCTGTTCGGCGAACTTCTCAATCAATATTTCGACGAGCACGTAAAACCGAATTATCGCCGACCTCGACAGGTTCGCATGTACATCGACAATCGTGTTACGGACCGCATCAAAGAACTACAAGTATCAGACCTTGACGCGCAGGCTACCCGTGATTTTCGTGTCGCTGTTCGCACGTGGCTACGAAAGTACGCTGTAACAAGTGGCCCGGTCGGTGCGAACAGACTTCTCGCAATTTTCAAGCAATCTACCAAGTTCGGAACCGCTATCGGCTACCTGACAGTGGACCCCCTTCGGGAGTTGACAAGAAAGCTTGTCGGTGGAGATGAAAAACCTCGCGACCGGACGCTTACGGAACGCGAAATACGTATGTTGTGGCGGGCAGACTCGGACCACCAGTCATTACTTCGATTCTTGCTGTTGACTGGTCAGAGAATTGGCGAAGCTCAAGTGATGCTCTGGGACGACCTCAGAGATGGCAAATGGCATATTCCGGCAACAGTATCAAAGAACGCCCGCCCCCACTGGGTTCCAATAACACGAGAGATAGAAGCCTTACTAGAGAAGCTTCCAAGAAAGCGGCGCAAAGTGTTCGAGAATCTTTCAGCTACGGCTACACAGGCCTGGCTACGACGTTGGTGCGACCGAGAAAAAGTCTCACCTCGCTTCACTCCGCACGACCTTCGGCGGACGCTTGTAACCGGAATGAATGATCTGGGCGTAGAGCCGTATATTGTAGAAAAGCTGGTTAACCACACGATGACTGGTGTAATGGCCACATACAACCATGCTGAGTATGAGTCCGAGAGAATCGCGTCTGCCAATGCATGGAGCCAGCATGTTCTCAAGATCGTCGGACAAAAAGATGAGCGCTGAAAATATTGACGAACAAATCGCCAAGCTTGACGAACAAATCGCCAAGCTTGACGCGACTATTGCGGCGAACAAAAAACACATGGCGTTGTCACAGAGTCGAATAAAAGACAACTCTGAAATCGCATCTGTACTGAGCAAGATCAGAAACCTTGCGGCACAGATTGAGGACTTCCCTCCGCCTCCTGAACGTGGGCAATTTGATGACCGCGAGTCATTCGACGACGCATACCGGACGTATGCGAGGTTAATCAGCTCGGAATATGCCGAACAACTAACTAATACGCAGGCAGACAAGACTCGCATCGAATCACTTGAAGCATTGAAATTTCCGCTGCCGCCAAACATCAATGACTACGATTCAATAGACGGATATGTCGAGGCTTTGGGCGAATGGGCCGCGAGCATTAAGGAAGACCTACATCAGCAGAGCACGGACTCACGTATCCCGCTCTACGAACGACTTAAAAAAAACCAAGCTGTTGTGCGCGTACACGGGGCTTTCCATTTTGCGAATCAGCTCCTCGCAAGAGTAAGGGTGATCTCGAAGCCATATCACAAGCTCCATAGAGCCAGACAACTCATTCTCATCGAAAGAGAACTCGAACGATGGCGACGTTCAGCACTAGCGGCTCAAGGAAAGAAGGGCCGCAGGCAATCTTGGCACGCGTTTTACATAGAGAGCGCCGTTACATCCGGGTACCACACATTTGACGAGGTCTTGGACTACCTCGATGACTTAAATCATGGCTGTGTGTTTCGGATTGACAAAGAGAACGAGATTATTTACTGCCTCCCCGACGCATTTCATGAAGATGACGAATACCCTGTGTCATTCGCTGCAGCGAAGAAATCCCTAACTAGAGCGAACGAAAAACTCAAATAATAATTCCAGGACAAAAACCGGTTTGTGTCCTTTCGGGCCGTAATCTGCTCTTCAACGGCCTTCTTTGGCCATTTACGGCCACTCCCCTACCGAACGGAGGACACATGAGTTACATGATATCGGGTCGCCTATTCGGCCTACATAACGTCTGCAAAATGACAGACCTTGGGCTCACTACTGTGAAAAGTCTTATTCACAGCGGAGAGCTTGAGTCAATCAAAGTAGGCAGACGCCGACTTGTTCCACACGAGTCCCTCCGTAGATTTGTAGAACAACGCTTAGCCAGCTCGGATCGAGACGCGTCGGATCGGTGCCGGTGAAGAAGTCACTCCGCAGGGCCATCAACGCCCACTGCAAATCCTGCGTCTACGACCCTCATTCGCCTGGGATGTGGCTGGCTCAAGTAACTCTGTGTCCATGTACGGACTGCAAGCTTTACGAGGTCAGACCGACCACAGACGCGATTCCTCTCAGTGTCTATAAGTATTACGGCGAGAAACCACCCCCAGATTCGATTCTGACGCTGAAAAAGGGCCCAGACGGCCGTTTTTCGGAAGAGACGGGGAAAATTGAAAGCCGTGACGAGGGTGCGCCGTGAGCCGCTACCTTTCGCAAGCCGTAATCACTCTCTACAAGGTCACTAATCAAGAGCCCCTCGACCAGATTGACATCAAGTTCATTGAATTGGCTCTGAATCGAGTAATTCGAGCTGGTCGCATTCCGTTTCAGCGATTCCGCGATCACTACGTGATTGGGAGTGAACGATTCAAGCCGCTAGCTGGATTTGATTATTACCGGACCATTCTTCTCCACCGCAAAAGTGATGTCTGGTATCCCGATTCGACAATCTCTCAGTTGAGCGTTTTTTCGGTTTACACAGGGGCACAACAAGAGCCCCCGCAAAAAATCGACCCGGAGAATGGAGATCCTGAGGATCATGTTCATGACATGCTCGAATGGAGTCATATCGGGCCCTGCTTTAGCGGTTCTTATCAGTCCGCTCTCGAACCTCATGAGATCGCAGCGTTGCATGAACACGTCGAAGAACTGGGCCGAATTGATACAGAAACTGCGGTTGAAAAAGCCAACGAACTTGAATGTTTTCTTCGAAAGGCAACACCTGGCTCGAGTTTCATCCACAACGGTGATCTCAAGGGCGTGCTAGGCGCCCACCTGAACGCACAACATTTCAACGGCAGGCCCCGTAGTTTGTACAGCCCGAAGCAGAAGGTTGCTGACCTTGTACGCCAGTCTACGAAATATGCACGAAAAACCCTTCGCAAGAACCCAATGACTGAGGACATAGCCGACCACCTTAAGGAGTACGTAAAAGTTGGTCAGGTATGTGAATACCGAGGCAATTGGAAGTGGCGATATTAGGAAATTCTCTGAAAACCACTATTTTTTCTCGCACCTATATAAAGGGCACCTGAAGATTTTGAGGAGCAACGATGAATCCACACAGTGTACTGACAAGCGCCGTTGGCGAAGCCATTGATACCGCGGCACATGAAAGCGTTCCCCCAATGCAGATGATCGCCTGCTTGAGCGATTACATCGACGTCATTGTGAAATGTGCTGGCGGTGATCGAGACCGGTCAGCCGATGTATTTTCTGCATTATCCAAGAGTTACGGACAGGCAGAAAATCGAACATCGCAAGTTCCCGGACCGTTATGCCCGTAGCGGATGCATTCAAAGATAGTGGGTATCAAGAAGCGTGTCGCGCCTGATTGATTAACACAACGAAAAACGCGCCAGCCGAAAGTGTTGGTAGCACCGACTGACGCGTAAAGGATATTGCAAGGTGAGTATAAACAGAACAGATTCAAAATGCACGATTGACGCGAAGAGCCACATGCGCTGCAAAAGTTGCGGTGACTTAATGATAGACGAAGCACACGAAACATATTGCAAGACTTGCTTGGGCTACGCCTACGCTTGGATTCATATCCAACGGGTCAAAGAATGCTTGGAGGCACTGCAGTGAAACTGCCTCCATTCGGTAAGCAATTTCAACCCGTACCGTCAAGCGGTGTGCGCGTTGCTATTGGTCCAGGTGCCTGGAACCTTCAGAAAAAGCATCACGTTCCAATCATCGTGCTGCCTGATGACGCCAATCCTGAAGACTTTGAATGGCCATCAGATAGCAAGCCAGCGCTGATCCATGAGCGTGGTACATACGATGATAGCCGGCTTGGAGCGGTGGCAGAAGCTTTGCTCCGTGCAGGGGCGTCATCTGTGGTCGCGATACGAGAAGCACTACTAAACGAGGATGACCCCCGGGTCTTTTATGATGCGGAGGTCATGGATGTCACCGCCTGATGTAAGAACGGTAGGAATACTACGCCCACAGAGAGCCGCGCCTGAACCGTTGCGGCGACCAGTGCCGCCTGCGGCGGACTACCCGCTTGACGCACTCGGCGACGTTCTCGGACCGGCTGCGAAACGGATACATCAAGTCGTGCAGGCACCTGATGCACTTTGTGGCCAATCAATATTGGCTGCCGCGAGTCTTGCAGTTCAATCCCATGCAGATGTTCTTATAGAAGGCAGGCGAGAGCCGTTAAGCCTTTGGGCCGTGTCGATAGCGGAATCCGGCGAACGTAAAAGCGCAGTTGATCAAGTTGCATTGGCTCCGCATAAGCAATACGAGAGAATGCAATTACAACGCTACGCTGACGATAAGGCGGACTTTGCTATCGCATCATCAGCCTTCGAGACGGCGAGCCGGTCGGTTAATAAGGGCAAAGACCCGGCAGCAATCAAGTCCGCTCTATTAGATCTAGGGTCAGCAC